>CATWID010000039.1 GCA_958350755.1 uncultured Collinsella sp.
GTCGGCGGGGCCATTGTGGCCCTTGACAGTGGATTGGGTCATATGAGCGAGCGGGTCGCATTTGAGACAAGGTGACGCGAAACGAAAGGGCGCTGACCTTCTGGTCGCGCCCTTGAAGTTGAACGTCAGATTGTCCAAATGCGGCCCGCGCAGCGTCGGCCGGTCCGCCGTTCGGTAGAACGGCGGAACCAATAGGTTTGGTAAACCGCGTAACCCTAAAGCTCCGTTACTTCAACGTTGTTGAAGATCTCGTCCCAGCGGTCCATGACCAGGTGGCCGGTCTTGGGATCCATGGCGTTGAGCTTGCCGCAGGTATTGGCGGTCTTGAGCACCGTGACGTCGTCGGCACCAGCCGCAATGGCATGCGCAAAGCCGGCGATGGTCGAGTCACCGGAACCCGTTGCGTTCACAGCCGCAATCGCGGGCGTCTTGGCGCGGAACGCGCGGCCCTCATGGAAGCCCACCGAACCGGCGGCGCCCATCGAAACGACAACCCAGGGAATACCGGCAAAGCGGTCATCGGCGGCAAGCGCCTCGCGCAGGGCATCGACATCATCGGTCGTAAAGGACGTACCCAGCAGGCCGTTAATCTCGGTCAGGTTGGGCTTTACGAGCTCAGGCTTAGCGTCAGACTCCAGCGCGGCCTCAAGCGATGCACCCGAGGTGTCGAGCAGCACCTTGGCGCCCGCCTCCTCGGCGATCTTGACGAGCTCGGCATAGTAGCCGGCATCGACGCCACGCGGCAGCGAGCCCGAAAGCGTCACAACGTCCGCCTTCGCTGCAAGCTCGGCAAACTTGGCCGTAAAGGCCTCGAGCTCGGCCGGGGCGATCTGCGGACCGCTCTCCAGCAGCTCGGTCTGATTACCCTCGTGCAGGATATTCAGGCAAATACGCGTCTCACCGGCGATGGGCACAAAGTCGTTCTTGACGCCGTCGGCATCCATAAGCTCGGCCATATAGGCACCCATGTGGCCGCCGAGCAGACCAGTCGCGAGCACATCGTCGCCCAACTGCAGCAACACACGGCTCACGTTGAGGCCCTTGCCGCCAGCGGTCTTTTCGGGCGTCACACGGTTAACATCGTCGATGATCAGCTTGTCGAGCTGATAGCGCGTATCAATCGACGGGTTCATGGTAACGGTCAGAATCATGTTGAACTCCTGTTCCGGGACGGCATAACCCGCCCCAAACATACGATAACTCGTTAAAGGATCTCGATCTCAAAGCCGCGAGTGACGGTCTCCCCCGGCTTGGCCACCAGGCAGCCACGCTTGTGCTCCAGAATATCGTCCTCGTCGGAGCAGGTGGACAGACCACCCCACGGTTCAACAGCCACAAAGTCGCCCTCGGGCTTGCTCCACACAATCAGGTACGGCATATCGGGGAACGTCAGGCGCACGCCCTTGTCCTCGGTTTTCTTGGTCAACGTAACCACGCGGCTCTCGAGCACGTCAAAGATGGTCTCTGCGAAGTCAAAGAGTTCGTGGGTCAGCGGCAGGTCATGGCCAACCATCGGGTTCTTGCTGCGATGCTCAACATCAATCAGGCCCGTCGAGGGAACGGCAGTACAGAGCTCGGCGGCCTCGCGCTGCTCAAAACGGAGCTCGTAGTCGTCGTAGGACTCGCCCTCGTCAAGCGGGCACTTAAAGCCAGGGTGACCGCCCACAAAGAACGGCATGTCCTCGGTGCCCTCATTGGTCACCTCGTACGACACGGCCACCTTCTCCGCATCGATCGTGTAACGAGCAACGATCTTAAACGGATACGGGTACTGCTCGAGCAACTCGGCATGGTCGGCAGAGCTTAAGCTCAGCACAACCATGTTGTCGCTCTGCTCCTCGAGCTTCCACTCCTGCTTGCGAGCAAAGCCGTGGCGGGCGAGCTTGACCTCGCGGCCGCCCATGGTCATTGCGCGACCGTCACGAAGGCCGCCGCAGATCGGGAAACAAATGGGTGCCTGGCCCGACCACACCGCCGGGTCGCCCTGCCACAGGTACTCACGGCCGTTGGCCGTAATAGAAGTGAACGACCCGCCCGCCGTGCTCAGTGCCACGCGGATAGAACCGTTATCAAGAACAAACTCCATAGGAGCCTTCCCTTTCTTACGACAGCCCGCCAAGTCAATAGGGCTGATAGAAAACCGGCCCGCGCCCCCTCACAGAAACGCGAGCCGTCAATTGAAAAGCTGCAGAATACCGGGTCCCGCCAAAACGAAGCCCACAAGCTCAGCAAGCAAACGTGTTATCGGAGCAGCTTACTGAACCAGAAAGCTTCGCAACAACAGCGGTAACCCCACAGGTACCCCCAACGTCAGCGAGAAGTCAGCTGGCGAGGCAAGGTGCCGTGAAGCGAGGCGGCATTGACCTTCTGGTCATGCCGCCGAAGCTGAACGGCAGATTGCCCGCCAGATGGCTTCGCAGCGTCGGCCGGTCCGGCGTTAGGTAGAACGCCGGAACCCCTTAGTCGTGGTACTCGCCGCGGTCCCACTTCTCGAGGAACTCGTCAAAGAAGTGCGGGTCGGCCTGAGCCTCGGCGTCGGCCTTATTGCAGGCGTCGATCTTGGCGATCAGAGCATCGTGCTCGGGAGTCTTCTCGTAGGGCTCCTCCAGGAAGGCAAGCATGATATCGGCCATCAGGAACTCGCCGGTGATCTTGCCGCCAAAGCCCACGATGTTGGCGTTGAGCTCGCGACGGGCATACAGGGCAGAGGTCATGTCGCGGACCAGGGCGCAACGGGCGCCGGGAACCTTGTTGACGGCGTTGGTGATGCCAATGCCGGTACCGCACAGGGCCACGCCAAAGTCGGCCTTGCCGCTGGCAACAGCCTCGCCCACGGCCTTGCCGTAGATGGGATAGTGCGTACGGGTGTGGCTGTAGGTGCCACAGTCGAGCACCTTGTAGCCAGCCTGCTCCAGGCGGTCGGCCAGATAGATCTTCTCGTCCGTAACGATATGGTCGCAACCGATTGCGATGGTCTTCTTCATCAGAACGTCCTTTCGTCTGAATTCACAAGTTGAGGTAGAAGTTCGAGTTCTCGGTGGCTCTCGTTAGGCCATCTTGTTGAGCATGTCGACACGGATCTGGTGACGGCCGCCGGCGTACTGGGCGCGCAGGAACTCGCGGGCGATCTTCTTGGCGACCTCGGTGCCCACAACGCCCGGGCCCATGGTGACCATGCGCGAACCGTTGTGCTCGCGGGTCATGTAAGCGGAACGCTCGTCGGAAATGTTGGCGACGACCATGCCCTTGATCTTGACGGCGGCCATATAGGAGCCGACGCCGTACTTATCGAATGCGAAGCCCTGGGAATCCTTGTGCTCCAGCAGGTCCTTGGCAACGGCGGTCGCGGAATCGACAAAGTCCGCGGCAGGGGTCTCGGAATAGTCGACGACCTCGTGACCGTCGGCGATGAGCATCTCCTTGATGGACTCCTTCATCGACATACCGTCGGCATCGGAAGCGATTACAACCCTCATGACATCCTCCTTGAGAGATACGCTGGCGCGTAGTTTCTGTTTGGAAGTGTTGAATCGCGTTCAGGTCCGGGCATCTGAATGTGCGGTTCTTCACTGTTCATGTTTATTTGAACACATTCGAACATTAACTGCAACAACTATTTGTTTATCTTTGTTCTTTTTTGAACAAATACCATTCACGGATGATTGCTGACCGTTTGGGTCTGGCGCGGACGTAGCGACCATGTGTTCAGCAAACAAAAGGGCGGCCGAGAACGTGTCTCGGCCGCCCTTCGGCGGTATTCCCCGGTATATACAGCTGTTTTAGCTACTCAGACCGTCCGCCCTTTTTGGCATGTCTGGACGGAGCGCTCAAGAAACGACCCGTCAGATAGTTCGCGGGACCGGAGATATCGATCCCCAGCAGCACGTGTCCTAGCCATAGGAACGCCACGAGCACCAGTAGAGGAATCACACACGAGGTCACGATCATCACGATGACGCCTTCGATCAGATCCGTCACCTGATGCACGATCTCATCGGTCATCTGCTTGGCACCGCTGGTCACCGATGTGACGAGACCCGAGGCGCCGTCGGCAAGCTGCTCAAGCACATTCTTGGACTCTGTGGACTCGGTCTTTTTCTTGCTTGCTTTGGAGCTGTCGCCATCTGCCACACCCGCAGCGTCGGCCGCCTTTTGCTCGGCTTGCTCGATGCTCACTCGATACGTTTCGTCGACCTTTTGCGACACCCATACGCTTGCAGGCACCAAGGCCATTCCGATCATGGCGACCACCAGCACGCGAGTCGCCACGCGGCGCAAGACGGCGCTCGTGCTCCAGCGCCCGTGAATGCCGAGCGACACCGCAAAGAGCACCAGCGCAAACGGGATCAGGATGCCCAGGCCAACCGACCACAAAATGGTCAGCAGGTATTTCTCGAGGTAGAGCACGGCAAGCACGATGCCCAGGTTACCCGAAAGCTGTGCGAGCTGCTCGGCAACCGGCGTTCCCGTATCTCCAGGCAGCGCGGTAATGCCCGCAGACAGCGCCACGCACGAGGTCGTGAGCGCCAGCACGTTGCCTTTCTTTTGGTCGATGACCTCGATGGTGGAGTCCCAAGTCTTGGTATCGGCAAAATGTGGGCGAGCGACAAATCCCGACAGCAACGCCAGCACCACGAGCGCAACGATAAAGCCAATCTGCAACTTTTTGTTTGCGCACACGACATCGGACAGGCTGGGCTGCAGCTCGGTTACCGTCGTGTGCTCGGTTATCTGGACAGGACGCCCATGAGCCATCTCGTGCGCGTCTCTCTTTTGAATCAATCCGTTGTCCGGCATTTGGATACCTCCTCAGTCCGGCGTTTAATGCGAAAGAAAGTATACCCACCGAGCAAAAATCGAACGGGAGGACGAACGGAGCGCACCAAAACCGTCCCCAACGACTAGTCGTTTAAGAACACCCAATGACTATTTTGGGATGAGTTGCGGTGGAATAGGGATTGTTTTGCGCCCGCCGGCCCCTATTCAGTCCCTATTTCACCGCAACTTGGAGGAGAACAGAAAAAGCCCTGCCGCGGATAGCGGCAGGGCTTTTGGAAGGGGACTTGGTTGTGAGAACTCGTTAGGCGAGCTTGGCCTCGAGCTCGGCGATGCGCTTGTAGGCATCGATGGTAAAGCGGGTCTGCTTCTCCAGGATCATAGTGGTCATGAGAGTGTCCTGAGCGTGAGCCATGATGAAGGTCATCTCCATCTCGCCGCCGCCGGCCTCCTGCGAAAGCAGCTTGGTCTGCGTGTCGTGGGCGCCGATAAGTGCATCGCTGGCATCCTTGTGCAGCTGCTCGGCCTTCTCAAAATCACCCTCGCGAGCAGCATCGAGCGCTGCAAGCAGATCGGTCTGGGCGTCACCCGCGTATGCGACGATCTCGAATCCAACCATCGAGATTTCTTCTTTGGTTGCCATGTTGCGTTCCTTTCACATATGAACCAATGGAGAGCATCGCGTCCGGGCATACGCGCTGCGCTGTGTATGACAGAAACATTAACATTCAAACAAAACAGAACAATGCAAAACGCAATTTCGAGCTATGAACGGTCGATTTTCTCCCGTGAACGGTTTTTAAATCAATACGAACAATATCGAACACAATTAGTGGCAACCCAAACAGTTCCACACCCTAGCGCAGACAGCGTACCGTATCGCCCTGTACCAGCACACCGGGAATCAACATATGTTCCACGCTAGACGCACCCCCCTCGGCGCCGGCAATCTTGTCGACAGCCCACATGCCGACGCGCTTGTTGTCAAAGCGCACCGTGGTCAGGTGACGGTCGGGCACGATATCGCCCAGGCTGTCATCAACACCCACTACGCTCACGTCCTGGGGCACGCGCTTTCCGCACGACTCGAGCCCGCGAATGCAGCCGTAGGCCATGGCGTCGTTAGAAGCATAAATGGCAGTACAGGTCGGATCGTCTGCTAAAGCCTGACCAGCAGCGTACCCGCTCTGTGCCGTCCAATCGCCACGGACGAGTCGCGGTGGCTCAATGCCACGCGCACGCAATGTCTCGCGCCAACCTTCCTCGCGCTGCATGCCCGAAAGCGAGCGCTCGGGACACGAGATAAAGTGCACGGTCTTGTGCCCCTGCCCCAGCAAGTACTCGACAACCTGGCGCGAGCAATCGAACTGGTCGTTATCGACCGTAGAGCACAGCGGGTGCTCCAACATCGTAACGAGCACCGTCTGCATGCCGGGCAGCGGCTCGAAGGTTCCAAAGTCCGCCGGCATGCGGTTCATAATCACGACCATACCGTCCACCGGCAGTGCGCTCATACGCGACGATGCACTCTCGAGGGTATACGGATGCCCATCTACTTTAGTGAGGGTAATGGCGTAGCCGTGCTTATCGGCGGCGGCGGCAAAGCCTTCCATACGGTCGAGGTTGCCGGTACCGGTAATGTTGAACATGGCGACGCCGACGGTCTTAAACTTACCGCGGCGCAGCGATCGACCGGCAAAATTGGGGCGATACCCCAGCTCGCGCATGGCGGCACGCACGCGCTCCTTGGTCTCTGGGCGCACGCTGGGCGAATCGTGCACCGTACGCGAGACTGTCTGCTCCGAGACGCCCGCGAGACGCGCCACATCCTTAACGGAAACCGATTTTTTAACAGCGGCCATAGGTCGATCTTTCTATGTCGACGATGCCATTGGTGGCACCCTACGCAGTCATTTTTAACGCCTTCAAGTATATCCAACGCCTCCCCCACCATACGCTCACCACCCAAAACCTACCGTTCACCGACATTTTTGCTTCCCCGAACGGCTTTTGTCGCCCAAATGTTAACGTTGCCATTGTGCAAACACAGAGCCACCGGGCGGCTCAAACGTTTACGCGCAAGGAATCGACGGTTCGCAGGCACAGGGGCCATCGGTTCGCGTCTTATTTTGTGTCGCAAAATGGCAACGTCAACATTTTGGCAATCAAACGTCAAAAGCTACCATCGTTGCCAACCCACCGACTCTTAGGAGCTTTGCATGGAGCAACTCATCGCCACCATCGAAAAGGGCCAGCCCTTTTTCAACGCGATCGCCCGCAACAAGTACCTCAAGGCGATCCGCGACGGTTTTATCTCCGTCATCCCCATCATCATCTTCTCGTCCATCTTCTGCCTCGTAGCCTCGGTCCCCAACATCTGGGGTTTCTACTGGCCCGATGACATCAACAACGCCCTGTGGAAGTGCTACAACTACTCCATGGGCATCCTGGCCATCGCCTGCGCCGCCACCACGGCCAAGCACTTCGCCGACGCTCAGAACCGCGACCTGCCCAAGAACAACCAGATCAACTTCATCTCGTGCATGTGCGCGGCCATCATCGGCTTCTTGCTCCTTTCGAGCGACACGATCGCCACGGACGCCGCCAGCGGCTTCAACACCACCTATCTTGGTTCCAAAGGCCTGCTGACTGCTTTCATCGCTGCATTTGTGACCGGCATCATCTACAAGTTCTTTATTAAGCGCAACATCACCGTCAAGATGCCCGAGCAGGTTCCGCCCAACATTTCGCAGACCTTTAAGGACATCATCCCCTTCTCCGTCTGCATCACCGTCTTTTGGGTCTTTGACATCGTCTTTCGCGCTGCTTTTGGTTTTTGCTTTGCCCAGGGCGTCATCCAGGTGTTCCAGCCCCTGTTCACCGCTGCCGACGGCTACATCGGCCTCGCTGTGATCTACGGCGCCATGAGCCTGTTCTGGTTCGTCGGCGTCCACGGTCCCTCGATCGTCGAGCCCGCCATCGCCGCCGCCCTCGTTGCCAACATGACCGACAACCTGGCTGCGTTCCAGGCTGGCCAGCACGCTTCCGCTGTCCTGACCCAGGGTGCCCAGTACTTCGTCGTCTGCATGGGCGGTACCGGCGCCACGCTCGTCCTGGTCTTTATGTTCTGCTTCCTGGCCAAGTCCCAGGAGATGCGCGCCGTCGGTAAGGCCGCCATCGTCCCCGTGTGCTTTGCCGTCAACGAGCCGCTGCTGTTCGCCGCGCCTATCGTGCTCAACCCCGTCTTCTTTGTCCCGTTTGTTTTTGCCCCGATCGCCAACATCTGGATCCTCAAGATCTTTATCGACTTCTTGGGCATGAACGGCTTTATGTACACCCTGCCCTGGACCGTCCCCGGCCCCATCGGCACCATCATGGGCTTGGGCTTCCAGCCGCTCGCCTTTGTGATGCTCGCCCTCATCCTGGTCGTCGACTTTGTCCTGTACTACCCGTTCTTCCGTGCCTATGACGCCCAGAAGTGCGCCGAGGAGGCCGAGATCTCCCAGGAGGAGCTCGCCGCCAAGAACGCCGAGAAGGCCGCCAAGCTCAACGATGCCTTCCAGGGCAAGGCTGACGCCAAGAGCGTTGCCGCCGGCGCTGCTGCCGAGGCCGTGAAGGTCGACTCCCCTGCCGCTTCTGCAGCACCCGCTGCCGAGGCAACGACCGTCAGCGACCTCAACGGCAAGCGCGTGCTCGTGCTCTGCCAGGGCGGCGGAACCTCGGGTCTGCTCGCCAACGCGCTGGCCAAGGCTGCCAAGGAGCGCGGCATCAATCTGGAGACCGCTGCCGAGGCATATGGCAACCACGTCGACATGCTCCCCGACTTTGACCTGGTCGTCCTGGCCCCGCAGGCAGCCAGCTACCTGGGCGACCTGCAGAAGGATTGCGAGCGCGTGGACAACAAGTGCGTCGCCTGCCGCGGTAAGCAGTACATCGAGCTCTCCCAGAACGGCGACAAGTCTCTCGCCTTCGTCTCCGAGCAGCTTTCGAAGTAAGTAACGCCTAGGGCCAGCCGACCATCCAAGACCGGCTGGCCCTTCGATTTAGACGATTGGATCATCATGTCCGTTAACCCTGCTAGCGTCACCAACCCGCCTGCGCAGTTTCCCGAGGACTTTGTCTTTGGCGGCGCCACTGCTGCCTACCAGGTAGAGGGCGAGACCCGCACTCACGGTAAGGGCAAGGTTGCCTGGGACGACTTTCTGGAAGCCCAGGGTCGCTTCTCTCCCGATCCCGCCTCCGACTTCTACAACCAGTACCCCGTCGACCTGGAGCTGTGCGAGGAGTTTGGCATCAACGGTATTCGCCTCTCCATTGCCTGGAGCCGCATCTTCCCCAACGGCACCGGCGAAATCAACCCCGAGGGCGTCCAGTTCTACCACGATCTCTTCGCCGAGTGCCACAAGCACCACGTTGAGCCGTTTGTCACGCTGCATCACTTCGATACGCCGCTTCCCCTCTTTGAGAAGGGTGACTTCCTCAACCGCGAGACCATCGACGCCTTTGTGGACTTTGCCACCTTCTGCTTTAAGGAGTACGCCGAACAGGTAACCTATTGGTTCACCTTTAACGAGATCTGGGCCGATGCCTCCAACACCTACATCGAGGGCACCTTCCCCGGTGGCGTCAAGGCGCATCTTGCCGAGGCCTTCCAGTGCGAGCACAACATGATGCTCGCCCACGCCAGGGCAGTACTAGCCTTCCATAACGGCGGTTTTAAGGGCAAAATCGGCGTCATTCAGTCGCTGGAGTTCAAGTATCCGCTCAACGAGAACGACCCCGCCGACATCAAGGCCGCCAACAACGAGCACGTGCTGCAAAACCAGTTCTTGCTCGACGCCACCTTCCGCGGCGACTACGCGCCCGACACCCTCGAGTGCGCCAACCGCCTGGCTGCCGTCTCGGGTGGCACCATCGAGATCTTGGACGAGGACCTCGAGATTATGCGCGAAGCTGCGCTTTACAACGACTACCTGGGCGTTAACAACTACCAGTGCCGTTTCTTGAAGGCTTACGACGGCGAGAACGACCTGCACCACAATGGTACGGGCGAGAAGGGCACCGGCCGCTGGCGCGTCAAGGGCATTGGCGAGCACGTGAACAAGCCTGGCATCCCTACCACCGACTGGGACTGGATCATCTATCCCGAGGGCCTGTTCGATCTGCTCGTCTACATTAAGCAGCGCTACCCCAACTACAAGCAGATCTTCATCACCGAGAACGGCATGGGCTACAAGGACCCCTACAAGGACGGTTTTGTGGACGACCAGCCGCGCATCGACTACATCGAGCAGCACCTGCGCTGGTTGCTCAAGGCCATAGAGGTGGGCGTCAACGTGGGCGGCTACTTCCTGTGGAGCCTGCAGGACCAATTCTCCTGGACCAACGGCTACAACAAGCGCTACGGCTTCTTCTACGTAGACTTTGAGACCCAAAAGCGCACGCCCAAGGCAAGCGCCTACTGGTATAAGCACGTGGCGCAGACCCGTCGTCTGGACTAAAGACTAGCGGGGTTGCCTGCCCACATAACCTGTCCCCATTTCTCAGCCGGGGGCGGCACGTCACACGGCGCGCCGCCCCCGGTCTTTTGTTTTTGTTCGACCTGGGGGCCGTTTATCTCGATCTGTAACATCTAGCCGAGTTTTTGGGTTCTAGCTGTTACAGATCGAGATGAACAGGATTGCGCTTTCCGAAGAATCTAAATCTGTAACACGTAGCCCGCTTTTGACCGTCTACCTGTTACAGATCGAGACAAACGGAGTAGGACCTAACCCCGTATGTCCCTAACAGTCGAGCGTTCGACCAGCGTACTCGGCACATGAATCGCCTCGATAGACGAGCTCTCTCCAATCGCCGCCTCAAACGCAAGCTTACCGACACCGCGCAAATCAAATCGCAGCGTCGTCAGCCGATTGTGAGGAACAAGTCCCTCGAGTGCGTCGTCGATACCAGCCACGCTCACGTCGTCGGGCACGGACAGGCCCGCATTCTCGAGCGCGGCGATAACGCCCAGCGCCATCTGGTCATTTGCCGCAAGCACGGCAGTCGGCGCCTGCGACCCGCCGGCAAGCACCTCGGCCGCAATCCGCTCGCCCATGGTGTACCCACTGTCCGCACTCCAATCGCCACGCAGCATCGGAGCGGCATCGACATGAGCACGACCCAGCGTATCGCGCCAACCGGCCTCACGAAAACGCGAGGAAATCGAGTTTTCCGGACCCGCCACAAACCGCATATTCGAATGACCATGTTCCAGCAGATAATTGGTCAACAGCTCGCACGAACCATACTGGTCGGAGTCGATCGTCGTGCAGCGCGGATGCGCATACATGGACAGGATGACCGTTCGCACTCCCGGCTGGGGAACAAACTCCTCAAAATCGGGAGCCATGCGGTTCATGTTGAGAATCATGCCGTCGACGGGTCGCTCGACCATGCGGCGCGAGGCATCGGCAAGTGCATAGGGCTTGTCGCCGCCCATCTCGATCATAGTGACGGCAAAATCGTGCTCGCGCGCCGCTTGCATGATACCCTCGAGCGTCGCCAGGTTACCGACACGTGTGATGTTGTACATGCACAGGCCAATAGAACGATACGACCCGCCGCGCAACGCCGCTCCAGCAAAATTGGGACGAAAGCCCAGCTCTTCCATGGCGGCCAGCACACGCTTGCGCGTCTTTTCCGTCACGTTGGGCATACCGTTGACCACACGAGACACAGTCTGGCGGCTCACGCCAGCGAGCGCCGCAACCTCTGCCGCGCTCGCCGAACGACCATTCCTTGTCTGCTGAGCCATGCCTTCCACGCTAACCTGCTTCCCAACTATTCCCCGCACCCATGGCGCATCGTACATACATTGATAACGTGCTCATGATACCCGAGCCATATACCACAACATGAAAACTTCTGTCAATCAAAACCGCTTACCGAACAAATACAACCGTTCGCGGCTGTTTGAAGTTGTTTTGTTTCTATACATCCCAGCCGGATGTTAACGTGCTCATTGTCAAATGTTCACGTGCTCATTTTGGTTCTAATCATTTTAAGATAGTGTTTATCGGGCTTTTTCACCGCTGAACGCTAACCAGGGAGCCTCCTGAGCGCAAACGCACAATATCGAACAGCGAGACGAGAGGGTGTATGCATATGTCTTTGCTAAACCGCGTACAGCAGCTGCCGAAGGGCTTTGTTTGGGGCGCCGCAACCGCCGCGTACCAAACGGAAGGTTCCACGAAGGTGGCAGGCAAGGGTAAGACCATGTGGGACGATTACCTTGTCGCCCAGGGTCGCTTTTTGCCCGACCCGGCCAGTGATTTCTACAACCGCTACGAGGAGGATATCCGCCTTTCTGCCGAGCATGGACTCAACGCCATCCGTGTGTCCATCGCCTGGACTCGCATCTTCCCCAACGGCGACGATGCCGAGCCCCTCGCCGAGGGCGTTAAGCACTACCACGAGTTGTTCGCCTGCTGCAAAAAGTATGGCGTCGAGCCCTATGTGTCCCTGCATCACTTTGACTCCCCCGCCGCCCTGTTCAACCAGGGCGACTGGCTCAACCGCAAGACCGTCGACGCCTATGTGCGCTATGCCGAGTTCTGCTTCCGCGAGTTCCGCGAGGTCAAGAATTGGTTCACCATCAACGAGCTCATCAGCCTCTCGCACTCCCAATACATCCAAGGCAACTTCCCGCCCAACCATCACTTTGATGTGACGAGCGGCATCCAGAGCCAGCACAACGAGCTCGTTGCCCACGCCCGCGCCGTCAACCTGTATAAGGATCTTGACGAGACCGAGCACCTGGGCGGACGCATTGGCATGGTCAACGTCCTGACGCCGGCATATCCTGCCACCGACTCGCCCGCCGACCAGCACGCCGCCGACCTGTACAACGCCTTCTACACCGACTTCATCATGGACGGCGCCTTCCTGGGTCACTACTCCGCGCGCACCCTCTCACTCATCAACGAGATTCTGCGTGCCAACAACGCCACACTTACGGTTGAGGACAGCGACATGGAGGAGCTCGCCAAGGCGGCGCCCCGCAACGATATGTTCGGCCTCAACTACTATCAGTCGGCGTTTATCGCCGCATACGATGGCGAGTCCACCAACAGCTTTAACGGCACCGGAGACAAGGGCACCTCGTGCTTTAAGTTTAAGGGCGTCGGGCAGCAGGTCGATATGCCGGGTATCCCCACCACCGACTGGGATTGGCTCATCTACCCGCAAGGCCTCTACGACACGCTCAAGCACATCAGCGCCACCTATCCCAACCTCCCCGTCATCTATATCACCGAAAACGGCCTGGGCCACAAGGACCCCGAGCCCGACGCAAACGGCATCGTCGCCGATCCCGAGCGCATCGACTTTGTCGACCAGCACATGGAGAAGGTGCTCCAGGCGCGCGCCGAGGGCGTCGACGTCCAGGGCTACTTTATCTGGAGCCTGCAGGACCAGTTCTCGTGGGCCAATGGCTATAACAAGCGCTACGGCCTGTTCTACATCGACTTCGACACGCAAAAACGCTACATCAAGCAGTCGGCACTCTGGTACAAGGAGCTCGCCGACACCATGGCGGACGCGCAGTAGCGCATCGCCTCGCTTTCTCCCGAGAAGGGAGCGGCCCTATGCGATACAAACCCAGCCGCTCCCCTCTCTCCCCCTGGGACCGACCCCGCCTGCACCCGGGCTTTTAGCAAGCGGGAGACCATATAGGTTTTCAACGTCCATGCCATTAAGATTTCATGCAAAGAGGAGCGTGAACTATGGAATCGATCGTTAAGTTCTTGGAGAAAGGTCAGCCGTACTTCGACAAGGTCTCTAAGAACATCTACCTTCAGGCCATTAAAGACGGCTTTTTGGCAGCAATGCCCATCATCCTGTCTTCTTCTGTCTTCCTGCTTATTTCAACCCTGCCGGGCGTTGTCGCCACGGTCGGCGGCTTTACGCTGCCCGACTGGTGGAACGTCGACGTCGTGAACTTCTGCAACAAGGTTTACAACTTCACGATGGGCGTCGTGGGCATCATGGTCGCCGGCACCACCGCAAGCGCGCTGACCGGCTCCAAGAACCGCCGCATGCCTGCCGGCAAGGCCATCAACGCCACGAGCACCATGGTCGCCGCCATGTGCGCTATGCTCATCTTGGCCGTTACCCAGACGAGTGCCAAGATCGACGGCGCCGATGTCTCGGTGTTCTTTACCGACAACATGGGCACCAAGGGCCTGCTGAGCTCCTTTGTCGCCGCATTTGCCACGGTCAACATCTATGCCTTCTGCATTAAGCGAGACATCACCATCAAGCTGCCCAAAGAAGTCCCCGGCGCCATCGCCCAGAACTTCCGCGACATCTTCGCCTTCAGCTTCTCCATCCTGTTTGTCGCCGTCATCGACGTTATCTGCCGCACCTGCTTGGCCGTCCCGTTTGCCAACGTCATCTCCACGCTGGTGAGCCCGCTGTTCGCCGCCGCCGATTCCTACGCCGGCCTCGCCCTCATCTGGTTCATGATCCCGCTGTTCTGGTTCATGGGCATCCACGGCCCCTCGGTCGTTAAGCCTGCCCTCAACGCCGCGCTGTTTGGCAACATCACTACCAACCTCGCCACGCTGCAGGCCGGCGGTCACCCCGCCCTCGCCCTGACCGAGAACTTCGGTAACTACATCGGCGAACTCGGCGGCACCGGTGCCACGTTCATTGTCCCGATCATCTTCCTGCTCTTTATGCGCTCCAAGCAGCTCAAGGCCGTCGGCAAAGCCTCTGTCGTACCCGTGATGTTCGCCGTCAACGAGCCGCTGCTGTTCGCCGCGCCCATCATCCTCAACCCGTACTTCCTGATCCCGTTCCTGTTTGCCCCCGTGGCCAACGTCCTCATTGGTAAGTTCTTCATCGACTTTTTGGGCATGAACGGCTTTATCTATGCCATGCCGTGGGCACTCCCCGGACCGATCGGCACCTTCATCGACACCAACTTCCAGCCGATCTCTCTGGTCCTGGTTGTCGTCCTGCTGGTCGTTGACTTCTTGATCTACTACCCGTTCTGCAAGGCCTACGACAACGTCCTGTGCAAGCAGGAGGCCGAGACCCTGGCCGAAGAAGAGGCCGAGGAGACCAAGGCCGTCAAGACCGCTGCCGCCCCCGCCGTTGAGGCTCCCGTTGTCGAGACCGCTTCTGCCACTGAGGCCTCCGCAGCTCCGTCCGCCCTTAAGGGCAAGGACCTGAGGGTTCTGGTTCTGTGCGCTGGCGCCGGCACCTCTGCACTGCTCGCCAACGCGCTTAAGGAAGGCGCCGACGAGCTGGGCATCGACATTACCGCCAACGCCGGTGCCTACGGCAGTCACTACGCCATCATGGACCAGTACAACGTCATCGTCCTGGCTCCGCAGGTTCGCACCTATTACAACGAGATGAAGGCCGACACCGACCGCCTGGGCATCACGCTGCTGTCGCCCAAGGGCAAACAGTACATCGACCTCACTAAGGATCCCAAGGGTGCCGTCGCCTGGATCGAGGAAAACCTCGAGGCATAAGACACTGACGCTACCTACCGCTCGCAGACAAAAAATGGCCCGTGCATCGATGTGTGATGCGCGGGCCATTTTGTTTAGACCGCACCCGTCCTCCTGTTCATCTCAATCTGTAACATCTAGCCGAGTTTTTCGGTCCAAGCTGTTACAGGTCGAGATGAACGCACAGGCCAAGCCGAAAATCTCAATCTGTAACATGTAGACCGCTTTTGACCGCTTAGATGTTACAGATCGAGACAAACAGAATATGCCGGACCGAATTGTCTAAATCTGTAACAACTAGCTGAGATTTTCGGCCCTACCTGTTACAGATTTAGACGAACAGGCCGAGCAAGTCTACGCCCGCAGGTCCTTTACGCTGGAACGCTCGACCAACACGCCCGAGACGAGCGTGCGGCTTCTTGAGCTCGGAGCCCCAAGACCTGCGACGACCTCGTTAAGCGCACGGATGCCCAGCTCGCAGTGGCGAAACTTCACCGACGTCAGAATCGAGTTGGGAATCGTCTTGTAGAGCTCATCGTCGAAGCCGATCACGGACACGTCGTCGGGCACACTGAGTCCTTTGTCATGTAGAGCCATCATCACACCATTTGCCATGCAGTCGTTAGCAGCGAGGATCGCCGTGCAATCGGGTTTATCAGCAAGCACAAGGCCCGCGGCATAGCCACTATCCGCATTCCAATCGCCTTGCAGAGGCTCGGGCGGCTCAATGCCACGCGTCTCGAGTGCCGCACGCCAACCTTTCATACGGCACTGGCTCGACAGCGACTCTTTCTTACCAGAGACGAAGTACACGTTCTTGTGCCCGCGATTCAAGAAGTACTCGCATGCCATGCGCGCACCACCCTCTTGATCGTCACTAACGGTAGAGCAGGTAGGATGCTCCATCGGCGTGATAATCACCGTCTTGAGGTCCTTCGGTGCCTCAAACGTATCAAAGTCGTCGACCATCTGGCGCAGATTGAAGATCATGCCATCAACAGGCAGCTGCGACATCCTGCGCGCTGCATCGGCAAGGGTCATCTTCTCCCCTGCCCGCTTTTTGATCATCGTCAGCGCAAAACCACGCTCTTCGGCGGCATCGGCGATACCGTCAATCATGTCCACGGCGCCGCCCGACAAGTGAAACAGCACCACGCCGATACACCCGTAACGGCCCAACTTGAGCGAACGCGCGGCAAAGTTGGTTCGAAACCCGAGCGCCTCCATTGCGGAATGGACTTTATCGCGCGTCGACTCGCGCACGCTATCGGGCTCATTGATCACACGCGACACCGTCTTGAGGGAAACACCCGCGGCAACCGCCACATCGTTCATTGAGACGCTTTTCTTGTCCATCGTTGCCACTGCTTCTCCAGTCGGTTCCCTATCGATCGTTCTTTG
>CATWID010000040.1 GCA_958350755.1 uncultured Collinsella sp.
AAGATGCGCGAGGACCTGTTCGACCAGTACGAGCGCTTTAGTTTTGCGTACTTCGATCGCAACAGCTCGGGCGACATGATGAGCCGCGTGGTCAACGACCTGTTCGATATCTGCGAGGCGGCGCACCACGTGCCCGAGTGGATCATCATCTGCGGCATCGAGATTATCGGCTCGTTTGTGATCCTCTTTACCATCGCCCCGGTGCTGGCGCTCGCCATGGCTGTGGTGACAGCAGCGTTTGCGGTCATCATGTTTTGGCAGAACATGCGCATGCGCGAGGTCTTTAGCGACAACCGCAAAAAGATCAGCGGCATCAATGCGCAGCTGCAGGATTCGCTGGCGGGCATGCGCGTGGTCAAGAGCTTTGCCAATGAGGAGACCGAACGCTTCAAGTTCCGCGCCTCCAACAATCGCTACCTTTCGTCCAAGGAAAACATGTATCACGCCATGGGCGTCTATACTGCGACGTATGGCCTGCTCTCGGGTGTGCTCTATGTGATCGTGGTACTGCTGGGCGGCTGGCTGGTCGCCCAGGGTCAGCTGCAGGCGGTCGATATGGCGACCTTTGCACTCTATATTTCGCTGTTCTGCACGCCGCTCGAGACGCTCGTCAATTCGGCCGAAACGTATCAGAAGGCCATCGCCGGCTTTAAGCGCATGGACGAGGTGCTCTCGACCGCGCCGGATATCCAGGACAAGCCGGGCGCCACGGATCTGCAGGTGACCGCCGGCGCCGTGGATTATCACGATGTGTGCTTTAACTACGAGAATGTTGAGCTGGGCGAGGGCGATGCCGACGAGCGTCCCGTTATCGACCATATGGACCTGTCCATCAAGCCCGGGCAGACCATCGCTTTGGTTGGCCCTTCGGGCGGCGGCAAGTCCACGACCTGTTCGCTGCTGCCGCGCTTTTATGACGTGGCTACCGGATCCATTAGCATCGACGGCCAGGACGTGCGCGATGTGACGCAGCAGAGCCTGCGCCGCGCCATCGGCCTGGTGCAGCAGGATGTCTATCTATTTGACGGTACGATTGGCGAGAACATCGCCTATGGCAAGCCGGGCGCTACGGCTGAAGAGATCGCCGAGGCCGCCCGTCGCGCCAACATCGATGCCTTTATCGAGTCGCTTCCACAGGGCTATGACACGGTCGTGGGCGAGCGCGGCAGCCGTCTTTCGGGCGGACAGAAGCAGCGTGTTGCCATCGCGCGCGTGTTTCTCAAGAACCCCAAGATCCTTATTTTGGATGAGGCGACGAGTGCTTTGGATAACGAGAGCGAGGAGGCGGTGCAGGAGTCGCTCGAAGAGCTGGCACGCGGCCGCACCACGATTATCATCGCCCACCGTCTTTCGACCATTAAGCATGCCGATGAGATTGCGACCGTTGAGCATGGTCGCGTTGTGGAGCGTGGCACGCACGAGGAGCTTCTCGCCCGTGGCGGCACCTATGCCCGTTACTATCGAATGCAGTTCGAAGGTGCGCGTGCGCACGAGCTCGACTGATTGATATGACAGGAAGTTTATGGCTGACAAGAACCCTTTGACTCCGGAAGAAGTGACGGAGTTATTCTCCGAAATCGATGCATCCGGTGTCTTGGATCCCACGCTTGCCAAAAAGCGCACCGAGCGCATGCGTGAGAAGGAGGCTGCGGCCAAGCGCGGTGACAAAGCGGCGCTAGCGCAGCTGCGCAGCGAGGACCGCGCGAGCCAGGCAAAACATATCGACCCGCTGTCCGAGGACGACCCTTCGGGCTCGCAGGTGAGCCATACCATTACGAAGACTGCCATGGCCGTGGTCATTGGCATCTTGGTGCTGATTGTGGGCATGCAGATTGGCTACGGCGTGATGCGACGCCTGAACACCGCCAACCTGTCCGAGAGCGTTTCGGTGGATACCGTTTCGACGGCGCTGAAGGGCGGCCTTGAGTGGGGCAACGGCTTTACGCAGTTCCCGCTCGACTTTACCGTCGATGAAGCTGATGAGCGTACGGGCACGGTCGAGGTGACGGTGTTGGACACATCGTCTGCCAACGAGCTCGAGCTGCTGTCCAACGGGCAGATTCAGGCCGCTGCGCTTGCGACCAACGCGCTGCTCAACGATAAGATCGACCGCGTGGTGTATAACGTTCACGCCTATATCGACGAGGATAGCAACATTCAGCACGATTCCTTCTTTGGCATGTTTCCCGCGCGGGGTCATCAGAGCGCCATTTTGACGTTTGTGTGGACCAAGAGCTCATCCAACGCCACGAGTATCGACTGGAAGATGCGCATCGTAAGCATGGACGACACCATTGCCGAGCGCATTCAAAAACAGGTGAACTCGGTTTCGTCGCTGATCGAGGACCCGGTGGTGAGCCAGACCAAGATTGACGAGGAAAAGGCCGAACGTGACCTGGAGCATCGTCTGCATGGCCGCGAGATTTTCCGCGGCGGCAAGCCCGATCGCTCACCGTCCGATCTGCTGGAACAGGACAAGCAAAAGTAAGAGGCCATTATCCCGCGTGAGCCACAAGCCCACGCGGGATAATTTTTCTGGGACGGGGATTAAATAATCATTATGCATAGAAAGTCATAATTATCATTTCGTAAACATTTCGATGAAATTAACGCCATGAGGCATGCTTGCGGTTACAATGCCGCGAGGCCTAACTACACACCTTTAAGCCGGTCCTGTGAGACCGGGAAGGAGAATTATGGCGAACAACCATACCGCGGGCGCTGCCGCCCGCACCTTCGCGCCCAGCGAGCTTTGCCAGCGTATGCTGGCCAAAACCAGCAAGGGCACCTGCGGTCCCTGTATCCTGTATCTTGAGGATGGGACCATTTTTTATGGACGTGCATGCGGCGCCGAGGGCACCGCGACCGGCGAAGTCTGCTTCAACACCTCGCTCGAGGGCTACTTTGAGGTCATGACCGACCCGAGTTATGCCGGCCAAATTGTAACCATGACCTATCCGCAGATCGGCAATTACGGTATCGACGAGACCGATGTCCAGTCGGCCTTCCCCGGCGACGCCGTGCGCCCTGCGAGCGCTCCGGCTATGCGCGGCATGATCGTTCGCGATATGTGCGCCACGCCTTCTAACTGGCGCTCGGCCGTCAGCGTGCCGGAGTACCTGCGCGCTCACGGCATCGTCGCTATCGAGGGTATCGACACCCGCGCTCTGGTGCGCCATCTGCGCGACAATGGTTCCAAGATGGGCATTATCTCGACCGAGATCTTCGACGTCGACGAGCTTGCCGAGCGCTTGTCCGCTGCGCCCACGCTGGTAGGCGAGAACCTGGTCAAGACCGTAAGTTGCCCCGCGCCTCACGAGTTTGTGGCCGCCGACCTGCCTGCCACGCATGACTTTGCGCTTGCGGCTGCCGCTCCTGCCCGTCACAAAGTGGTCGCCTACGACTGCGGTGTGAAGCGCGGTATTCTGGAGGGCCTGGTCCGTGCCGGCTGCGATCTCACCGTCGTGCCGTGGGATACGCCCGCCCAGCAGGTGCTCGACATGAATCCCGATGGCGTCTTTTTGTCCAACGGCCCTGGCGACCCCGATGCCGTGGTGGAGACCTATGAGCAGGTACAGCAGCTGATCGGCAAGGTGCCGGTCTTTGGCATTTGCCTCGGTCACCAGATGATCAGCCTGGCCTGCGGCGCCCAAATGGAAAAGCTTAAATTCGGTCACCGTGGCGGTAACCAGCCGGTTATGAATCTGGTGAGCCGTCGCGTGGAGATCACCGCGCAAAACCACGGCTTTGGTCTGCTGTTCCCCAGTCTGGGCAAACTGATTCCGGAGCTTTCCGGCGGCGAAACCGAGCATGCGGCCGATGGCGACCTGCGCGCCTGGGTGCGTCGCGGCATCGCGCCGGTCGTGATGAACGAGCGCTTTGGTCGCATTCGCCTGACACATGTGAACCTCAACGACGGCACCGCCGAGGGCATCCAGCTGCTCGACGCCCCGTGTTTCTCGGTCCAGTACCACCCCGAGGCTTCGCCTGGCCCCACCGATGCCCACTATCTCTTTACCGCCTTTACGCGACTCATGGACGGCGAGGAGAACTACCTGGACATCGACACCGCGAAGGACCGCCTCGCCGGCTGGAATTTCGCCGAGTCCGAGAACGCTGCGACCGAGGAGAACTAACATGCCGAAACGTACTGACATCAAGCGCATCCTCGTTATTGGTTCGGGCCCCATCGTTATTGGCCAGGCCTGCGAGTTCGACTACTCCGGCGCCCAGGCCTGCAAGGTACTCAAGGAGGATGGCTTTGAGGTCATCCTGGTCAACTCCAACCCGGCGACCATCATGACCGACCCGGGCTTGGCCGACCGCACCTATGTTGAGCCTATCACCGCCGAGTTTATCGAGCGCGTGATCAAGAAAGAGCGCCCGGACGCGCTGCTGCCCACGCTGGGCGGCCAGACCGGTCTGAACGCCGCCGTCGAGCTGGCAAAGGACGGCACGCTCGACAAGTACGGCGTCGAGATGATCGGCTGCGACCTGGCCGCTATCGAGCGCGGCGAGGACCGCAAACTCTTTAACGAGGCCATGGCCGAGATCGGCCTGGAGGTCGCGCGCTCGGGCTATGCCTACAGCGTGGCCGACGCCGAGGCTATCGCCGAGCGCGTGGGATATCCCTGCGTACTGCGCCCGAGCTTTACCCTCGGTGGCGCCGGCGGCGGCATCGCGCATACCCACGAGGAGCTCGTCTCCATCGTGAGCCAGGGCCTTGAGCTCTCGCCTGCCCATGAGGTGCTGGTCGAGGAGTCCATCGAGGGTTGGAAAGAGTATGAGATGGAGGTCATGCGCGACCACGCCGGCAACGGCATCATCGTGTGCTCCATCGAGAACCTCGACCCCATGGGCGTGCACACCGGCGACTCCATCACCGTGGCGCCAGCGCAGACCCTCTCCGACCTTGAGTACCAGCGCATGCGTGTCGCGTCGCTCGCCATTCTGGAGAAGATTGGCGTCGAGACCGGCGGCTCCAACGTGCAGTTTGCCGTGAACCCCCAGACCGGCCGCCTGATCGTCATCGAGATGAACCCGCGCGTGAGCCGTTCGTCCGCACTGGCCTCCAAGGCCACGGGCTTCCCCATCGCCAAGGCCGCCGCTCGCCTGGCCGTGGGCTACACGCTCGACGAGATCGTCAACGACATCACCAAGGCAACGCCCGCCTGCTTTGAGCCCACGATCGACTACTGTGTGGTCAAGGTGCCGCGCTTTGCCTTCGAGAAGTTTAAGGGTACCGACCCCACGCTCACCACGCGCATGAAGGCCGTGGGCGAGATTATGGCGATCGGCCGCACCTTTGAGGAGGCCTTCGGCAAGGCCATGCGCTCACTGGAGGACGGTCACCAGGGCATCTGCGCCGGTGGCAAGGAGGGTGCCGACAAGCTGAGCGACGATGAGCTCGCTCAGGCCGTGGCAACCCCGACCGAGCACCGCATCTTCTTTGTGGTCGAGGCCCTGCGCCGTGGCTGGGACATCGCCCACATCCATGCCATCTGCGGTATCGATCCGTGGTACCTCAACCGTATCAACGACATGGTGCAGGTCCAGGAGAGCATCCGCGGCCTGCGTGTGGAGGATATCGACGCCGACGCGATGCGCCTGCTCAAGCAGTACGGCACGAGCGACGCCGAGATTGCCGCGCTGACCGGCTCGGACGAGCGCTTTGTGCGCGCCTATCGCAAGGGTCTGGGCGTGGTTCCCAGCATGAAGACGGTCGATACCTGCGCTGCGGAGTTTTCGAGCGCCACGGAGTACCACTACAAGACGTACGAGAACATCTACCGCACGAGCCCGGATGCCAAGAAGTGCGTGGCTCCCGACGAGACCACGCCGGCGGACAAGCCCAAGGCGATGATCCTGGGCGCCGGCCCCAACCGCATTGGCCAAGGTATCGAGTTCGATTACTGCTGCGTGCACGCGAGCTACGCACTGGCGGCTCGCGGCTTCGAGACCATCATGGTCAACTGCAACCCCGAGACCGTTTCGACTGACTACGACACCTCGGACCGCTTGTACTTTGAGCCGCTCACCTACGAGGACGTCATGGACGTTATCGATGTCGAGCGCCCCGACGGCGTCGTGGTGACGCTCGGCGGCCAGACTCCGCTTAAGCTGGCGCGCATGCTCGAGGAGAGCGGCGTGAACATTATGGGCACCAAGCCCGATGCCATCGACTTTGCCGAGGACCGCGAGCGCTTCGCCGCTCTGCTCGACAAGCTGGGCATCATGTACCCGCCGGCGGGCCAGGCCACCTCGTTTGAGGAGGCCGAGGCCGTGGCCGCGCACATCGGCTATCCGCTGCTGGTGCGCCCGAGCTATGTGCTGGGCGGCCGCGGCATGATGATCGCCTACGATGCCGAGCATCTGCGCGATTACATGGCCGAGGCTGCGCGCATTAGCCCCGACTACCCGGTGTACCTGGACCGCTTCCTGGAGGGTGCGATCGAGTCCGACGTCGACGCCCTGTGCGATGGCGAAGAGGTATACATCGGCGGCATCCTGGAGCATATCGAGGAAGCCGGTATTCACTCCGGCGACTCCGCGACGTGCATCCCGCCGTTCAGCTTTAGCGAGAGTCTGCAGGCGAAGCTCCGCGAGACCACGCGCCGCATCGCGATGGCGCTGGGAGTCCGCGGTCTGGTCAACGTGCAATATGCCATCAAGGGCGAGACCGTCTACGTGATCGAGGCCAACCCGCGCGCCAGCCGTACCGTGCCGTTTATCTCCAAGGCCACCGGCGTGCCGCTGGCCAAATGCGCGGCGCGCATCATGGCAGGCGATTCCATCGCGAGCTTGGGCCTGCCGAGCGACGAACGTCAGCTGGACTGGTTCTGCATGAAGGAAGCCGTCATGCCCTGGGGACGTTTCCCGGGCGCCGACGTCATCCTGGGGCCCGAGATGAAGTCGACGGGCGAGGTCATGGGTATCGCTAAGAGCTATCCCGAGGCATACGCCAAGACGCAGCTGGCGATCGACTACAAGCTGCCCGACCCGAGCGCCGGCAAGGTATTCATCAGCGTGTGCGACCGCGACAAGCGCCACATCCTTTCGGTCGCGCGTATCCTGCGTTACCTGGGCTTTGACATCTGCTCCACCGAGGGTACGGCGCGCGTGCTGCGTGGAGGCAACGTGACGTGCGAGATCGTGGAGAAGATTAGCGGCCCGCACGACGGCGAGCGCCCCAACATCGGCGACCTCATCGCCGATGGCAAGATCGCGGTGATCATCAACACGCCGTACGGTCCGGGCTCGCGCGGCGACGGCTATCTGTTGCGTACCGAGGCGGTGCGCCGCGGCGTGACTTGCGTGACCGCGATGTCTGCGGCCAACACGTACGTGAGTGCCATCGAGGCCGTGCGCGAGGACCAGCAGGGTCACGGCAGCGCCAACGACATGGGCATGGACGTCATCGCCCTGCAGGACCTGCCGCAGCATACGGTGTAGGTTGAACTGGCCGGCCGGGGCGGAGGGGGCTGAGTTTCCCCCTTCGCTCCGGCTGCAAGCAGAGTCGCTCAGTGGGAAACTCAGCCCCCTCCGCCCCGGCCTACGGTGACTCGGCTGCACCGTGTGCTGCCGAAGGGGCTTTGCGCGATGACTAGGGCTGAAAAAGAAAGTGAGTGTGGGCTCCGCCGTTCGTTCGAACGGCGGAGCCCACGTTTTGGATTTATTGGGCTGTGGCGGTGAAGGTTGTTTTGTCGGCGGCGATGTGCACGTGCAGCTTTGCCTGACCGTCGCAGCTGATGAGCACGCCTACCTCGAACGGGGTTCCCGTCTTGTCGTAGGTCGAACGCACGATGCGCATCGCCGCCTTACCGGTGTTCTGTCCCAAAAGGCGCGCCTCATGCTTGTCGAGGTTGACCGTCTCGTAGACGGCATCGACGCTTGCGGGCAGGATGCCGGTCTTTTCCGCGATGTAGGCGTAGAGCGAGCCATCCACGTCTTTGCGTGTGAGCTCGGGGCAAAGTGACACGGGGATATAGACGTAGTTGAGCTCCATGGGTTTGTCGTTGGCGAGACGCAGGCGGCGAATCTCCCAGACGGGTGTCCCCTCGGGCACTTTGAGCCCAGAGGCGATGCCGCGGACGGCCGGTATGCTTGAAAAGGCGAGAATCTGCGAGCTCGGAACCCGTCCCGCTTCGCGCATCCGCGCGCTGAAATTCAGGGCCAGGTCGATGCCGGGTGCTGAGGTTTGGGGTTTGATGAACGTGCCCTGCCCACGTTTGCGCACCACGCGCCCCTCGATGACGAGATCTTGGAAGCAACGGCGCACGGTCGCGCGCGATAACTCTAGCCGCTCACAGATTTCGAGCTCGCGTGGCAGCGGCGTCTTGGTGTCGAACGCCTGGCTGGCGATAAGCAGGGCGATTCGATGTTTAAGTTGGACATAGAGCGGCGTATCACCGCTGCGGTCGAAGGGTTCGGAGGCGAGAAACGAGATCATATCCATGGGGTACCTCCATGTCGTGGGCGTACGTGACATGGTCTGACACTGCGGAGCAAACCGGAGATGCCAGGCCCGATTCTTGCTGGTATGTATGGTGCATAAGGAACATAAAACATTTATCAGGCAATCTACCTGCTATTTTAAAAATAATTAGAAGAAAAAATAATTTAGGCACAAAAATAGTTGCTACCGTTAACCGATGAATAGTTGCCGTTCGCAACTATTTTCTTGTACCGAACATGCCCCGGCGCAACAATAATCTCAGCAAAAAGCAAAGCCGTGCGACACACGGCAGGTCGAGAGGAGACCGCATGCGGTATCTGGTAATGGTCAGTCACGGAACGCTCGCTCCCGGACTGCACAGTGTCCTCAAGATGCTCGGCAATGACGCCCCGAACATCTTGTCGACGAGTCTCGTGGACGGCATGGGCGCTGACGAGTATGTCGAGAACGTCAAGGTGATGCTCGCTCCCGTTGCCGCCGATGACGAGGTTGTCCTGCTTGGTGACATCCTGGGCGGATCGCCGCTCACCAATGCCATGAACACGCTGGCCGAGAAGGGCCTGCTCGCCCACACCATTGCCTTCGGCGGTATGAATCTGCCCATGGCTATGACCGCCATGATGGGGCTTGCCACCATGGACCTGGATTCCCTCAAGCAGATGATGCTGCAGGAGGGCAAGAACGGTATGTCCGAGCTCGTTGTCCCGACCGATGACGCCGACGACGAGGACGACGACATCTAGGCAGCGCATCCGCCCAAATTTTCGTGATGGAGCGGGGGTTAAGAGGAAAGACCCCCGGTGATAAAGAAAGGGAGAACGCATGATTTCGTTCATCCGTATTGACGACCGTATGATCCATGGACAGACCGTTACCCGTTGGGCCCTCGAGTATCCCTGCGACGGTCTTATCGCCGTCAACGACGCTGCAGCGTCTAACCCCGTGCTCAAGGAGGCCTACAAGAGTGCCTCGGGCAAGAAGACGTTCGTGTGGACCAAGGAGCACTTTAAGGAGGTCTCCGAGAAGGTTCTCAAGTCCGACACCAAGTACTTCCTGATCACCAAGAACCCGCTCGACATGAAGGAACTTCTCGTCGATTTTGGCTTTAAGCCCGGCATGGACCGCATCATCGTCGGTCCCTGCAACGATCGTCCCGGCACCACCAAGCTCGGCAACAACCAGTCGATCACGCAGGAAGAGGCCCAGGCGCTCGAGGATCTCACCAACGCCGGCTACACGGTCGAGTTCGCCCTTATCAAGGAGAAATCCATTGGTGAGTGGCCCAAGTTCCGCGGTCAGTTTGGCTTCTAGTTAGGCGCCAGCTGCATTTTGGTACCTACAGCCCTGGGGAAAGGGGCTGAGGAATAAAGAAAGGGGAAAGCATGGCAATCAATGCATTCCAAGCCGCGCTGTTCGGCCTGTTCGCCTGCCTGGCATCACTGCCTGGCATGGGCGGCACGACGATCGGCAACTACACTCTGGGTCGTCCTCTGGTCGCCGGCCTCATCGTCGGCATCATCATGGGCGATATGCAGACGGGCATCCTCGTCGGCGCTGCCATCCAGGTTGTCTACATCGCTCTCGTGACCCCCGGCGGAACCGTCTCCGCCGACCTCCGCGCCGTGTCCTATATCGGCATCCCGCTGGCGATCCTCGCCATCAAGAACTCGGGCATCGATCCCGCCTCCGCTGAGGCTGCCGGCATGGCCGCATCCCTCGGTGCCGCCGTCGGCACGCTCGGCACTGTGCTCTTCTATGGCACCGCCACCATCAACCTGGTGTGGCAGGGCATGGGGTGGAAGTGGCTTGAGAAGGGCGATCTCCACAAGCTCTACCTGGTCAACAACGTTCTGCCTTGGATCGGTCACATCGTCTGCTCGTTCCTCCCGACGTTCATCATCACCATGGGCGGCACCGCCATGGTCGACCTCATGAAGACCTACATGCCCATGGACGGCATCGCGATGAAGACGCTGTTCACCGTCGGCTCGCTGCTGCCTACCGTCGGTATCGCCATCCTGCTCAAGCAGGTCATCTCCAAGCCGACGGACTTCCTCACGTTCTTCTTCGGCTTCACCCTGTCCGCTGTCATGGGATGCAACCTGATTGCCGCTGCCGGCATCGGCTGCTTCTTCGCCCTGATCAACTATGAGATCGCTTCGCTCAAGATCGACCTCGCAAACGCTCCCAAGGCAGCTATCGCCTCGGGCTCCGATGATGAGGAAGAGGAGGACATCTAATGGCAGAGAAGAAGAAACTCTCTAAGAAAACGCTTGCCAAGTCGTTCCGCAACTGGTCCTATGGCAACCTGACTTGCTTCTCGCAGGAGCACATGCAGACCTTCGGTTACCTGTGCGCCATGCTTCCGATCGTCGAGGAGCTCTACGACACGCCCGAGGAGCAGAAGCAGGCCCTCCAGACCTACTCCGCGTTCTTCAACACCGAGCCGCAGATCGGCACCATGATTGTCGGCGTCACCGCCGGCCTCGAGGAGGCTCGCGCAAACGGCGAGGCCATCGACGACGACGCCATCAACGGCATCCGCGCCGGCCTCATGGGCCCGCTCGCCGGCCTTGGCGACTCGCTGATCGTCGGTACCCTGATCCCGATCCTGCTCGGTATCGCCCTCGGTCTCTCGACCGGCGGCTCCCCGCTCGGCGCTATCTTCTATATCGTCGTGTGGAACCTGCTCATGTACCTCGGCATGCGCTTTGCCTACAACCAGGGCTATGAGCTCGGCGGCAAGGCAGTCGAGGCACTGGTCGGCCCCAAGGCCAAGGCTCTGCGTGATTCCATCGTGATGGTCGGTACCATGGTCATCGGTGCCGTGGGCGCAACTTGGGTCTCCATCACCTGCAGCCCCAACCTGGTGCTGCCCGGCGGCGGTAAGTTCCAGGACACGCTCGATGGCATCTATCCGCACCTGCTGCCGATGGTCTTCATCATCTTCTGCTGGTACATGATGACCAAGAAGAAGGTCAACCCCATCGTTATGATGCTGATCCTCGTTGTGGTCGCATTCGTGGGCGTTGTTATTGGCTTCTTCGACCCGGCACTGAGCTACTAGTTATCATCCCCTGGCCCCCTGTAAGGCCGTGCGGCCTCAACCGCACGGCCTTCTGATTTTGCGCCGCCCTTCAAGGGCAATATGGCCAGCGACCTCCATCGCCTACACGACACCCGCTATATTGCTCTTGAAAGATGACGTATTCGATAAACGATGCACTTGCGCATAATGCACATTTTGCACGAGGAGGACCATATGCACGAGAAACACGGACACGACCTTTCGCGCGACGACTTGATCCGCGAGGCAAAGATGCAGACCGATGCTATTCAGCGGCTCAACGTTTGGCTGCGCCTGGGCTATTCGCTCGTGGCGATTGGCTTTTTGATGGGGATGTGGGGTATGCAGGGAGGCCCCGGCTGGGGTGTCCCCGCGGGCATCGTGTGCCTAGTGGTGGGCACTCCGCTTTCGATTGTGCTTAAGGTTGGCACGACCAACGCCAAAAAGAATGTCGAGCGCATGCTCGAGGCCGCGGGTATCGACGTTGAGGAGCTTATGCGACGCAAGAAGGACGAGCAATAGACTTCCGCGTTGGGGTATCATAAATAATTGTTGCGAATGTTAACTAATGTACGGCAAATGACGGTTTTATGGCCCTTCTAGAGTTGCAAAGGACAATATCCCCAGTGGATTACGATGACGTCGCTCGAAAACTGATCGTGTACTCACGTTCCCTTGCCAAGGGATCCTTGAGTGCTGCCGGCGGCGCCAGTGTGGGCGAGGCACCGGTTTTACAGTATCTATCGGGTATTGACGGTGATGTCATTCCCTCCGAGATTGCCAAGAAGCTGAAATTCTCTCGTGCGCGCATGTCGCATATCTTGGATTCACTCGAGAGCAAGGGTTACGTTCAGCGCAGGACCGATCCAAACGATCGTCGGCGTGTGCTGGTGAGCATCACCGAGGAAGGCCGTGATTTCGCGGCGAAAAAAAATGCCGAGAGTGTGGCATCGCTCTCGAAGCAGCTCTCAGCGCTCGGCGAACACGATGCTCAGGAGCTCGTGCGCATCCTGAATAAAGCCTACAGCCTTACCTATGATGCCGACGATTACCTGGACAATCTATAAGGATAAAGGCAGACATTTAGGTGCATCATGAAATGCATCCGGGGCAATTGTGCCCATCAGCCACCGTCAACATCTCATTCCAAACCAAATCAGCCAACGTATGTCATAGCAATTCCCGGTAGGTCCCCGGGTGCCCCGCGGCGGGCCGGGTTTATTATCGGAGCGACTTTGCGAAGCAAGGGGAGCGAAGATAAAAACCCGGCCCGCCGCGGGGCACCCGCAGACCGCAGGGACGGGAGCAGCTATACTACTCTCAGTAGTTAAGGGTCGCGGATTCGCTGCGTCACCGCTCTCAACAGGAGGTCTTTGTTTATGGCAGATCAAAAGCCGGTTGTCGGGATCATCATGGGTTCCAAGTCCGATCTGGGCGTTATGGAAGGCTGCACCGCCGAGCTCGAGGCACTGGGTGTGCCCTATGAGCTCGTGATCGCGAGCGCGCACCGCACGCCGGCGAAGGTCCACGAGTGGGCTTCGACTGCCGCCGATCGCGGTGTCAAAGTGATTATCGCCGCCGCCGGCAAGGCCGCTCACCTGGGTGGTGTCGTGGCTGCCTTTACGCCGCTGCCGGTTATCGGCGTGCCTATGAAGACGAGTGACCTGGGCGGTATGGATTCGCTGCTGTCGATGGTGCAGATGCCTTCGGGCGTGCCCGTGGCCTGCGTTGCCATCAACGGTGCCAAGAACGCCGCCATCTATGCCACACAGATTCTGGGTGCTTGCGACCCCGAGTACCGCAAGGTTATCGAGAAGATGAAGCAGGAGATGGCTGACGCCTAAGCGTTCCGCCGTTTCACCGCAGTATAAGGAGAGCCATGTCCGATTATCAGGGAAAACGATTCAAGGCTTCTCAGATTCCCGATCCGTCGAAGGCGGGTGCTGCCCGTGCGGCACAGCAGGGTCGGACATCCTCTCCTCAGCAGCCGCGCGCGCCGCGCCCCGTGACACCGGCGACGCATCGTCGACAGGACGCGCCGGCCGCATATCGTCCTTCGTCTTATAGCTCCGCTAAGAAGCCGCCCCGGTCTTCATCGCATGCCGCGCCGTCGGATTGCACCGAGTCGCCGCGCAAAAAGCGCCGCTCCATTATTCCCATTCTGCTCATCATCATCGGTATCGGTCTGATTGTCGCCGCCGCCGCTATTTTTATTAATGCCCAGATTGGCTATAAGCAGGCGAGCGATTCGTATCAGAAAATCGAGAAGCAATATGTAAGCGATAAGGACGCCAGCGGCGTGCCGATTATCGACTTTGATGCGCTTGCTCAGACGAACCCCGAGATTGTGGGTTGGATTTACGTGCCGGGAACCAACATCAACTATCCCGTGGTGCAGACCAACAACAACTCCAAATACCTCAACACGCTGTTCGACGGAACGGCTAACGCGTCCGGTGCCATTTTCCTGGATAGCGATGACACCGCGCCGGGAATGGTCGACCAGCAGACCACGATCTACGGCCACCATATGAACGACGGATCGATGTTCAACGTGATTTCGGATACCACTGATCAGGCGACGTTCGATAGCATCGAGTTTGTGTACTACATCACGCGCGATGCGACGTATAAGCTGCGTCCGCTGGCGACCAAGGTGGTCGAGGACACGTATGCCAAGGCGCGCACGACCAATTTTGAGGGCGACGACGGACTCAAGAACTACCTGTCCGAGATGCTCGACGGCGCTTCCGCCGTGGCGAGTGATGCTACCGATCGTGCCGCTTCGGCAACTAAGGTTGTAACGCTTGTGACCTGTCGTTCGCTGTCGCTGAGCAACACACGCGCCGTCATGGTGCTCACGCCGGTCGAGGAATAAGTTGTTCGAGAGTAGCTAAAAAGGCCCCGTCCCAAATTGGCTACTCGACGACGGTAAGGGAGAAATGATGCTCGAGAGTGGTAAATTGATGCCTTCGATTGATGCTTGGCTGCGCGAGGCCAAGGCCGATGCTTCGGCGGCAGGCTGTGGGATGTATCTGACGCATAACGGTGTGGTGCGTGCGACGCCCAAGGCCGAGGTGCGCGGAGTCGAGACCGATGGCGTGGCGCCGGGCCACAAGGTGGGCGGCATGGTCTTTGACTACGACGCCGAAAAGGTACGGTCTGCCATCGAGGCCACGCGCGCGATGCCGGGTATCGGCTATGTGCGCGTGTGGCTGGCAAGCGGCGAGCTTGCCGTAGGTGACGACATCATGCTCGTGCTCATCGGCGGGGACATTCGCCCGCACGTGGTCGATGCGCTGCAGGCGCTCGTTGGCACCATCAAGAATGAATGCGTGAGTGAGGTCGAGCGCGAGGAGTAGAGGCTTGCGTCGATAGAAGGATCGTTTATAAAAATGCCCGCCGGTACGTGTGATACCGGCGGGCATTTTGCGTTTTGGGCGCGGTTGGCGCTACACGCGCGTCGCATCCTTGGGGCTCATGGTCATGCTCTGGAAGCGATTCTCCATAAAGTCATTATCGAAGTACTTGCCGTAGAACTGCGCAACGGGAATATCCGGTTCCGTGCCGTTGACGCGCTGATACCAATAATCGAGCGACTGCAGCGTCATAACGCCATCGACCAGCATAATGATGGTGAAGATGACAGTAGCCGAGTAGCGGCTCTTCCACGGAATCATGTTGATGAGCTTGAGCAGCCTCGGCAGCAGCAGCTTGATCCAGATGAGGCCACCCAGGCCCCACAGGCAGGCGAAGCCTGTGCAGGTACGTCCGCCGGTAAGGACGGCGAGCGGATCGGGCATGCCAAAGAGCTTCATATGCGAGTAGCTCCACGAGACCACACCGAACGAGGTCTGCATAAACCAGCCCACGAACACCTCAAAGCTTGCACCGAGCAGTGCGCTCACCAAAAAGATAATGATGGGGTTCTTTTTGTAGAAGCGGTTGAGCACCATGGTCATGAGCACGGCGCCAAATCCGTAGATGGGGCTGAAGGGGCCAAACAGCATGCCGGCGCGGTTCTGGTAGACGCCCGGGTCGGCGACCGTCATGTGCCAGATGTCCTCGGCGATCAGGCCGAGTATGCAGCAGACAAAGAATACCCAGAACAGGTTGAAGTAGTTGAGCTTGATGTAGCCTTCGCCGGTTTCATCGCGCCCGAGCATGCCCTCGGCGGCGGCGTCGCGATCGAGCATCTCCTGCAGGCGGCGCTGCAGCTCGCGCTCCTGGCGCAGCGTGGGGTCGACGGTGGCCGAAAGCGCGACGAGGATGCCGAGCTGGATGGCAGAGCGAAGCAAGAAGGGCCCGATGCCCTGGAGCATCACGTCAACCAAAAGCTCGACGACGGTAAACGCGATAAGGATATAGGACAGGCGAGCGGCGTTGCGGCGCTGGTTTTTGATAAGGTCCAGGCCAAAGATGATCAGGATGACGGCACTTGCCGCAGAGAGCATGATGCCGGCGACGATGAGTCCAACCGAGACCAGTATATTGTCGCCGAGCTTTTCGGCGGCGTTGCCGTTGATGAGCGCGGTGATGACCTGCCACATAAAGGCAGCGACCGACGGGAGTGTGCCCACGCCGGATAGGATGCACAGGACGGCGTACACCTTAATGATGAGGGGAATCTTCTTGACCTCCGTGGCGCTGGGGACGCTGGGGTCGAGTTCGTTTCGATCCATACAGAACCTTTCTCGCTTTGTTGTCGGTTATAAGGATACGTCGCCCACCTGCCAA
>CATWID010000041.1 GCA_958350755.1 uncultured Collinsella sp.
AAGGCCGGCGAAGGTGTTGCTGACCATCTTCTCGGTGTCGAGCGCATACATGACAGCCTGACGGACCTTGACGTTGTTCCAAGGCTCCTTGGCGACGTTGAACATGATGAAGCGGGTGCCGAAACCCTGAACGTTATCGATCTTGCAGCCGGCGCTCTCGAGCTGGTCGACGGCGTCAGCGGTAACGAGCTCCATAACGAGCGTGGAGCCCTCCTGCTGAGCGGTAACGCGAGCGGTGGGGTCAGTCAGGATGCTGTACTGGATCTTCTTATCCTCGGCAGCATACTCACCGTTGTACTCGGGGTTGGGAACCAGGGTGATCTCGGTATCGGAGATAGAGTCGTACATCCAGGGGCCGGAGCCGATCGGCTGCTTGGCGCGATCCTCCTCGGTCTGGGTGGCCGGGGTAACGCGGACGATGGCCAGACGATCCTTGAGCAGGGAGAAGTTGGGGACCTTGGTCTTGACCGTCACGGTGCTGGCGTCCTTGGCCTCGATGGACTCGAAGGGCTGGAAGAACGGAGCATAGGTAGCGGAAGCGGCGCAAGCGGTGTAGGAGGCAACGACATCGTCAGCGGTGACCTCGGTGCCATCGGAAAACTTGGCGCCCTTGCGGATGGTGACCTCGAAAGTGGTGTCGTCCACAGACTTGGGATCGTCGGTGGCGAGCTCGTTGAAGGTGCTGTAGTCGTGGTAATCGATGCCGTAGAGGCCCTCGACGACGTGCCAGTTAGCACCCAGGCCCACAGCGGAGCCGGTGCTGGCGGGATCGAAGCTGGACGGAGCGTAAGCGGAACCAGCGGTGATCACGCCGCCGCCACGGTTGGCGGAATCGGTGGAACCGGAAGCGGAACCCTCGTCGCTAGAGCTGCCACCGCAGCCGGTGAGACCAAGCCCTGCGACAGCAGCGACGCTGCCGGTGAGGCCGAGGAACGAACGCCTGGACATACCCTTGTTGATGATGGCCATGTCTTCTCCTATCAATAGAGAATCTTACCCGGGAGCGCCTAGACGTGCCCCCGCGCAACTTGCGGACGATATATACCTTACCTACCGACGAACCCAACTGAGGTGCCGCGCTCGGCGACCGATACATACATACGCTTGAACGGTATTTGCTACCGTTCACCGAATTCATTGACAAACGATTCGCCAGACAGTATGTATCGACGAGGTGAGATATCAGTCTTCGTCAACCCGCAGGATAGCAGGGTTGTTCACCATGGCTAGTCAAACGTTTTAGCGTTAATTAAACCCGAAATCGGCTGGTAATCGCCGTGAAATAAATGATTGAAAATCACGCAATCATGTATATCAGTTGTTTAGAGGCGTGTTTAGTTTTCGGATTGCTTTGCCGCCGCCTCGGCGCGCTCGGCATTCCATGCAACGAGCGCCTCGTGAACCGCTTTGGCGACATCGGCAGGAATGCCTCGAACTTCCGCGATCTCTTGCTCGCTCGCCGCGCGCAAACGCTTCATCGAGCCAAAATGGCGCATAAGGGCACGTTTTCTGGTGGGTCCCACGCCTGGAACGTCATCGAGTACCGAAACCGTCATGGCTTTATCGCGCAATTCGCGATGGAACGTGATGGCAAAACGGTGCGATTCATCGCGCACCTGTTTAATTAGATAGAGCGACGCGGACCCGGTCGGCAGCACGACGGGAGTCTCGTCCCAAGGCACGAAAACCTCCTCATCGGCCTTTGCCAAGCCACAAACTGGTATATCGAGCCCAAGAGCCTCAAGTTGCTTGATCGCAGCGGTCAATTGCGGCTTACCGCCATCGACAACGAGCAAATCGGGGCGCGAGCCAAAGCGCTCGTCGGCCATGCGCTCGGGAGCATAACGTCGTCCCAAAACCTCGGACATCGACACGAAGTCGTTTGCCTCGTCCAATTCGGCCTGAATTTTAAAACGACGATACTGACTCTTGTCGGCGCGCCCGTTGGTAAACACCACCATCGAGGCGACCGTAAAGGTGCCATGAAGTGTAGAGATATCGAAGCACTCGATACGCAACGGCGGCGATGGCAGCGCCAACGCACTTTCGAGCTCCAGGAGCGCTTGATTGGTGCGGTCGTCAGCGTACCCCGTTCGCATCATGTAGCGCATGAGGGCATGGCGCGCATTTTTGGATGCCATATCGAGCAGACGGTGCTTTTCGCCACGCTGCGGCCTATGGAGATGGCAGGAACGCTCACGCTTGCCCGCAAGCCACTCCCCCAGCGCTTCCGCATCCTCAAGATCGACGGAAAGGTTGACCTCAGCTGGAATATCAGCCGTCTCGTCGTAATAGCGCTTAAGAAAGCCCGACTGGAGCTCTTCCTCGTCAACATCAAGACCCTTGTCGAGAATGAACTCGCAGGTGCGAACTGTTCGGCCCTCGCGAACGACGAAGACGCAAGCGGCGGAGATGGTCTCCTCGCGATAGAAACCGATGACATCTATATCGACACTGGAGGGAAAAACGACTTGCTGACGATCGTCCAGACCCCTGATGACCTCCAAACGACGTTTGACGCGTGCCGCGCGCTCAAAGTCGAGCGCCTCAGCGGCATCCGTCATCTCGGAGGTCAGCTCATCGACGACATCCTTGCGATGGCCCGACAAAAAGCGCTCGACACGCTTGACGTTCTTGGCATAGTCTGCCGGGGAAATCACGCCAACACACGCACCCGGGCCGCGCCCGACATGATAGTCGAAGCAGGGGCGCCCGTTTTGCGCGCAAATCATATTGCCGATGTCTTCCTCGCCCTTGTGGGACTCGACGATACGGCGACAACGACGCCACTCCGCACAGGATGCGGAGCAGATGGGGATAACCTTGCGCAGCGTATCTATCGTCTCACGTGCCGCGCGGCTATCGGTATAAGGTCCAAAATAGCGCGTTCCCGGCTTATGACGCTCACGCGTGTATTTGATAGCGGGATACAGGTCGCCCTTTGTAATGGCGATAAAGGGGTAGCTCTTGTCATCCTTGAGGTCGACGTTAAAGTACGGATGGTACTGACCAATCAAATTGCGCTCGAGCACCAACGCCTCGTGCTCGGTCTCCACCACGATATAGTCAAAGCTCGCCACCAGCTGCATCATCAGCGGGATCTTCTGGCGCTCGTCCTGCAGCGTCACGTACTGACGCATACGGGCGCGCAGGTTTTTCGCCTTGCCCACGTAGATGACATCGCCCTTGGCGTCTTTCCAAAGGTAGCAGCCGGGCTGCGTGGGAACGCGCGAAACCTGCTCGGCAAGCGTTGGAATGTTGTTGTGACCGGCCACGCGCACCTACTTGCGACGAATCAGCGCCGAGACCTCGGGCATCTTAAGGACGACGGCAAGGCCAAAGGTAACAGCAAGCGAGACGACACCCGCAACGCAAACGTAGCCAAGAGTAATCAGAATCGAGCCGCCAAGTGCCCCGACAAAGTGCTCAAGCGCCCACATGACGCCGGCGCCTGCGGCAGCACCCAGGCCACCGAGCAAAAGGCCAAAGAAACCGCCATGCAGGATAGATTTAACCTGAAGACCACGCAGACGACGACGCAGCCACCACAGCGAGCAACCGACCAAGATCACGTAGTCGACGACATACGAAAGCGCGATTGCCGGCATACCGAAGCCCAGCACAACGCCAAACAGCAGAACCGAGCCGGCCTGGCCGATGGCGGAATACAGACAATAGCGGCTATAGGGCTTCATGTCGAGCAAGGCAGAGAAGCTCTTCTGCATCAGCACGACCACGCCGTAGAGCGGCAGGGAAAGTGCCAGGTAGATAAGGAACTCCGACACCAGCGCCACACCGGACTCATCGAACTTGCCAGCGCAGTAGATCATGTTGAGCGGACGCGCGAAGACAATCAGGTACAGCGCGAATGGAATCAGGAAGAACAGCATCTGGGCGACGCCACGCGAAATGCCCGTGCGGACGCTGTCGTAATCCTTCTCCTGTGCGTCGTGAGAGAGCTCGGTATAGAGCGCCGTCGAAAGCGAGGCGGCAATCAGCGCGTAGGGCAGCGTGTACCACAGGCGCGCATAGGCGATGACGGAAGGACCAGTCTCGGGCTGGACCACCAACGCAGCAGCGTTGGTGATAGAAGTCGAGACAAACATGCACACCGTGGCGAGCAGCGTCGGGATACCGAGCGCAATCGTCTGGCGCAGTGCGGGGTCCTTAAAGTCGATATGGATATGGGGATGCACGCCGTGCTTGCCAAGCGCGGGGATCTGACATGCCATCTGAACAAAGACACCGAGGGTCGTACCGGCCGCAATCAAGATGATGCCGGCACGTTCGCCAAACTGTGCGGACACGGGCGCAAAGCCCATAAAGCTCGCAATGACGATCACATTGTTGAGGACCGGGGCAAACGTCGACCAGAAGTAGTCGCGGTGTGCGTTGAGGACGCCCGAAAACACCGAGCCCAAACCATAAAACAGAATCTGGATGGCAAAGAAACGGAACATGAACGCAGCGGTATCCATGCTGCCGCCGTCACCCGAAAGGAACGATTGCGTCCAGATAAAGCCCGGGGCGAACACGGTCCCCAGCAACGAAATGCCACCCAGCACCAATAGCAGAATACCGAGCAGGTTGCCCACGTACTCGTTAGAGGCCTCGCGACCCTGCTCACGCCTCACGCCCATGTACACGGGCAAAAACGCCGTCACGAGCATGCCGCCCATCACGAGTTCGTAGAGCATATTGGGCAGGTTGTTGGCGACCTGATAGGAAGACGAGAGCAGCGACATGCCGATAGCGGCCGCCATTGCCCACGTGCGGATAAAACCGGTGACGCGAGACACGATGGTCAGGATGGTCATAAGCCCGGCGGAACGACCAACCGTGGAGTAGTCCGACGAGCCCATGTCGTCAGTGTCGTCTCGCGACGAAGAAGCTTCGGATGAGGGTGTCTGAGGCGCAGATTCTTTTGCAAAATGAGCTCCGCACTTCAATTCTTCCTGCGGCATCGCTCAGTCCTCTCTCGTAATCGGGGCGACCGTCGCCCCGCAAAATGCAATTAAATCATCGGGCGCAAGCTCAAGCTGATAACCACGCTTGCCTCCCGAAATAAAAATGGTATCCCAAAGGACACATGTCTCATCAATGAGCGTCCGGTAGCGTTTTTTCATACCGACCGGACTGCAGCCGCCGCGAACGTAGCCAGTCGCCGCAAGCAAATCCTTCACATGCATCATGGCCAAGGACTTCTCCCCCGCGGCACGCGCGGCGGACTTTAGATCGAGCTCGTCGGCAACAGGGATGCAGCACACGACGTGGTCGTTGGACGGCGTCACGCAGACCAAGGTCTTAAATCCTTGTCCGGGCTCCTCGCCAAGCTGCTCCGAAATCGCGACCCCCAGGCCCGCCGACTCATCACCATCGTCTTCGTACGTATGTAGAACATAGGAAATGCCGGCGCTTTCCAGCTCGCGCATCGCATTGGTTTTTGGCGTCTTTACAGCCTTTGCCATGGCATATCCTTTCCCTCGCATTCGGACGCAAGGATTAAGTATATGTCCAATTCGGCTGCATACGTCACTTCGACACAGCAAGCGCCATCGAATCACAAGGAGTCGATGGCGCCCATAAACTGAATCGCCTATTTATTGAGCATCAAGTTGAGCCTGACGCTCCCGGTCACGCCTGAGCAACGGCGCCAAAAACTTGCCCGTATAACTCTGCGGACAGTCCGCAACCTGCTCCGGTGTGCCCGAAACCACGACGGTTCCGCCGCCGTTACCGCCCTCGGGGCCCATATCGATCAGGCGGTCGGCAACCTTGATGACATCAAGGTTGTGTTCAATCACCAGCACCGTGTTGCCCGCATCGACCAAGCGCTGCAGCACATCGAGCAGCTGGCGGACGTCCTCAAAATGAAGGCCGGTCGTCGGCTCATCCAAAATATAGAACGTCTTGCCCGTCTGGCGTCGATGAAGCTCCTTGGCGAGCTTCACACGCTGCGCCTCGCCGCCCGAGAGCGTCGTAGCGGGCTGGCCCAGGCTCACGTAGCCCAAGCCTACATCGTACAGCGTCTGGAGCTTGCGCTTAATCTGCGGGATATTCCCAAAGAAGGCCAGTGCCTCGGTGACGCTCATGTCGAGCACGTCCGAGATAGTCTTACCACGGTAGGTGACCTCAAGCGTCTCGCGGTTATAGCGTTTGCCGCCGCAGACCTCACAGGGGACATAGATATCGGGAAGGAAGTGCATCTCGATCTTAATTTGTCCGTCGCCCTTGCATGCTTCGCAGCGACCGCCGCTCACGTTAAAGGAGAAACGTCCCGGCGAGTAGCCGCGCGCCTTCGACTCCGGCGTACTCGCAAACAGCGCGCGAAGATCATCCCACAGGCCAATGTACGTAGCAGGGTTGGAACGCGGCGTGCGGCCAATCGGCGACTGGTCGATATCGATAACCTTATCGATACACTCGATGCCCTCGATTTTCTTATACGGACCCACAGGGCGCGTCGAACGGTGAATGGCATTCGTAAGGGCAGGTGCGATAGTGTCGGTAACCAGGGAGCTCTTACCCGATCCCGACACGCCGGTAACGACCGTAAGCGTACCAAACTCGATCTTGGCGGTAACGTTTTTGAGGTTGTTGGCGCGGGCGCCCGTGATCTTAAGGCAGCCGCGACCGGGCTTGCGGCGTTCATCGGGAACCCGGATCATTCGTTTGCCGGTCAGATAAGCGCCCGTCATCGACTCGGGACACGCCATGATATCGGCAGGCGTTCCCGCCGCGACTACGTGTCCGCCGTTCACGCCCGCGCCGGGGCCCATGTCGATCACATAGTCGGCAGCACGAATCGTATCCTCATCATGCTCGACGACGATGACGGTATTGCCGATATCGCGTAGGCGCTCAAGCGTCTTGATCAGGCGCTCGTTATCGCGCTGATGGAGGCCAATCGATGGCTCGTCCAAAATGTACAGGACACCCATGAGGCCGGCGCCGATCTGCGTTGCCAGGCGAATGCGCTGGGCCTCGCCTCCGGAAAGCGTCGCCGAGGCACGATCGAGGGTCAGATAGTCGAGTCCGACATCGACCAGAAAACGCAAGCGCTCCAGGATTTCCTTGACGATGCGCCCGCCGATAAACTGTTGGCGCTCGGTGAGTTCCAGGCCCTCAAAAAACTCGAGCGACTCACGGCACGATAGGCAGCAGACCTCGTAAATGGACTTGCCGCCCACGGTGACGGCGAGCATCTCGGGGCGCAAACGAGCGCCGTGGCAGCTCGAGCACGGCTCCTCGCGGATGTACTTCTCCAAGCGCGCCTTGGTGTTCTCATTCGTCGTCTCGGTATAGCGCTCGTACAGGATATTGCGCACGCCCGAGAACTTGGTGTCCCACTGGCTGCGGCGCCCATCGAGCTTTTGATAGTCGACCGAAATCTTCTGGTCGCCCATGCCGTCTAAAAACGCGCGACGCACCCGCGGAGGCAGATCCTCCCACGGCGTATCGACGCTCACCTTAAAGTGTTTGCAGACCGCAGCGAAAATCTGCGGATAGTAGTTAGAGTTGCCAAACAGGCTGCCAAAGACCCCGTCGGCGATCGACTTCGAGGGGTCTTCGATTAGGGCCTCGGCATCGACCGTCTTCTTAAAGCCCAGGCCATCGCACTCTGGGCACGCGCCATAGGGCGCGTTGAACGAGAAATCACGCGGCTGCAGGTCATCGATGGAGTGCCCATGCTCCGGGCACGCTAACGCCAGCGAATACTCCAGCAACTCGCCTTCGGTCCCCTCGGGAGCGTCGCGGTCGGGCAGCAAGTATACGTTCACATTGCCGTGCGCCAGCGCGGTCGCCTGCTCAACAGACTCGGCGATACGGCCCAGAGAGTTCTCACGGATCACGATGCGGTCGACCACGACCTCGATATCGTGCTTGAACTTCTTGTCCAGATCGATCTGATCGTCGAGCGAGCGCACTTCACCGTCGACACGCACGCGGCTAAAGCCCTCGGCGCGAAGATCCTCAAACAGTTTGGTGTACTCGCCTTTTCGCCCGCGCACCACCGGTGCCAGCACAAACGCGCGGCGGCCCTCCCCCGCCGTCAAGACCTTGTCGGCAACCTGGTCGGTCGTCTGGCGCTCAATGACACGGCCGCATTCGGGACAGTGCGGGGTGCCCACACGGGCGAACAGCAGGCGCAGATAGTCATAAATCTCGGTTACGGTGCCAACCGTCGAGCGAGGGTTTTTAGACGTCGTCTTTTGGTCGATCGACACCGCCGGCGAAAGGCCGTCGATTGAATCCAAGTCGGGTTTGTCCATCTGTCCCAAGAACTGGCGCGCATAGCTCGAAAGACTCTCGACGTATCGACGCTGGCCCTCGGCATAGATAGTGTCAAATGCCAGCGAACTCTTGCCCGAGCCAGAAAGACCGGTAATGACCACGAGTTGGTCACGCGGAATGGAAACATCGATATCACGGAGGTTGTGCTCACGGGCGCCGCGAATAACGATAGAAGAATCAGACATGGAAGCTCCTTGCCTCCTATTGCATCGAATCATACTGCCGATGAGTTTAGCGCACTCGACGCGCACAGATGTTCGTAATACAAGATTCGCAGACCTTTAGCTTTGCGTATCGGGCGCTTTGTTTCTCGAAATGCCGTGGAAAGGTTACAGTAATCTAATACTGAACTTAATTTGTTGTACCAGAGGAACGTCCATGACCGAAGATATCCCCCTTGAAATCACTTCGAGCGACATGGCCAATCTGCCCATATTCATCGCCGTCCTTATCGTGGCCGCCGTCGTCGTGCGCGTGTATTTTTCAATCAAACGCAACGAAAAGCCACCCATTGCCCGCGTCTTTTGGTGCGCGACGCTCCTCATCCCGCTCGGCGTGGTAGCTGCATGGGTTACGAATCAATTGCTCGTAAATGAGGGCAGCTCCCTATGGGTCCTTTCTTATTCGGCGCTCGGTGCTGCCGCCGTCATGCTTCTTGTCGAGCCCTTGGTTTCGGGACTTATCGACCAAACCGACCTTGCGACGGGAACGGTTGCCTGTATTTGCCGTGACATCCTTGTCATCGCCGCTGTTTCAGCGCTCTCGTTCGTTTCACTCGAAATTGCCTGCAACGAAACGTTCTATCGCATTCCCGCCAACTCATTCGGGTTTTCCGTCGGGCTGCTCGCGACGGTTCTGCTCTCCCTTTATTTGCTGGGACAGCGTCATGGAGGCGTCATGGCTCTCGTGCCCGTCGTCTGCTGCATCCTTGGCATTGCCGAGCACTTCGTCATAACGTTTAAAGGCGAAGCCATCCTGCCAAGCGATATCTTGGCCCTTGGCACCGCAAAGGAAGTGAGCGAGGGATACGAGTTTACCTTTACCGCCGGAATCGTAACCTCTCTCGCCCTGCTGGAGATTTCCCTGGGGCTTCTTTCGCTCATCCGACCGCGAAAGCTCCGTACGCCCACCCATGTCTTCCCCGCTATCGCCACTAACCTCTGTGCTTTTCTGCTAGTGACCGTTGTGGGGCTCTCAGGCTTTTCCAACATCGACTTGGAGCAGGCGCTGGATTTTGGATTTGACCGTTGGCAGCCCATCACCACGTATGCGTCTCAGGGTTTTATCACTTCGTTCACCGAAATGGTCAACGAGTTGCCCATTGAGAAGCCCGAAGACTATACGCCCGATGAGGCGCAGAGCATCGAGCAGGAGCTCGCCGCCGCCTACGACAGCACATATGGCTCGAGCGAGCAGCGCGCGGCGGCCGTTGCCCAGTTCAATGAAATCAAGCCGACGATTGTTGCCGTCATGAATGAGAGTTTTAGCGACCTTTCGTGCTTTGAGCAGCTCCAGGCGGCCGGGTACACCGGCCCCGCATTCTACAACTCGCTTCCCGACACACTTGTTCGCGGCACCATGCTCGCTTCGGTCGCCGGTGGCGGAACGGCGAACTCCGAATTCGAATTTTTGACCGGAGCGACAACGGCCTTTGTCGGATTAGGCAAGATCCCCTATCAGCTGTATCAGATGAATGGCGTAAACAGCCTGGCAAAGGACCTTAAAGAGCTTGGGTATACCACTACCGCTATGCACCCGCAAAACCCCGTCAACTACCATCGAGATAAAATCTATCAGCAGCTGGGCTTTGGAGACTTTCTTTCAATCGGCGACTTCGAAGGTGCGCCCTATTACCATGCCGGCGTATGCGACTACGCCACCTACGACAAGATACTCGACCTGCTTAGAACCGACGAAGCGCCGCAGTTCATCTTTGACGTCACGATGCAAAATCACGGCGGCTACGACTATGGCACCGTTCCCGCCGAAGAGCTGACAAACTATTGGGTCGAGGGAGCCAGCGAAGGCGCCAACAGCGCGCTCAACACCTATCTCACCTGCATCAACGCATCCGACCGGGACCTCGAGTACTTTATCAACGAGCTCCGCAACATCGGCAGACCGGTTGTTCTTGTCTTTTTTGGCGACCATCAGCCGAGCGCCGCAACGACTCTCAACGACGAGCTGTACCCTCAGGAAGATACGGCAAGCCACGCTTTCCGTATCTATCAGTCGACATATCTCGTCTGGGCTAACTATGAGATCGCCGGCAATACCGAGCTCAACGTCTACGACACCGTCGGGGCAAACGAGATTGCAGCCATTACCCTTAATAAGATCGGCGCCCCGCTCACCAATTACCAAAAGGCCCTGCTTGCGACAAGGTCAGATGTGCCCACCATCAATGTCGCCGGCTATCTCGGTGCCGACGGGCTGCGCTACGACTTGGAATCGGAAGACAGCCCCTACGCCTCGACGATCGACAAGCTGCAGCGCATGCAATACCTCGAGTTCGCCAGCAAAGTTCAGTAAGCCCGCCCATTCGCTTGGGCCCATCGTATTGCAAGCACGCTCGGCCCAAACGCATCGCAAATGACTCCCGCTCGCAAACGAGGGTACAATGACGCTCGTGTCACATCGCGGGGCCCCGGCCCCAGCATATACAAAGGAGTCATACATGGGTTGCGAACACGCACAGGCCGCCGGCGGACAAACGTCGCCGTCGCAATTTGAGGAGAACACGCTGTCCGAGGTCAAGCGCGTCATCGCCGTGCTTTCCGGCAAGGGCGGTGTCGGCAAGTCATTTGTCACCGGTGCCATCGCCACCGAGCTTGCCCGTCACGGCCACAAGGTCGGCGTCCTCGATGCCGACATCACCGGTCCCTCTATCCCCAAGATGTTCGGTATGAGTGGACGCCACGTCCATGCCCTTGGCAACCTTATGCTGCCCGAAATCTCCGAGCACGGCGTCAAGGTCATGAGCTCCAACCTGCTGCTCCAAAACGAGACCGACCCCGTCCTTTGGCGCGGTCCGGTCATCGCAGGCGCCATTAGGCAGTTCTGGAGCGAGACCTCGTGGGGCCCCATCGACTACCTACTGGTCGACATGCCTCCGGGAACAGGCGACGTCGCGCTCACCGTCTTCCAGTCGCTGCCGGTCGACGGCATCGTCATTGTCACGAGCCCGCAGGATCTGGTCTCGATGATCGTCGCCAAGGCGGTCAACATGGCCGAGAAGATGAACGTCCCCATTCTGGGCATTGTCGAGAACATGAGCTATATTGAGTGCCCTGACTGCGGCAAGAAGATCGAGGTCTTTGGCAAGAGCAAGCTCCCCGAGGTCGCAGAGCGCTATAACCTCGACATCTTGGGCCAGCTTCCCATTAATCCGGCACTCGCCGAGGCCTGCGATAAGGGCGAGGTCGAGACCGCGCTGCCCGATGGCATGTTGCCCAAGGCAGTCTCTGCCGTCGAGGCTATTACCCCGCACGAGACCGACGAGGCCTAAGTGAACGCGAGCGCCCTCTATGACGTCTTGGTAATCGGCGGCGGGGCTTCAGGCCTCGCCGCCGCCATTACGGCCGCACGCGCTGGCAAAAGCGTCTGCATCGTTGAGCGCGATGTCGCCTGCGGCCTCAAGCTCCTTGCGACCGGTAACGGCCGTTGCAACCTCTCCAACGAATCGATTGATCCTCAGCGGTATAACCACCCCGCATTCGTCGAATCCGTCATGGGCCCCCAGCCCGAACAAGAGCTTATGGGTTTCTTCTCCTCGCTGGGCATCATGACAACCTCCGAGGAAGGCCGGCTGTACCCGCGCTCCCTTCGCGCCGAATCGGTGCGCGACGCGCTTCTCAACGTTTGCGACCGCCTAGGTATCACCTTAATCTGCGGAGCCAACGTTGCCACGGCGCACAAAGCTTCCGAAGGCTGGGCACTCCAAATAGACCGTCCAGCGCGGGCGCTCAAGGCAAAAAAGCACGACGACCGAAAATCGGAGCTCCGCTCGCTTCGGAAGGCGCTCGCCGATGTCCCTCGCAAGAACGAGGCCCTGCAGGCACATGCCGTAATTATCGCTACGGGCGGCAACCCCACCGGTATCGCCGATACGTTTCGCCTTCCCCTCACTTCGCTGCGCCCCATCCTCTGCCCCGTATCGGCAACGGTCGTTGGCGATCGAGCGGCACTCAAGACGTTGGATGGCCTGCGCGTCCGCGCCTGCTTGACGCTCGCCCGCAATCATAATGAGCTCTGGCACGAAGACGGTGAAGTGCTGTTTCGAACCTTCGGTATCTCGGGTGTCGCTGTCTTCAACCTCTCTCGTCGTATCCAGCACGGCGATACGATCCTGCTCGACGTTTTCCCCGACCTCTCCAAAGACGAGTTGCTCGATATGCTCAACCGGCGCGTTGAGCTGTTCGGTGACTTTTCACCCCGCGATCCCCGTTGGCTCGACGGCATGCTCGCCCCGCAACTCTCCCGCGTCGTCTGCACAGCGTTCGAGCAGTGCCATCCAGGCTCCAACGATGTCATCCATCTGGTCTCGATCCTCAAGCACTTTAAGCTGTTTGCCGAGGGGACGACCGATGAGCGCTCGGCGCAGGTCACGCGTGGTGGCGTATCTGTCGAGAGCATCTCAACACCCAGTCTACGCGCGCGCAGCGTTGTCGACGCCCCGCTTTACGTCTGCGGCGAAGCGCTCGACATCGACGCCGATTGCGGAGGCTTTAACCTTGCGTGGGCCTGGCTCTCGGGCATTCGCGCTGCAAGCAGCCTGTAGCCGCGCAGTCTATAATCAAAAACACATTCGGGCCGTCTGGGATACCGGACGGCCTCTTTCTTGCCTCTAAGGAGACCTCGATGATCGAAATCACCCAAGTCAACGCGTCGCTCGATGAAGCCGGCGATGAAAATGCCTGTCTCATTGTTGGCAAGCGAGTCGCCAAGCGCGTCCTACGTTGCAAGGACTCCGAGATCAAGTCTATCGAGCTCCACCGCAAGTCAATCGACGCTCGCAAAAAACGAGACGTCCATTTTATCCTGAGCTTTCGTGTTGAGCTGACTAGTCCCCACCTCGAGCGAGAAGCGGTCGACAGCGTTGCCGAGCGTGACCGCTCGCGCGTACGCGCGATAGAAGACGATGAGCCTTCATTCCCCTCCCCCGCCTCCGACGCGCCTCAAGAACGCCCTGTCGTTGTCGGCGCCGGATGCGCCGGCCTTTTCGCTGCGCTTACGCTCGCCGAAGCAGGTCTTAAGCCCTTGCTCATCGAGCGCGGCGACCCGGCATTTCGCCGCTCGCAGGCGATCGACCTCTTTCTAAAGGAGCGCATCCTCGACCCCGAGAGCAATATCCAGTTTGGCCTGGGCGGCGCGGGAACCTTCTCGGACGGCAAACTCAATACGGGAACCAAAAATCCCGCCCATCGCCTTATCCTCGAAACCTTCGTCGAGGCGGGCGCGCCCCGCGATATTCTGTGGGATGCCAAGCCGCACATTGGCTCCGACATCCTTCCCACGGTCGTCACCGCTATATCCCAGCGCATCGAGCAGCTCGGAGGTGTCGTCCGCTATCGAACGAAGCTCGTCGACATTCGCATCGACGCGTCTGGCGCCATCACCGGTATTGATGTCCAATCGTCCCAAGACGCCGCTTGCGAGCCAATCGAGACAAAGCACCTCATCCTCGCCTGCGGGCATTCTGCTCGCGATATTTTTGAGCTCCTTAAGGGCCACAACGTGGCCCTCGCACAAAAGACCTTTGCCATGGGCGTTCGCATCGAGCATCCGCAGCGCGACATCGACCGAGTCCAATACGGAGCCTCGGCGGGACATCCTGCCCTCGGAGCAGCCCCTTACAAGCTCGTCGCCCATCTTCCCAACGGCCGCAGCGTGTTCTCGTTTTGCATGTGCCCCGGCGGGCAGGTTGTCGCCGCCTCTTCCGAGCAGGGCCACCTGTGCGTCAACGGCGCCAGTCTCAATGCCCGCGACGGACGCAATGCAAATGCCGCCCTACTCGTTAACGTCACGCCTGAGGACCTTCCTAACGATGACCCGCTCGCCGGCGTCGAGCTCCAGCGTGCCTGCGAGGCGGCCGCCTATCGCCTGGGCGGTTCCAACTGGAACGCACCGGCACAACTCGTCGGAGATTTCCTCGCAGGACGCGCCAGCAAGGCGCCCGGAAAGGTAAAGCCCACCTATCCGCTCGGTGTGACCTGGACGGCAATTGACGAAGCCCTGCCGCAGCATATCGTCGAGTCGCTCCGCCTGGGACTTCCCCTACTCGGAAAAAAGCTACGCGGCTACGACCGCCCCGATGCCATTCTTACCGGCGTGGAGACTCGTTCGAGCTCACCGGTCACTGTCACCCGAGACCGAACGTGCCATGCCGTGTCGACCCCGGGCCTCTACCCTTGTGGTGAGGGAGCTGGATATGCCGGCGGCATCATGAGCGCAGCCACCGACGGCATCCGTTGTGCCGAAGCCCTGATCGCAGACCTCTAACGCACGAATTCCAGCGCGCAAAAGACACAGGCCCCAAGCTCCACAGGGAACTCGGGGCCTGTTCACTATTTCTTAAACCGTGCACCCTGGCGTTTTCTGCCCGATGCGAACGTGGAACCCTTGCGGGCCTGCGAACGTAAGCGCTCGATCGTCTCGTCCTCAGACGCACCCTCGAGCATCGCCCGAATCTGAACGACGGCATCGCGCAGGCGCGCCGCCTCCTCAAAGTCCATGGCGGCAGAAGCGTTACGCATATCCTCTTCCATGGTTTCGACGATCCGCACAAGCTCGTCATGCGGCAGTTCTTCCAACTGCTCCGCAAGTGTCTGCTCGGGCGCCACCGTTTCCGGCACGCCACCCTCGCCCGACTCATCGGGCGTATAGAATGCGCCATGTCCAAGAGAGTCGCCCTTCGAGCGCCCCTTGGAACCCACGGTTTTTTCGGCCTCGGCAATAAAACTTGAGATGTCGTTGATGGCCTTGCGCACCGTCTTGGGCACAATGCCATGCTCTTCGTTATATGCCATCTGAATCTCACGACGGCGCTGCGTCTCCTCGATGGCCTCTTTCATCGAATCGGTCACAACGTCCGCATACATGATGACTTCGCCATCGGCGTTACGGGCCGCGCGGCCAATCGTCTGAATCAGCGAACGGCGGTTGCGCAAGAAGCCTTCCTTATCGGCATCGAGAATTGCCACCAGTGAGACCTCGGGAAGGTCTAGGCCCTCGCGAAGCAGGTTGATGCCAACGAGAACATCGATCTTGCCCTCGCGCAGCGTTCGCAAGATCTCGACACGGTCCATTGTCGCCGTATCAGAGTGCATGTAATTGACCTTAATGCCCGCGTCGAGCAGATGGTCGGTCAGGTCCTCGGCCATGCGCTTGGTCAACGTGGTCACCAGCACGCGCTCCTTGCGGGCAACGCGCTCGCGAATCTCGTCCTCAAGATCGTCAATCTGGCCTCGGACCGGACGAACGTCGATCTTGGGATCGAGCAGACCGGTCGGACGAATAATCTGCTCAACGTCGTTCTGGCTAACCCGCAGCTCATAGTCGCCCGGCGTGGCCGAAACATAGATAAACTGGGGGATCCTTGCCTCAAACTCATCGAAACGAAGCGGGCGGTTATCGAGTGCCGAAGGCAGACGAAAACCATGCTCCACCAGCGTCACCTTACGCGAGCGGTCGCCTTCGTGCATGCCGCGGATCTGCGGCACCGTTACATGGCTCTCGTCAATGATGCAGAGCATGTCCTTAGGAAAGTAATCGATCAGGGTAAACGGCGGCTCGC
>CATWID010000042.1 GCA_958350755.1 uncultured Collinsella sp.
AAGGGCGGAGGCGGGGCATGCCCCGCCTCTTACACCACATCTCTGTGCGCTACCTTCCCAGCGGGCCCGGATCGAGCGATCCGGGCCCGTTTTTGGGCCTGTCGAAAACCCGGTGGGCAAAAAATGCCAAATATGAGTACTGTCACCATTTTAGTAACAGCAAAATTGCCCTAGAAAGCGTGTTGTCGGGCCAAAATTGCATCGATTTCCGCCCGGCAGAGCCACGATCGAGCCCCAAATTAGGCGACTTTGCCGTTCTAGACCGGAAAATCGCTGTTACTAGTTTGGTAACAGTACTCATATTTGCCCTATTTTGCCCACGCCCCTTCGGCTAAGGCGATAAACAGGGGGTTAAATATTAAATCAGGTCCAACATCGTCTATCCATAGCGCTTCGGCTCGAAAGCGACCCAGCCCAAGATCGAATTTTTATTTCAACTTTACACCTAGGTTTACAGCTGTCTTGTCAGCTGTAAACCTAGGTGTCATACTAAAGCCCCAAGATTCGCCAAAAGAGAGGGGCCTTGATGGCACAGAGCGCGAACATGGATGCGTCGGAGCTTGCACGCGATATCGCGGCCGGCCTAGCATCGGCAACGACGGCAACGGAGCGCGCGGCACTGGTGCCCGCAGAGCTCGTCGAGGCCATTCAGCAACTAAAAACCCAACGCGACGCGGTGATCCTGGCACACTATTACGTGGCGCCCGAGGTCCAGGCTGTGGCCGATTACGTCGGCGACAGCTTCTACCTGGCAAAGCTAGCAAAGAGCCTGCCGCAGCAGACCATCGTGCTGTGCGGGGTGGAGTTTATGGGCGAGAGCGCCAAGCTGCTCAATCCCACCAAGACCGTGCTGCTGCCCGAGCCGGGCGCGGACTGTCCCATGGCGCACATGGTCAAGCGCGAGACGGTCGACGCGGCGCGCGCCGAGTATGGCGACGACCTTGCCGTGGTCTGCTACGTCAACTCGACGGTCGAGATTAAGAGCTGGAGTGATGTGTGCGTCACCAGCTCCAACGCCGTCAAGATCGTGTCCGAGCTGCCGCAGCAGCATATCCTGTTCATTCCCGACCAAAACCTGGGCCGCTTCGTAGCCGAGCAGGTGCCGCAAAAGCACGTCATCCTCAACAACGGCTACTGCCCGCGCCACCACATCATTACCGTCGAGCAGATCGTCGATGCGCAGGAGGCCCACCCCGACGCGCTCGTGCTGGCGCACCCCGAGTGCAAGGCCGACGTGCTGGCCGAGGCCGACTACATCGGCTCCACCGCCGGCATCATCAAGTATGCCGAGGAGTCCGACGCGAGCGAGTTCATTATCGTGACGGTCCGCGGCGTGCTCTATGAGCTCGAGCGCCGCTGCCAGGGCATCGGCAAGAAGTTCTACTTCCCCGCGGTGCAGCCCACCTGCGTCAACATGGACCTCATCACGCTCGAAAAGCTCGTGCGCTGCCTGGAGACGGGCGAGGGCGAAGTGCAGATCGGCGTGTCGGACGAGGCTGCCGACCAGGCCAAGCTCACGCTCGATCGTATGCTCGAGTACGCAGCACGCTAGAACAATGTGGCATGAGGGATGGTCCCTTATGTCACATTCAAGGGAGAGGATTCCTGTGGAAACCAAGCAATACCCCGACATGGAGTGCGACGTCGTCATTGCCGGCTGCGGCGTAGCGGGCCTGTACGCGGCTCTCAATCTGCCGACGAGCACGCGCGTGATCATGCTCTCCAAGGGCGCCGTCGACGAGTGCGATTCGATGCTCGCGCAGGGCGGCATTTGCGTGCTGCCCGAAGGTTCAGACTACGATGCCTTCTTTGAGGACACCATGCACGCCGGCCACTACGAGAACCGCCGCGAGAGCGTCGACATCATGATCCGCTCGAGCCGCTCGGTCATCAACGACCTGCTAGCGATGGGCGTGGATTTTGAGCGCAAGGCCGACGGCAGCCTCAACTTTACCCGCGAGGGTGCGCACAGCCGCCCGCGCATTGCCTTCCATGCCGACATTACGGGCAAGGAGATCACGACCAAGCTGCTCCAGGCTGTTCGCAAGCTGGATAACGTGCAGATTCTGGAGCACGTGGCCATGACCGACATCCTGACCGTCGAGCGCGATGGTACCACGGTGTGCACCGGCGTCGTCGCCGTTCCCGTGGACGAGAACAGCTCGGTTCGTCCTGCCGACGAGCTGGCAAATACCGCCGAGGGCGTGCATGCCGGCGAGCCGTTTAAGATCCATGCCCGCCATACGCTGTGGGCGACGGGCGGTATCGGCGGCGTGTACGACCATTCGACTAACTACCCGCAGCTCACGGGCGATGCATGCTACATCGCTCAGGAGCATGGCATTAAGATGGAGCACCTGGACTACGTGCAGATTCACCCCACGGGGCTGTTCTCGCCGCAGCCGGGTCGCACCTTCCTGATCAGCGAGAGCTGCCGCGGCGAGGGCGCGATTTTGCTCAACGCCGCCGGCGAGCGCTTTACCGACGAGCTTCAGCCGCGCGATGTGGTCGCTGCCGCTATTCGCGAGCAGATGAAGCAGGACGGTACCGAGCACGAGTGGCTGAGTTTTGCCCCCGTCGAGCGCGATGTGGTGACCGGGCACTTTGCCAACATTCGCGCGCGCTGCCTGGAGGACGGCCGCGACATCTTGGACGAGCCCATCCCCGTTACGCCCACGCAGCACTACTTTATGGGTGGCGTATGGGTCGATAAGGACGGCCGCACCTCGATGCCCGAGCTCTACGCCGCGGGCGAGACGGCCTGCAATGGCGTGCACGGCAAGAACCGCCTGGCTTCTAACAGCCTGCTCGAGTCCCTAGTTTGGGGCCGCCGCGCTGCTTGGCGTATGCGCACCGGCGAGTCGCTGACCGTGGAGCAGGCCGGTGAGCCCGCGCTTGACGGACGTCACCGCGCCCTGAGCGCCGAGACCCTTGCAATCGATGATTTGGCCCGTGCCGCCGGCACGCAGACCGTGGAGGAGTAGACCATGAATCCCATTACCATGAAGCTCGTCGTCGATGATCTGATTTTGCAGGCTCTGCGCGAGGACATCACGTTTGAGGACGTGAGTACGGCGAGCGTGTGCCCTACGGCGCGCCCCGCTACCGTTGAGCTCATCGCCAAGGCCGATGGCATCATCGCCGGCTTGGATGTGTTCGCTCGCACCTTTGAGCTGCTGGATTCGCAGAGCTCGGTGCTGTTTGATGTTGCCGACGGTGACGAGGTGCACGCCGGCGACCACGTGGGCCAGGTGCGCGGCGATGCGCGCGTATTGCTTTCGGGCGAGCGCGTGGCGCTCAACTACCTGCAGCGCATGAGCGGCATCGCTACTTACACGCATCGGATGGCGGCCGCGCTCGAGGGCACCAAGACCGTGCTTGTCGACACGCGCAAGACCACGCCGGGCATGCGCGTCTTCGAGAAGGCAGCAGTCGAGATCGGCGGTGGCAGCAACCACCGCTATAACCTGTCGACGGCCGTCATGCTCAAGGACAACCACATCGATGCAGCCGGTGGCGTGACGCGCGCGATCGAGATGGCGCGCGCCCATGCGTCGTTTACCACGACGGTCGAGATTGAGTGCGAGAACCTGGGCATGGTACGCGAAGCCGTGGAGGCCGGTGCCGACATTATCATGTTCGACAACATGACCCATGACGACATGGCCGCCGCCATCGAGCTTATCGCCGGTCGCGCCAAGACCGAGTGTTCGGGCAATGTGGACGCCGACAACATTCGCGCCCTGGCCGACCTGGGCGTTGACTTTATTAGCTCGGGCGCCCTGACGCACTCTGCGCCGATCCTCGACCTCTCGCTTAAGCACCTGCGTCTGCTGGACGGTAAATAATGAACGCCCGCGAGCGTCGCCGTGCCATCATGGGCGTGCTCGAAGGAGCCAAGGAGCCCGTTTCGGGCAGCGCACTTGCCCGCGAGGTTGGCGTGAGCCGTCAGGTCGTGGTTCAGGATATTGCCCTGTTGCGTGCCGATGGGCACGATGTCGTGGCAACCAACCGCGGTTACGTGCTGCAGGAAGCCGCGAGTAGCCCCGCCGTGCCCACGCGCTTGGTCAAGGTTCGCCACGGCGTGGAGCAGACAGGCGATGAGCTTACGAGTATCGTCGACGCCGGAGGCGCCGTGCTCAACGTGATCGTCAATCACCGCGTGTACGGTAAGATCACGGCCGACCTGGACATCCGCAATCGTCGCGATGTTGAGCGCTACCTGCACGATATCGAGAGCGGCAAGAGCTTTCCGCTACTAACGGTGACGAGCGGCTATCACTTCCATCGCATCGCGGCGGAGGACGAGCAAACCCTCGACGAGATCGAGGCCATGCTCAAGGAGAAGGGCTACCTTGCCGATTTAATGCCCTACGAGGATGATTTGTCCTAGCCCGACACCGTCCCCAATTAGCTGCCCACGAATGCAAAAAAGGAGGCCTCCGCGGCGATGCGGAGGCCTCCTTTTTTGTGCACGGTGTACTTTTGAGTGTGCAAGTGCGGGAGTTGTTACTCCTCGACGATCTCGGTGATCGCGCCAGCGGGGCAAGCGTCCTGGCAAGCGCCACAGGCGACGCAGGAGTCCTCGTCAGCGACGGTGGCGACGTCCTGGAGCTCCAGAACGCCAGCGGGGCAGGAGTCGACGCAAACGCCACAAGCGATGCACTCGTCGGCATCAATTACGGGATGAGCCATGGTAGTTTCCTCTCTGTTGACCGACGCTACAGGCGATGCGCGTCGGTTTGATTCGGGCAAAAACATACCACGGGAGCGACCGTTTGCAATACCCTCTGGCCGGCATCTTCATACCGTTCGCCGAGTATGCCAAGGTTTACTAAAAAACACGCAGGTGGGGCTGCTGAGCTGCGTAAATGTTAGCTAAAGGTGACTTGAAATATTGAGCTATTGAGCGCGCTTGCGGAAAGCGCATCCCATAAATTTGCCGAAAAACGGGCCCTAGTTTCCGGTTGGACCGCCCGGCGGAAGCTGCGTCCCGGAATCGGTGCTCAAACTGGGATGTAGCTTCCGGCTGAGCCTTCAAGAGGAAACTGTGTCCCGGAATCCACGCTCAAACCGGGACGAGCTTTCCGCAAGGCAGCCCCAGGCGCCCCCGGACGCAAACCTCAGTCATCTCTACATAGATCTCAGTAGATTTGCCGAGAACTCAAATAGCGCTTCTACCTGCGATTTTGCGAACCTAAACTCTCGGAGATAAGAAATCTTATATGAATTGACTTAGATTTTGTATATTCCAGCCCATAAGGGGATACACTACATCCTGAAAGACAAGCCGAAGCGCCGCGCGACAGACCGTCGAGGCGACGCGAACGCACAAGAGAGAGGGAATTTCTAATGGGCAAGATTCTTGGTATCGACCTTGGTACTACTAACTCCGCAATGGCCGTTCTCGAGGGCGGTTCTCCGACCATTATCGTGAACGCCGAGGGCGACCGCACCACCCCGTCCGTCGTGGGCTTCCGTGCCGACGGCGACCGCGTCGTGGGCAAGGCCGCTAAGAACCAGGCTGTCACCAACCCCAAGAACACCGTGTTCTCCATCAAGCGCTTCATGGGCCGCAAGTACTCCGAGTGCACCTCCGAGATCAAGACCGTGCCGTACGAGGTCAAGGAGGGCCAGGGTGGTCGTGCCGTCGTCGACATCGAGGGCAAGGATTACACCGCCGAGCAGGTGAGCGCCATGACGCTCGCCAAGATGAAGGCCGACGCCGAGAAGTATCTGGGCGAGACCGTCACCGACGCCGTCATCACCGTCCCGGCCTACTTCAACGACGCCCAGCGTCAGGCCACCAAGGACGCCGGTAAGATCGCCGGCCTCAACGTCAAGCGTATCGTCAACGAGCCGACCGCTGCTGCTTTGGCTTATGGCCTGGACAAGCAGGGCACCGACCAGCGCATCCTGGTCTTCGACCTGGGCGGCGGCACCTTCGACGTCTCCATCCTCGACCTCGCCGACGGCGTGTTTGAGGTTCTGTCCACCTCGGGCGACAACCACCTGGGCGGCGACGACTGGGATCAGCGCGTCATCGACTGGATGGCCGATAAGTTCCAGCAGGAGAACGGTGTCGACCTGCGTCAGGACCCCATGGCCCTGCAGCGTCTGAAGGAGGCCGCCGAGAACGCCAAGAAGGAGCTCTCCGCCGCCCAGCAGACCACCATCAACCTGCCGTTCATCACCATGAACCAGTCCGGTCCGCTGCACCTCAACTACACGCTGACCCGCGCCGAGTTCGAGAAGATCACCCGCGACCTGCTCGAGCGCTGCAAGCAGCCTGTCACCAATGCCCTGCGCGACGCCAAGCTTAAGCTCTCCGATCTGACTGAGGTCATCCTCGTCGGCGGCTCCACTCGCATGCCCGCCGTCCAGGAGCTCGTCAAGACCATGACTGGCAAGCAGCCCAACATGTCCGTGAACCCCGACGAGGTCGTTGCCGACGGCGCTGCCGTCCAGGGCGGCGTGCTCACCGGTGACGTCGAGGGCATCCTGCTGCTCGACGTAACCCCGCTGTCGCTGGGTGTCGAGACCATGGGCGGCATCATGACCAAGATGATCGACCGCAACACCACGATCCCGACCTCCAAGACCGAGGTCTACTCCACCGCAGCCGACAACCAGACCAGCGTCGAGATCAACGTGCTCCAGGGCGAGCGCGAGCTTGCCCGCGACAACAAGTCGCTCGGTAAGTTCCAGCTGACCGGCATCCCGGCTGCCCGCCGCGGCGTGCCGCAGATCGAGGTTACCTTCGACATCGACGCCAACGGCATCGTCAAGGTCTCCGCTAAGGACAAGGGCACCGGCAAGGAGCAGCAGATCACCATTTCCGGTTCCACCGCTCTGTCCGACGACGAAGTCGATCGTATGGTCAAGGACGCCGAGGCTCATGCCGAGGAGGACAAGAAGCAGAAGGAAGAGGTCGAGGTCCGCAACCAGACCGACAGCCTGTGCTACTCCACCGAGCAGACCCTCAACGAGCTGGGCGACAAGGTTTCCGCCGACGTGAAGTCCAAGGCTGAGGCCGCTATCGCCGACGCCAAGAAGGCGCTCGAGGGCTCTGACGTCGAGGCTATCAAGGCCGCCGGCGAGTCCCTGCAGTCCGTGGCCTACGAGCTGGCCCAGGTTGTCTACGCCGACGCTCAGCAGCAGACCGGCGGTGCCGCTGGCGCCCAGCCTGCCGACGATGACGTTGTCGACGCCGACTACGAGGTTGTGGACGACGAGGACAAATAATCATGTCCGCCCGTAAAGCTCGCACGGAGGCGGCCGCCGCTGGCGCCGCCCCCGTTGACTCTGAGGAGAAGGACGTGAAGATTCCCGTAGAGGCCGTTGACGATACCGAGGCCAACGAGGCCCCGGCCGCCGAGGCTGCCGAGAACCAGGTAGAGGATTCCAACAAGGAGGCGACGATGACCGAGGACGAGATGGTGGAAGCCGCTATCCGCGCCGGTGAAGAAGCCGCCGACAACGACTTTAAGCTCAAGTTCGAGCAGGCTCAGAAAGAGCTTGCCGACGTGCGCAATGAGCTCGATGCTGCGGCAGAGGCTCAGAAGGCCGCCGAGGACAAGGCAAAGGACGCCACCGAGCGTACCGCCCGCCTGCAGGCCGACTGGGAGAACTTCCGTCGCCGCACCGCCAATGAGCGTATCGCCGAGCGCGAGCGCGCGACCGAGAAGCTTGTCACCGCGCTGTTGCCGGTGATCGACGATATCGAGCGTGCAATCGACCATGCCCGTAGCCAGGAGCTTTCCGACGACTTTAAGCAGTTCGTCGATGGCGTCGATGCGGTGCATGCCAAGCTGCTCGATGTGTTTGCGCACGAGGGCGTTGAGCCCATCGACCCCAAGGGCGAGGCGTTCGATCCGCTCGAGCACCAGGCCGTGGGGCGTGTCGAGGACGCATCGCAGTACGACGAGACCGTCAACGACGTGTACCAGAAGGGCTACCGCATGGCGGATCGCATCCTGCGTTCCGCGATGGTGACGGTGACCTACGGTGGCGAGAAGCGCCCCGCACCGGAGCCCGAAGCGGCGCCCGAGGATGCTGCGGCCGATACGGCCGAGAGCACCGAGGAGTAATTGAGAAGGGCCCCGGGGCAACACCCGGGGCCCTTTCTGGCCTAGTGCCATATGAAAGCATGAGCCGCCGCCCGCTGGGCGGCGGATGAAACAGGAGAGGAGCTACGATGGCTGCAGGCAAAACCTTCTATGACATCCTGGGCGTATCCAAGAGCGCCTCCGACAAAGAGATCAAGAGCGCGTTTCGCAAGCTCGCGCAAAAATATCACCCCGATGCCGGCGGCGACGAGGCCAAGTTCAAGGAGATCAGCGAGGCCTACGAGACGCTTTCGGACGAGAAGAAGCGCAAAGAGTACGACCAGATGCTCATGTTTGGCGGCATGCCGGGCGCAGGCGGCGCGTATGGCGGCGGCTACGGTGCCGGCGCGGGCGCCAGCGGCTGGGGCGACATCTTCGACAGCATCTTTAGCGGCAACGGCGCCTGGGGCAGCGATTGGGGCTCGGGCTTTGCCGGGGCTGCGGGCGCTGCCGGTGCCGGCGCTGGCCGCAGCCGTGCTCGCAAGGGCGGCGACCTGTCGCTGACTGTCGACGTGACGGCCGAGGACGCGTTTCGCGGCGTGACGCACAAGGTCACCTACCGCATTCCCTCGACGGGCGAGCAGCAGACCATCACGGTCTCGGTGCCTGCGGGTGCGGTCGACGGCGGCAAGCTGCGCTACAAGCGTCGCGGCGAGTATGGTGTTGCCGGCGGCGAGCGCGGCGACCTGGTCGTGACCACGCACGTGGAGGAGCATCCACTGTTTAAGCGTAAAGGTGCCGACGTGACCATGGAGGTACCGGTCTCGGTCTATGAGGCGGCGCTCGGCTGCACGGTGGACGTGCCGACGCCCGGCGGTGCGACGGTTCGTCTGAAGGTGCCCGCGGGTACCCAGACGGGCAAGAAGTTCCGCTTTAAGGAGATGGGTGCGCCCGACGTTAAGCACCGTGGCCGCACGGGTGCGCTGCTCGTCGAGATCAAGGTGCAAGTCCCCACAAATCTATCTGATGACGAGCGCGATGCCATGACCAAGCTGCGCGAGGCCGACACGCGCGATTATCGCGAGAAGGTCAACCGTTACAAGGCGACGTACTAGGGCGGTCGTGGCGCACACCCGCGTCCGCGGGCTTATGATGTAGATGTGCGAGACGGAAAGGGGTCAGGTAGCATGGCCGAGGACAATAGGAATAAACCGCTGTACATGATCAGCGTGGCGGCCGAGTTGACCGGCATGCATCCGCAGACTCTGCGCGTCTACGAGTCCAAGGGCCTGGTGAACCCCCAGCGCTCGGGCGGCAACACGCGTCTGTATTCGCGTGCCGATATCGAGCGCTTGGAGCTCATCAACCAGCTGACCGACGAGGGCATCAACCTTGCCGGCGTGGTGCGCATCCTCGATATGAAGGAGCGTGCCGAGGAGCGCGAGCGCGAGAACGAAAAGCTCCGCGCCCGCGTGCGCCAGCTCGAGGACGAGCTGCACGAGTACAAGATGCAGAAGAAGATCACCGCCCTGGCCCCGCGCGATGGCTCGGTCAACCCCGAGCAAGTCATGCGCAAACTACTGGGCGCCGGAGGGGACTTGTAGGTTCCGCCGTTCTGCCGAACGGCGGGCCGGCCCACTCATTGGGGACGTACTTAAATGAGTGCCCACAGAATGAGAGTGGATAATCTCCCGTTTTTGGCCTTTGTGCAGGCCCAAAGTGGGAGATTATCCACTCTCGTCATTTCGGCACTTGGGGACGTTCCTTTTCTGGTCATTGGGGACAGACTTAAATGAGTAGTCGTTGGGGGCGTTCTTGTTTGACTAGTCGTTTAAGAACGTCCCCAATGACTACCCTGCGCTAAGCTCGCCCTATGCTTTACTGAGATAAAGTGAACGCGCAGATTCGTAGCCCACTCGCAACTGTTCTATGGCACGATATTGAACGAATGTATGCTATGCGCCCAAATTGTTTGGGCAGAGTGGGAGACAGTATGGTCAAGCTGTACGAGGACGGCATCTACCTGCGCGGCGGCAGCGAGGTGGTGCCTGCGGCCGAGGCTGCCGAGCACGGTATTACGCAGACGCCCGAGGATGCCAAGCGCGGCACCATCGCGTATTCGATCCTCCAGGCACACAATACGTCCGGCGATCCCGAGGCGCTCAAGATTCGCTTCGATGCCATGGCGAGCCACGACATCACCTTCGTCGGCATCATCCAGACGGCGCGTGCCTCGGGCATGGAGCAGTTCCCGCTGCCCTACGTGCTCACCAACTGCCATAACTCGCTGTGCGCCGTGGGCGGCACTATCAACGAGGACGATCACGTCTTTGGCCTCTCTGCGGCCAAGAAGTACGGCGGCATCTTCGTCCCGCCGCACATCGCGGTCATCCACTCCTTTATGCGCGAGAACTTCGCCGGCTGCGGCAAGATGATTCTGGGCTCGGACTCGCACACCCGCTACGGCGCCCTGGGCACCATGGCCGTGGGCGAGGGCGGCGGCGAGCTGGCCAAGCAGCTGCTGCGCGACACCTACGACGTCGCCTATCCCGGCGTCGTGGCCATCTACCTCACGGGCGCCCCGCGTCCCGGCGTCGGCCCGCACGACGTGGCGCTCGCCATCATCCGCGCCGTCTTTGCCAAGGGTTACGTTAAGAACAAGGTCATGGAGTTCGTGGGCCCCGGCATCGCGAGCATGACGACCGACTACCGTAACGGCGTCGACGTCATGACCACCGAGACCACCTGCCTTTCCTCCATCTGGGCAACCGACGAGGACACTCACGCATTCCTGACCATGCACGGCCGTGGCGACGACTACCGCGAGCTCAAGCCCGCCGATGTCGCCTACTACGACGGCTGCGTCGAGGTCGACCTGTCGAGCATCAAGCCCATGATCGCCCTGCCGTTCCATCCTTCCAACGGCTTTGAGATCGACGAACTCAACGAGAACCTCGAGGACATCCTGCACGAGGTTGAGCTCGAGGCTGCCAAGATCGTCGAGGGCAAGACGCACTTTAGCCTGCTCGACAAGATCGTCGACGGCAAGCTGCACGTGCAGCAGGGCGTTATCGCCGGCTGCTCGGGCGGCAACTACGACTCCGTGGTGCAGGCTGCCCGTGTGCTCAAGGGCGCCAATACCGGCTGCGGCGAGTTCTCGCTGTCGGTCTATCCCACGAGCCAGCCCGTGGCGCTCGAACTCACGCGCCGCGGCTATATCTACGACCTTATGGAGGCCGGCGCGATCGTGCGCACGGCGTTCTGCGGCCCGTGCTTTGGTGCCGGCGATACGCCTGCCAACAACGGCCTGTCCATTCGCCACACCACGCGCAACTTCCCCAACCGCGAGGGCTCTAAGCCGGGCAACGGTCAGCTGAGCGCCGTGGCCCTGATGGACGCCCGCTCCATTGCGGCAACTGCTGCCAACGGCGGCGTCCTGACGCCGGCGACCGACCTGCCCGAGGAGACGTGGGACGAGGCCTGCGAGTACACATTCGACGACGCTCCCTACAGGAAACGCGTGTACTGGGGCTTTGGCAAGGCGGAGCCTGCCGATGAGCTGGTCGAAGGCCCCAACATCAAGCCGTGGCCCGCGATGGAGCCGCTCGGCGACGACATCCTGCTCAAGGTGTGCTCCAAGATCATGGACCCGGTCACTACGACCGATGAGCTCATTCCCTCGGGCGAGACGAGCTCCTTCCGCTCCAACCCGCTGGGCCTGGCCGAGTTTACGCTCAGCCGTCGCGACCCAGCCTACGTGGGTCGTTCCAAGGAGGTCGACGCGGTGGAGAAGCGCCGCGTGGCCGGCGAGGCCGCGGGCGACCTAGCGGCGCTCGATGTCGAGCTTGCCGGCGTGTTTGAGGCACTGGCCGGCGCGGGTGTCGCGGCCGATGCCAAGGCGACCGAGTACGGTTCCATGATTTACGCCAAGAAGCCAGGTGACGGTTCTGCCCGCGAGCAGGCCGCGAGTTGCCAGCGCGTAATTGGCGGCCTGGCCAACATCGTCCACGAGTACGCCACCAAGCGTTATCGCTCCAACGTGATGAACTGGGGCATGGTTCCCTTCCAGATGGAGGCCGAGCCCAGCTTTGAGGTGGGCGACTACGTCTTTGTGCCGGGTATTCGCGCCGCGCTCGATGGTGACCTGAAGGACATCGCCGCCTACGTGGTGCGCGCCGACGGTACGGTCGAGCAGATTGAGCTCTACATTGCCGATATGACGGCAGAGGAGCGTGCCATCGTCAAGGCCGGCTGCCTGATCAACTACAACAAGTTCAAGGCCGCTGCCGAGTAACTCTGCTGTACGCCCCTGCCACACCTTTCCCTCGTGCTCACGCGCTTCGCGAGGGTCGCCCGAGGGAAAGGTGTGGCCGGGGCTACCGCGATGTTCTCGTTGGGTCTTGAGGGACGCTAATAAATAGACTTGCTTGATGCCGCCTCTGTTATCGGGGCGGCTTCTTTTTGTTGAGAACCACCACAAAGGGGACGGGCACCTTTGTGGTGGTGGGGACGAGCTCGATGCTGTTGTGATCGTTGAGCGGCATGTTAATGGGCGGCTCTACAGAATTTCATCTGGGCTGGCGGGTTTGGTTGTTTTGGGGATGCCGAGTTTGGATGACGCGAAATCGTCAACATTGTCCTTAATTCCGTCTTTGGTGTAGACAGTGACCATATAGGTGCTGTGTCCGAATTCGCACTTGTCGCGTGTTGCCCAGGCATCCCAGTAGGCGGCCCCGTTTCGCCCTTTGATTTTTCCGACACGGCGGAGTTCTGTTCGCTTTAATTTCTGGTTGCTATAGATGGTTCGACCGGCCTCCTCGGTGAGCCCGCACTGTCCAAGCATCTTGTCGAGGACTTGGCTCATGTGGCGCTCATCGGTGTTTGGTGCGTAGTCGTAGGCGAGGGTGATGAAGTCGAGTGGCTGGTCGTCGATTAGATAGTTTAGCGTCTGAGGTCCAAGGCAGAAATAGGGGGAGCATCCGTCGATCTGACCGAGCAGTGGCAACTTTGACTGCCAACTTCCGGTGGGAATTCCATCTTCGTAAAACACGCCGCGACAGATAAAGGAGAGCGAGGTGGCACGCGAGCCGGCGTCGACCATTCCGCATAAATCGAAGGGCGAGGTGATACCAAGGGAAAAGGGCGTGATGACGATAAGGAAGAGCATCACGATGGGTATGGCGAGAATGGCGATGACGTTGCGACCGGTGGAATGAGGCGGCTTCATATGCGCTCCTCGAGACAAAGATCTGTTGAGGATAGGCAGAAATGGATATGTTCAGAGAACAATTCAAGTTTAATCTCATTGCGCGAGATGGTCGACCGTTAGCGTCGAAAACCACCACAAAGGTGCCTGTCCCCTTTGTGGTGGTGAGGAGCGCGCGGCTTCTTTTGGTAATAGTGTTAGCTGGCGGTATCATTAGTGCAGGTGGCGAAGGTTTGCATTGTGGGGTGTTTTGCCGTGAGCCGTTCTGCCCGTATTGGATTGATTGTCTTGGCGCTTGCGATCGCTGTGGTTGGCGCGGGCGCTGTCGGTATGGCATTTCTACCTGCTGCGGTGACGGAGCCGGTGGTCAAGCCTGTGACTCAATCTGTCGAACTTCTGACCGGCGACGACAAGCCCGAGACCATTACCGTTGATTTTGATGAGCAGCCGGCTGTGCTGGGTATTAGCAATTATCCGCGTATTCAGCTTGGGGCCATGCGCTATACCACGGATACAAGCCTGATCGATAGGGCGTCCGAGCTACTCAAGGGCAAAACATTTAAGCGTTGGTACGGATATGCGTCCTATCGGGCAAAAGCGAACGACATGGTTGGCGGATGCCACTCGTCCATCGAGCTGGACACTGCAAACGGCGCAAAGTTATGTGATGTCTCGTACGATCCGGGCTACGAGGGCAATGAGGGTCCGGGCATCTACATCATGGACGGCGATGTCGCCTATGTCATGGAGGGCGACCAGACCGAGCTCAACGATTTTATGGGTCAGTGTATCCAAGATGCCTATAAACAGACCTGCTTGCCTGACCCGCAGACTGCACGCGATAGTGGGTCTGCCCGTACATGGCTGTTCGAGGATGAGATGCCCTGGAACGCCGAATCGGGAAGCACGGGCTCGACAAGTAAATAGAGGCTGCAACCACCACAAAGGCGCCTGTCCTCTTTGTGGTGGTTTTCGGTCTGTCTCGATCTGTAACATCTTGGCCGCTAAAAGTGGGCCTGGTGTTACAGATTTAGATTTTTGATCCGGGTGTTTTCTGTTCGTCTCGATTTGTAACAGATAGAGCTCTATTTGCTGACTAGATGTTACAGATTTAGATAAACGGGTGCCGCTGGTCATTTCATCTCGATCTGTAACATCTAGAGCCATAAACAGCCGCTAGATGTTACAGATTGAGATAGTAAGGGGACGAGGCCGTAGCGGGTGAGCGCACCTGCTCCCTATCTTTCAATCACTCAGAAAATCTTATATATAGAGACTTAGATTTGTGTATAAGATCGTACAAAGCTGGCAACAATACTTCTCGAACAACGTGAAGCCGCCCCGTAGGGCGGCCACCCCAAGAGAGGTGATTCCATGAGAATCGATAAGCTAGCAATGACGTCGCGCGAGGCGCTGCAGACCGCCATGAGCACGGCTGCCGATGCGCAGGCCGGCGCGGTGGAGCCGATTCACCTGCTGTCCGCCCTGCTCGGTGCCGGCGAGCGCAATATCTCCGTGATCATCGAGCGCATCGGTGCCGACCCGGCCCAGCTCGCACGCTCCACGCAGGATGCCATCGACCATGCGCCCAAGGTTTCGGGCGAGGGCCAGCAGATGGGTCTTTCCAACGAGCTCGTCCGCGTCATCGAAAAGGCCGAGAAGAAGGCCACCAAGATGGGCGACAGCTTTGTGGTGACCGAGCATCTGCTGATGGCGCTTGCCGAGGACAAGGGCGAGGCCGGCCGCGTGCTGCGTGACGCCGGCGTGACCAAGGAGCGCATCGAGCAAGTCTACGAGGAGCTGCGCGGCGATGACCGCGTGACGTCTGCCGAGGACAAGACCCAGTTTGAGGCGCTGGAGCAGTACGGCCGCAATATCTGCGACCTTGCCCGCGCCGGCAAACTCGACCCGGTCATCGGCCGTACCGACGAGATCCGTCGTACCATCCAGGTCCTGTCCCGTCGCACCAAGAACAACCCGGTGCTCATCGGCGAGCCGGGCGTCGGCAAGACGGCCATCGTCGAGGGCATCGCCCAGCGTATCGTGGCCGGCGACGTGCCGAGCACGCTGCGCGACCGCGACCTTATCGAGCTCGACATGAGCGCGCTGGTCGCCGGCGCCAAGTACCGCGGTGAGTTCGAGGACCGCTTGAAGGCCGTGCTCAAGGAGGTACAGAAGTCCGAGGGCAAGGTCATCCTGTTCATCGATGAGCTCCACACCATCGTGGGCGCGGGTGCCACCGAGGGCTCCATGGACGCCGGCAACATCCTCAAGCCGGCGCTTGCTCGCGGCGATCTGCACGCGATCGGCGCGACCACGCTCGACGAATACCGCAAGTACATCGAGAAGGACGCGGCGCTTGCCCGTCGTTTCCAGACCGTGATGGTCAGCGAGCCTACCGTCGAGGACACCATCTCGATCCTGCGTGGCCTCAAGGAGAAGTACGAGATCTTCCACGGCGTGCACATCACCGATAGCGCGCTCGTGGCTGCCGCCGACC
>CATWID010000043.1 GCA_958350755.1 uncultured Collinsella sp.
TGCGTTTTGGCGGATTCGGATGTTGCAGCCTGCCCATGGGAGGTCTGCTGCTCAACTATCGAATCGACTTCGACACCCTTGCAGTCAACATGTCCTCGGGCATCCCCTATGCCATCTGCGACTTATATTGTCCGGCCGCAGGAGTCGACAACGAATACAACGGAATTGGACACGAGCTCCAGAACGCTCGCATCCACGACGGAAACCGCAACAACGGCCTTAAAGCCATGGGCGTTCACGTTCTGGTTATCAATCGCGACCAAATGAAAGACCTTGTTGCACTCGAAGCCTTCGCCCAGACGATGCATCGACTTGCCGGTATTCGATTCCGCTATCGCATCAAGGGCTATCGCAAGCGTCAAGCTGCATGGCTCAACGCTCTTCGGGCCGGAATCGGCCTCGCGCCGGTCTAGAAAGCGTATCTCGACAACATCGCCGAGCAAGGCTGGACAGTTAGTTCAGATTTGTATAAACAGACGGCTTATTTCAAGGCGCTTTGCTGCCATCTCGGGGCCAATCACCTCATTTAAAGGCTCGAATGGCTTCGAAATAGCGCAAAACGTGCGCCCCAAAGCACCGAAACGGCTCCATGTCTCCGATTTTGGCAGCCGAGAGCCTCTTGCTTTATACAAATCTGAACTAACTGTCCACCCCGGTTTCCTGCAACCGCTCAAACGCCCTCAACTCACCTCAATCGCCCTCCATTTGACAGCGGCAACGGGGTCGCTCACCATAGCAGACGATAAATCGACGAAAGGAAGCACATGGCAGCTGCACAGCCGCTTAAGATTCGCATGGTTGCCGGACTTGGCAACCCTGGCGAGGAATATGCCGAGACCCGCCACAACGCCGGCTTTAAGGCGATTGACGAGCTGGCCCGTCAGGCCGGCGTCACGTACTGGAAAAACCAGGCCGGCGCCGAGGTCGCGCTCATCAACATCAACGATGCCGAGGAAGAGGGCGGCAAGCGCCAGATCGTGCTGGTCAAGCCGCAGTCGTATATGAATACCTCGGGTGGCCCCATCTCCAAGCTCTGCCGCGAGTACAAAATCAAGGCCGAGGAGCTACTCGTCATCCACGACGAGCTCGACATTCCCGCCGGCGACGTGCGCGTCAAGGTGGGCGGAGGCCATGCCGGTCACAACGGCCTGCGCTCCATCATCGACAAGATGGGCAGCCGCGACTTTAGCCGCATCCGCACCGGCATCGGCAACCCTCCCGGCAAGATGGCCGTGGCCGACTACGTGCTCAAGCAGCTGCGCGCCCGCGAGGCCGAGGATTTCCAGGACACCTGCGCCCGCGCGGCCGACGCCGCCGGCCTGGCGATCGTGCACGGCGTGGTCTATGCCCGCGACCATGTCAACGGTGCCGCCTCCGCCAACGGCAAGCACTAAAACCTACCATTTAGGGACAGGTTTCTTTTGGCAGGTTTTATCTGCGGAAACGCCACAGTGGCGGCTCCGCAATAAACCCTGCGCCGCCATACATATGCAATGCCTCAAAAGGGGCCGGCCCCACCGATGCGCGAGGCCGGCCCCCTTTGTCGTTTTGCCTGATAAAACCTGCCGAAATAAACCTGTCCCTTTTTGGCAGGTCACTTTCCCAACCGACGAAGACACACGAAAACAGCATGTCCATGAGGGTATAATTTGCACCGTATGTCTGCACAACGCCTGTGCGCGTACGGTTTTATTCGGGCTGCCGTCCATTTCCGTGGAGGCACGGTTCGGCAGCCCTAACAAGAGAGGGGTTCTATGTATAAGATCCTGGAGAAGACGCAGTTCTCGGAGAAGGTGTTCAAGTTCCGCATCGAGGCGCCTGCAATCGCCAAACATGCGCACGCTGGACAGTTCCTCATGGTCCGCGCCAACGAGACGGGCGAGCGTGTCCCGTTTACCCTGGCCGGCTGGAACGGTGACGAGGGCTGGGTCGAGTTCATCTTCATGGTGATCGGCAAGACCACCGAGATGCTGTCCACCTACGAGGCCGGCGAGTCGCTGCGCGACGTCGTGGGCCCACTGGGCGTTCCCACCGAGATGGCCGAGGGCCCCTGCGCCGTCATTGGCGGCGGCGTCGGCCTGGCAATTGCCTTCCCGGTCGCCAAGCACCTGGTCGAGACCGGCCACGAGGTTCACGCCATCATGGGCGCCCGCACCAAGGACCTCCTGCTCATGGAGGACCAGTTCCGCGAGCTCCTCGACGAGGACCACATCCACATCACCACTGACGACGGCTCCTACGGCGAGCAGGGCGTTGTCACCGCTCCGCTGGAGCGCCTGCTGCAGGACAAGGCCGTGAGCCAGGTCTTCTGCGTCGGCCCCGTTCCGATGATGAAGTTCTCGACCCTCACCGCCCAGAAGTACGACACCCCCATCACCGCGTCCCTCAACCCCATCATGGTTGACGGCACCGGCATGTGCGGCTGCTGCCGCGTCGAGGTGGGCGGCGTGACCAAGTTCGCTTGCGTCGACGGCCCCGACTTCGATGCCACCCTGGTCGACTGGGATGACCTTCGTGCCCGCCAGGCCGCTTACCGTTCCGAAGAGGGCGCGTCCCTCAAGGCCTATGAGGAAAAGAGCTGCGCATGCCACTAGTTAACGGTCGTTTCGTTGCCGATATGAAGTCGCCCCGCACCCCCGATAACGAGGAGCCGGCTGCCGAGCGCGCCTGCGACTTCCGCCCCGTCGACAAGGGCTTCACCGAGGAGATGGCGCTGGCCGAGGCCGAGCGCTGCCTCAACTGCAAGAAGCCGTTCTGCGTTGAGGGCTGCCCCGTCAACATCAACATCCCCCGCTTTATCGAGCAGATCCGCGAGAAGGACTTCGGCGGCGCTCTCGATACCATCCGCGAGGACTCCATGCTTCCCGCCATCTGCGGCCGCGTCTGCCCGCAGGAGAACCAGTGCGAGGGCAAGTGCATCCGTGGCAAGAAGTCCGAGCCCGTGGCCATCGGCCAGCTCGAGCGCTTCCTGGGTGACCGCCCCGAGCTCGCCTCCACGCCCAAGATGGCCCCCAAGAACGGCAAGAAGGTCGCCGTCGTCGGCTCCGGCCCGTCCGGCATCACCTGCGCCGGCGAGCTCGCCCGTAACGGTTTTGACGTCACCGTCTTTGAGGCATTCTTTACCGGCGGCGGCGTGCTGGTCTACGGCATCCCCGAGTTCCGTCTGCCCAAGGCAGTCGTCAAGCGCGAGATTGACGGCCTGGAGGACATGGGCGTCAAGTTTGAGTACAACTCCGTCGTGGGCAACATGGCCACGGCCGAGGAGCTGTTCGAGCAGGGCTTCGACGCCATCTACGTGGCGACCGGCGCTGGCCTGCCCAAGTTCCTCAACGTCCCCGGCGAGAACCTGCCCAACGTCTTCTTCGCCAACGAGTACCTCACCCGCGTGAATCTGATGAAGGCCAACAAGTTCCCCGAGTACGACACCCCCACCAAGCACGGCAAGAACGTCGTCGTCTTTGGTGGCGGCAACGTAGCTATGGACGCCGTCCGTACCGCCAAGCGCCTGGGCGCCGAGCACGCCATCATCGCCTACCGCCGTACCGAGGACGAGATGCCCTGCCGTCGCGCCGAGCTGCACCACGCTAAGGCCGAGGGCGTCGAGGTCCTGCCGCTCGTTTCCCCGCTCGAGTTTGTCGCTGGCGAGGACGGCTCCGTGTGCGCCGTCAAGGTCCAGAAGATGGAGCTCGGCGAGCCCGACGAGTCCGGCCGTCGTCGCCCGGTGCCCGTCGAGGGCGCCATCGAGGAGATTCCCTGCGACGTCGCGATCTCGGCTATCGGCACCAACGCCAACCCCTTCGCTGCCAAGATCGGCGGCAAGATGGAGCTCAACAAGTGGGGCTACATCGTCGCCGACGAGGAGACCGGCCAGACCACCGATCCCCGCATCTGGGCCGGCGGCGACATCGTCACCGGTGCCGCTACGGTCATTCTGGCGATGGGCGCCGGCAAGAAGGCCGCCGCTTCGATCACCAAGAGCCTGCTGGGCGAGTAATCACCCACAGCGCTAGCCATCAAACGGCAAAGTCCCCGTCGCGCACACGCCCGACGGGGACTTTTTCTATGCCGGCCGCCCCAACCACCACGATGGGGACAGGCACCTTTGCGGTGGTTGGGGACTTGCCCGGTCGTTTTATCTCAATCTGTAACAGTTAGAGACCAAATATGCCGCCTGGTGTTACAGATCAAGACGTTGGGCTGACGGCCGAACGGTTCATCTAAATCTGTAACAGTTAGAGCCATTTTCGCTGGCTTGGTGTTACAGATCGAGATTTGCAAAAGCCGAGGATAGGCACTGCCGCCAAGGCCTTCCCCTCCGCCTAAAAAACCACCACAAAGGTGCCTGCCCTTTGTGGTGGTTTTGGTCGGTTAAGCTTCGAGCTGAGCCACCTTGTAACGATAGGCAGCGGCGATGACGTCCTTGCAGCCTTCGCGGCCCAGCTTGGCGCGGTTGACGACGATATCCTTGCCGCTCGTCATCTTCCACTTTCCGGCACTGTAGCGCTTATAGAACGCCTCGCGCGCCTTCTGCTGCTGCTTGACCAGCTTGGCGCCCTTCTTTTTATTAAGGCCACGCTTCTTGCGCACAATCTCGACGCGGTCCTCAAAAGGAGCGGTCACCAATACGGCAATGTGGTTGGGGTTGTTACGCAGCAGGTAATCGGACAGGCGGCCTTCGATAATGCAGCTCTCGGTCTCGCCCAGGTCCAAAATCACCTGGCTCATCTTCTGGAACAACTTGTCCGAGTACGAACGCGCGTCGTAGCGGTCGGGCAGGAACGCCATGTTCTCCACGGCCAGACGCTCGTCGTAGGCGGCCATCTTGTCGAGCGACTCGCCCGCGCGCAGCGACGCACGTACCAGCAGCTCGTTATCGTACAGCGGAATCCCCAACTCGTCGGCAAGCATGCGACCAATCTCGTGGCCCTCGGCGCCAAAGTCGCGCGCGATGGTAATGACCACAGGATTCTTCTTATTCTCCAGATCGCTCATCGCGATTCCTTTCTCTATGTGACAAAGGGACAGTCCCTTTGTCACATTCTACGCTGCCACCATTCGCCTCTGATATGCGCGAACCAGCAGCGAGATACCAAAGTTGAGCACAAAGTACATCGCAAACACCAGGCCGTAGAGCATAAGCACCTGCGACAGGTCGATTGCGTGGGCCATCACGACGTTTGCCGTGTACATGAGCTCGGCCACGTTAATGCCCGAAAGATACGAGCTGTCCTTGATGACGGTCGTGCACTGGCTAAACAGCGCCGGAATGATCGTCTTAAACGTCTGCGGCAGAATGATGTAGCGCATGGTGGCAAAGAAGCCAAAGCCCTGGCTCTGCGCTGCCTCAAACTGGCCGCGCGGAATCGAGTTGAGGCCGCCGCGCACAATCTCGGCCATAACAGCGCTGGTAAACAGCGTAAAGGCGATGGTCGAAATCACAATGTCCAGACCCTGCACCGTAAAGTAGATAAACAGGATCCACAGCAGGTTCGGCGTGCAGCGGAACAGCTCGATATAGGCGCTCACCAAAATACGGAATGGGCGGGGCGCATAGCTCTTAACGAGCGCCAGCACCGTGCCAAACATGAGCGAGAAAAAGATCGACAGCGCCGAGATCTCGATGGTCTTAACAAAGCCGCCCCAAATGTAGAGCAGGTTGGTCGCGTTGAAGATTTCCATGCGCTAGGCCTCCTCTACGTTGTCGAGCCCCAGCTCGGCCAGGCTCACGCCGCGCGGACGCTCCTTGGAGCGGCGCTCGAGCCACTGCACCAGCATGGCGAGCGGAAAGCAGATGATGAAGTACATAAGGCAGCAGACGATGTATCCCTGCAGGTAACCGTACAGACTCACAAAGTTGTCGGAACGGTACATAAGGTCGCCGCCGGCCACAAGCGCCAGCACCGACGTGTTCTTGACCAGGTTGAGCGCCTGGTTACACAGCGGCGGCAGAATGATCTTGAACGTCTGGGGCAGCACGATGTACCAGTAAGCCTGAGCACGGGTGAAACCCTGGCTCTGGGCCGCCTCCATCTGACCGCGCGGAACGGCCTCGATGCCGGTGCGGATGACCTCCGAGATGTAGGCCGCGTGGTACAGGCCCACGCCCAAGAAGCCCAGCACGAACGGCGCAATACGCACCGGCTGGTCGGCGCCGGTTATGGCCTGCAAAAATTGCGGGCCGGCCATATACATAAAGAGCACCTGCACGGGCAGCGGAGTGTTCTGGTAGAACTCCACGTACACGCGGCTTATGGCGCGCAGCACGCGCGAACGGGTGGTAGAGAACACGCCCAGCAGCGTGCCCAGCACCAGCGACAGCAGCAGGCCGGCAACGACCACCTGCAGCGTCACGCCAAAGCCCTCCCAGAAGGGCCCCATGTTTTGAAATGTCGTCGACCAGCGGTCGGCGTCAAACAATCCTTCGAGCATTTGATTCCTTCCTTGGACGATGCGCCTATACAAGGCCCCAGGTCTTGACCTCTTGGTCGAGCCAGCCATCGGCTAGGCGATCGCAAATCACCTGATCGACCAGGGCCGAAAGGTCGCAGCCCTTCTTGGTCGCCACGCCGTAGCCCTGCTCGCCAAACTTGACCTCGGGCTGCAGCAGCTCAACGGTCTCGTTCATGTAACCGGCCAGCGTGGAGCGGTCCATGGCAAAGACGTCGATATTGCCGGCATCGAGCGAACTCTTGATGATGGGGTAGCCGCTAAAGGACCTAAACTCGGGCTCGCAGCTAAAGCCGTTGTCCTTGATCATCTGCTCGATCAGGCCCTGCGTGGTGGCACCCTGGCTCACGCCGATGACTTTGCCGTCCAGGTCCTCAATCGAGGTAAAACCCGAACGCTTCTTGACCATGAGTCCCACGTAGTCGGTGCGATACGGCGTCGAGAAATCCCAGCTCTTCTTACGCTCGTCGGTGATGGTGTAGGTCGCCGCGACCACGTCGAGCTGGCCGTTATCGATCAGCGGGCCGCGCGTCTTGGGCGTTACGTCGGTAAACTCGACCAGCTCCTGGGCGCGGGCATCCTTGTAGCTCACGCCAAAGACGGCAGCGGCGATTTGGTAGCACAAATCGACTTCCATGCCCTCAAAGCGACCCTTGGCGGTGTCGTAATAGCCATAGCCGGGAACGTCTTTCTTAACGCCGGCATTCAGATGGCCACGCGACTTGATGGCCGCGAGCTTGGACCCCTTGTCGGAGCCCTCGCCGCTGGTGGAGTTGCCGCAACCGGTAAGCGCGGTCCCCGTCAGCGCAAGCATGCCGGCGCCAGCCAGCTGCAAAAAGTGACGGCGCGACACGGCCGCCCTCGTCATATCCGTCATGTCCATCACCGCGCCTAGTGCAGAATCTTGGACAGGAACTCGCGGCAGCGCGGGTTCTCGGGGTTATCGAAGAAGTGCTCGGGCGTACCCTCCTCCAGAATGCGGCCGTCCTCCATAAAGATGACGCGGTCGGCCACCTGGCGCGCAAAGCCCATCTCATGCGTCACGCAGATCATGGTGATATCCTCCTGCGCGAGCTCAATCATAACGTCCAGGACTTCCTGGACCATCTCGGGGTCGAGCGCCGAGGTCGGTTCGTCAAACAGGATGATGGGCTGCTTAGTGCACAGGGCACGGGCGATAGCGATGCGCTGCTGCTGACCGCCCGAGAGGTTCTGCGGATACTCGCCGGCCTTATGAGCCATGCCAACGCGCTTGAGCGCGGCGATGGCGATCTCGGTCGCCTCCTCCTTGCTCTTCTTTTGCAGCTTGATGGGCGCGAGCGTCAGATTGCCCAGCACCGTCATGTTGGGATACAGGTTGAACTGCTGAAACACCATGGAGCTATACTTGCGAGCCATCTCCAGGTGATTCTTCTTGGTAAGCGGCGTACCGTCGATGACGACCTCGCCCGACGTGGGCTCCTCCAGATAATCGACGCAACGGATGAGCGTCGACTTACCCGAGCCGGAAGGCCCGATCATTACGAGCTTCTCGCCGCGCTTGACGGTGAGGTTGATATCTTTGAGCACATGCAGGTCGCCAAAGTACTTGTTGAGATGCTTGATCTCGATCATGTCTGCCATGAATGTCCCTTCCCTGCGTTAATACGAATTGCACTATTGTACGGAAAGAACCACGTTTCCGCAGCCCACACTACATTCCCGTAAAGAACCCGCAACCTTCCACCCACTCATTGGGGACAGACTTAAATGAGTACCCCCCGTGGGTACTCATTTAAGTCTGTCCCCAATGAGCACCGAAAATAATACAACCGCCCTTGTTGAGCATAAGTCAGCGAAAACCCGTACACGCGAGCAAGGTGACGTGAAATGAAAGGGCGCAGACCTTATGGTCGCGCCCTTGAAATTGAACGTCAGATTGCCGTGTGTACGGGTTTGCAGCGTCGAGCCGTTACGCGGTTTGGTAAAACCGCGTAACAAATTACGCCAATTTTGCGCCGACGATCTTTGCCGCGGCCGGCTTATCGAAGTTGCCGCCGGTGGCCTTGCCGAGTGCACCCATGACCTGGCCCATCTGCTTCTTGGACGTGGCGCCCAGCTCGGCGATAACCTGCTCGATCAGAGCCTCGAGCTCCTCGCCCGAAACCTGCGCGGGCAGCAGGCTCTCCAGAATCTTGACCTGCTCGGTCAGATTGTCGGTACGCTCTTGGTCGGTGCCGGCCTTGATGGACATCTCTAGCGTCTCGCTCGTCTGCTTGATCAGACGCTTGATCATGCTGTTGACGTCTTCCTCGGTCACATCGCGGCGCTCATTGACCTCGATATTCTTCACCTCAGCCTTAACCTGGCGAATGATGGACAGGCGAACCTTGTCCTTGGCCTTCATGGCCGCGATCATTTCCTTCTGCAGCTCTTCGTTGGTCATCTGCAAATCCTCTCTAATAGCGTGGGCGGCACTCGCGCGAGTACCGCCCCATGATTACTCAGTCGTCGACGAATCGTCGGTCGAACTCTTGGTGACGCCCTTCAGGCTCACGTTATAGGGTACGTCCTTGGGCATGGGATTGACGGTGATGTCGGCATCCTTCTTGTACTGCTCCAGCCACTCGCTATACGCAGTGCTGGCCGCCTGCGTCTTCACCACGTTGGAGACGTACTTTTTGATGGCCTTGGGCACCTGGTTGATGTCATCGACCTGATTATCGACATGGAAGTAGTCGGTGCACTTGATGATGTGATAGCCGTACGTCGACTCGACCACGTCGCTCACATCGCCCTTGTTGAGCCCCTCGAGTGCCGTCTGGTAGCTGTCGACAAAGGTGGTGAGCTTGTCCCAGCCCACGTCACCCTTCTTCTCCTTGGAGCCGGTGTCGTCGGAATACTGCTTCACGGCGTCTTCAAAGCTCAGCTCGCCGGAGTTGATCTTGTTCAGGCACTCCTGCGCCTTAGCCTTGGCGGCAGCCTTGTCCTCATCGGACGCATCGGAATCAACCTTGATCAGGATGTTCGACGAGCGGCGGGCATCGTTGTACTTCGACAGGTTCTCGTTGATGTAATCGACGATCTCGCTGTCCTTGGGCTTGCTGGTGGGCGCCACGGCATCTTTGAGCTTTTGCTGCGCCAGGCTCTCCTTGAGCGAGCTCTTATAGGTGTCTTCGGTGTAGCCGTAGGTCTTGAGGGTCTTCTTAAAGGCCTTGGCACCGCCCGCGCTCTTGCACGCGTCCTTCCAAGCCTTCTCGACCTCCTCGTCCGACACCGTCACGCCGTTCTCCTTCTGTGCCTGTTGAAGCAGAATCTGCTGCGTGTAGGAGTCGATGAGTTGCTTGCGGTACTTCTTGGGCGTGAGGTCGTTGTCGACCAGATACTGCGCCCAGTCCTTGTCCTTGGTGTAGCCGTAAGACGTGCGCATGCTCATGATCTGCTTTGTCACGGTGTCCTCGGTGAGGTTGGTGCCGTTGATAGTGGCAGCCACACCGCCGGTAAGCTTGTAGCCCGAGGTATCCTCTGCCTGCGACATGAGACCGGAGCATGCCATGGCCGAGACGGAAAGCAGCATCGCCAGCACGCCGATGACCACCAGAACGATCTTGACGGTCTTAGACACGTACGTCTTGCGCTGCTTCTTACGAGAGCTCGACGCGGCGCGGGCCTGCTGCTCGGGCGTCGGTGCGGCCTCGGAGTTCTTTTTCTTGTTTGCCATAGTTGGCCTTTCGCATCACGAATCGAACAAACGCCATTGTGTCACAACGCAGCCCCGCGACAAAGGGGCAACCCTGGCACTTGGGGACGTTCCTTTTCTGCCGGCAGTTAGGGACAGTCCCCAAGTGCCGGCTTTAAAAGTGGCGGCGGATGGCGTCGACCATGCCTTGGGGCGTGGTCTGGCCGAGCACATCGGCTGCGACGTCCGCGTCCATAAAGATATTCATGAGCGCTTGCAGGGCCTCGACCTGGCCGCCCGGCTCGGCAATACCCAAATTGATGACGATCTGCGCCGGCACGGGGGCACCCATGCCGGCCATAGCATTGAACGTCACGGGCGCGGCGGGCTTTACCACCGCGATATAGGGCTTGGCCACAAACCCCGGGTCGGTGTGTGGGATGGCGATGTTGGCCGCCGGCATGGCAAGGCCCGTGGGATAGGCATCCTCGCGCGTGCGGACGGCGTCGAGCCAACCGGTGCAGATGTAGCCGCGTGGGGCAAGTTCGCCTTCGAGTCGCGCAAACACCTCGGCGGGCGTCGCGCACTCCCAATCAAAAAACACCAGCTCAGGCGTAAACAGTGCTTCGTTATCCGCCATACCGTCCTCCAAAGTTGCATGAGGGCCACAATGCTCAATATGATAGCGAAACGGGGTATGCAAGGTTAGCCGAGGATCCCGATGAGCTCGAGTGCGCGCGCGGGCGTCAAGCATACCTCGGGCATCGTCTCCAACATGCGTCGGTCGCTCGTGACTACGTAGTCAACATCCGCCGTATCGCCCGAGGCGATAATGAGATTGTCCTCGAGGTCCGGCATGCGCTTGCCAAGCATGCGCGCCATCTCGCACTCCGCCATCGAAAGCGGGGAAGCCGTTGCCGCCTGCATCATATGCTCGACGCATGCCCATGCAGCCGGACCGAACGAAGCGTTAATCCCATTCACATTCCGCCGGGCTAGACGCCGAGGCAAGATGTAGAACACGTCCTTTGCCGTCGTTGGCGCGTACAGAAGGTCGATCTTTCCCGCTTCGGCCAGTTCAACCAATCTCTTCGCTTCGTCGAATGCCCCCTCTTGCAGGTAATAATCGAGCCAAACGTTCGTATCTACAAGCAGGCGTTTTGCCTCGATCATCGGCAATTCGCCTCGATGTCGGCAATCATCGCGTCATACATATCATCTCGTACGGCATCCCAGTCTTCCGCAGATGATCCACCTGGCGCAAAATCCGAAGCGCTTAGCCCCAACGAGGAAAAAGCTAGGCCACACCCCTGCTCGGCCAGGCTCTCCGCACGGGGCGCCTCGCGCTTATCCGCCACCATAAATCCCGGCAACGTTTGATGCTCGACAAGATAGACCCAAAGCGCACGAATAGCATCGCTCGCCCCCAATCCATTGCGAGTTAGGACCGCGTCGCCACCAGCCTTGAGCATAGGATCGATTCGCGTGTTGAGCTGCACCGTTGCTGTACCCATAGCGGCTCCTCTCTATCTGCTAGCAGTATAGCAAACATGAAAGGCCACGCAAAAGGGCCCCGCCCGCACACGGACGAGGCCCTATCAGATTTCTTGGTTCTGATGAAGCTTTTACATCTCAAGAAAACCAAGGAGACCTTTTTCAAGCGACTAGCGCGCCGGGTCAATTGCCACCTTGCCGCTCTCCAGCACGTGGACGCGGCCGTCGGCGAGCATCTGCACGACCTCGGGATACAGCACATGCTCGATCGCGTGGATGTGCTCCTCGAGCGTGTCGACGTCCCAGCCTTCCTCGACAGCCAGCGCGCGCTGGGCGATGATGGGACCGTTGTCGTAGATCTCGTTGGCAAAATGCACGGTCACGCCAGTTACCTTGACGCCGCGCACAAAGGCATCGTCAATCGCATGCGCACCGGTAAAGCTCGGCAGCAGCGCCGGATGCAAGTTGACCACGCGGTTGGGAAACGCCGCCAGCAGCGGTGTATGCACCATGCGCATGTAGCCGGCCATGACCACATACTCGCAGCCGCGCTCGAGCAGCTCGTGTGCGATGATCTCGTCGGCGGCGATGGGGTCGGCATAGACATCCTTGGACAGCGTAAGCGTCTGGATGCCCGCACGCTCTGCACGTTGCAGACCCTTGGCCGAAGGACGGCTCGACACCACAAGCTCAATAGAAGCGTTGAGCTTGCCGGCGGCAATCAGATCGATCAGCGCTTGCAGGTTGGTACCCGAACCGCTGATGAGCACACCGATCTTGAGCGGCTCAGCCGTATCGGTGCCAGTCGGACGGGTATAGGGCACAAAGTCCAGGCCCTCGGCAGCAGCCATCTGCTCGTTAGCGCTCATCGGAGTACACGACCTTACCGGAACCCTCGACGCACTCGCCCACGCGGAACGGCTTCTCGCCCAGCGCGACCAGTGCCTCGGTCACGGCGGCCTCGTCCTCGGGGGCGACGATCAGACACAGGCCGACGCCCATGTTGAAGGTCTTGCATGCCTCGTTGGGCGCAAGCTCGGCCTGGCGCGACACGTAGGTGATGACGGGCGGAACGTCCCAACCCATCTCGGCACCGTTGCGGGTGACCACGGCGTCGACGTCATCGGCGAGCGCACGGTTGAGGTTCTCGGTAATACCGCCGCCAGTGATGTGGGCGATGGCGTGCACGTTGGCGCCGCCGCGCAGCAGCTCCAGGATCGGCTTGACGTAGATGCGCGTGGGGGCCAACAGAGCGTCTGCCAGCGATGCACCGCCGAGCTCTTCGAGCGGACGGCTCAGCTCCTCGGCCTTAGCGACGGCCTCGGGCGTGCCCGGCTTAACGCCGTCGACGCCAATGACCTTACGCACGAGCGAGTAGCCGTTGGAGTGCACGCCGGTGGAAGGCAGGCCCAGGATCACATCGCCCGGGCGGACGTTTGCGGGGTCGAGCATCTTGGGACGGTCGACGACGCCCACGGTAAATCCGGCAAGGTCGTAGTCGGCAGGAGCCATGACGCCCGGGTGCTCGGCCATCTCACCGCCCACGAGCGCGCAGCCCGCGAGCTTGCAGCCGTCGGCCACACCCTTGATAATCTTTGCCATGTGCTCGGCCTCGATGTGACCGATGGCAACGTAGTCCAGGAAGAACAGCGGCTCGGCGCCCGAAGCCAGAATATCGTTGACGCACATAGCGACCAGGTCCTGGCCAACCGTCTCGTGACGGTCCATGATCTGGGCGAGCACGAGCTTGGTGCCCACGCCGTCGGTACCGCTGATCAGGATCGGGTCTTCCATATCCTTAAGCGCGGCAGCCGAGAACAGGCCACCGAAGCCGCCGATGCCGCCGATAACTTCGGGACGATTGGTGTCCTTGACCATCTGCTTAATCGCGTCGACGGCGCGACCGCCCTCGGCGGTATCGACGCCGGCGTCCTCGTACGTCACATGCTTGCTGTCGCTCATCTGAGCCTTCCTCTCCCACTACCGTGGCGCCGCGCGGGCGCCAAACGGTGCTCATAATTGCGTTCATTTCGGCGTGTGCCATAACAGCACCCGCCGTCATATCAACAAAACAGCAGGTAAAACCTACCAAAATATACCTGTCCCCATATGGCAGGTGTTAGGCCTCGCCGTGCTCCTCTTCCCAGCTGCGGTCGTCGTATTTCTCGACCACGGCGTCGTCGTCAAAGTACAGCGGCTTGTCCAGGTTGCGGGGCTTAAAGCCCTCCATAAACTTGTCGCGGCCAAAGCTCTCGGGAATCGCCACGGGATAGCGGCCGGTAAAGCACGCGTCGCAGTAGCCGCCCTTGGGCATGACCTTAAGCAGGCCCTCGACCGAAAGGAAGGCCAGCGAATCGGCGCCGATATACTCGCAAATCTCGTCGACCGTCTTGTTGGCGCTGATAAGCTGCGACTGCACGTCGGTATCGATACCGTAGAAGCACGGCCAAATGACCTCGGGCGAGTTGATGCGGATGTGAATCTCCTTGGCGCCGGCGTTGCGCAGCATCTTGACGAGCTGCACCATGGTGGTGCCGCGCACGATGGAGTCGTCGATGACGACCAGGCGCTTGCCCTCGATATTGTCGCGCAGCGGGTTGAGTTTCATGCGCACGCCCATGGCGCGCAGCTCCTGCGTGGGCTCGATAAACGTACGGCCCACGTAGCGGTTCTTGATGAGGCCCTCGCCAAAGGGAATACCGCTCTCGTGCGAATACCCCTCCGCGGGCGGCAGGCCGGAGTCGGGCACGCCGATGACCAGGTCGGCCTCGACGGGCTCCTCGTGTGCCAGCTGACGACCCATGTCGTAACGGCAGGCGTAGACGCTCTTGCCGTTCATGATGGAGTCGGGGCGGGCAAAGTAGACCTGCTCAAAGATGCAGTTAGCAGGCTCTTCGGCGGCAGGCACGCCCTGCTCGGACACAAGACCCTCGGCGCTGATGCGCAAGATCTCGCCGGGACGGACGTCACGGACGTACTCGGCACCCACGATGTCGAGCGCACAGGTCTCGGAGGCAACGACCCAGCCGCCGGCACGGGTGACATGGACGGCGGAGTCGACCGTCGCGGCGCCGTCTTGCGAGGGCAGCTGCGAAACAGAAGCAGCGTCGGCCTGATCCAGGCCCTCGTCCACGAGCTTGCCAAGCACCAGCGGGCGAATGCCGTGAGGATCGCGGAATGCGTAGAGCGCCTGCTCGTTGATGAGCGTCATGGCGTAGCCGCCGCGCACGAGCTCCATGGTCTTACGAATGCCCTCGCGCAGATGGCCTGTACGCTGAGTAAAGTAGCCGATAAGCTTGGTCGCGACCTCGGAATCCGAATTGGAGAGGAACGGCACGCCCAGCTCGATCAGCTGGCGGCGCAGCTCGTCGGTGTTGACCAGAGTGCCGTTGTGAGCAAGCGCGATAATGACGCTGTTGATGGTAGAGAGATGCGGCTGCGAGGCTTCCCAGCTCTTGGCACCGGCGGTGCCATAGCGCACGTGGCCCACGGCCAGCTGACCGGAGAGCGTCGACAGGTCGGCGTTGGAGAACACGCGATCGAGCAGTCCCAGGTCCTTGCGAACCATAACCGTGCCGCCATCACCCACGGCGATTCCCGCCGATTCCTGGCCGCGATGCTGTAGCGCGCGCAGACCAAAGTACGTCAGTCGAGCCACGTCGCGATCGGGCGCCCACACACCAAAAATGCCGCATTCCTCATGCAGCTGGTCGGAGTCCGGATCATACGTCGACATGGCGTTCACCTGTCCCGCGGCACGCTCGGCCGCGCGGATGGTTTCTTGAGACATGGCATCCCCTCAGAGCCTCGTATTTTGGCGTTACCCGCCTTATTATACGCACGGTGCGACGCGCTCCTCAGCGCATGAGCAGCGCTTTTTAAAAGCCCACCGAGCTAATAATCCGTTTTGCGGCCAAACATTTTATCGGTCTGTCCAGCGCAAGCGCCCGCGCCCCCAGATGGCCGCCGCGTCCGCCGTTGGGGATTACAAAGTTGCAATTGGGACGTTCGTCCTGTCTTTTGGCAGGTGGGCGACGTATCCTTATAACCGACAACAAAGCGAGAAAGGTTCTGT
>CATWID010000044.1 GCA_958350755.1 uncultured Collinsella sp.
CTACGCGCTGCTGTGGATCGTCACGCTGTCCACGATTATGCTCATCGTGCTGCAGCACAACGCGGCGCACTTGGGCATCGCCACGGGCGCCTGCCTTGCCGAGGCCACGACCCGCTTTCTCCCCCGCATCGTGGGACGCGCGGTGCTCGGCAGCGCCTATCTCGCGACCATCGCCACCGCCATGGCCGAAGTCCTGGGCGGCGCGATTGCCCTTCAAATGCTCTTTGGGCTGCCCGTGCGTGCGGGCTGCGTCATCGTGGCGGCAATATCGATGGCGATGCTCATGACGAACTCCTACAAGCGAGCCGAACGCTGGATCATCGCCTTCGTAGGCGTGGTAGGACTCTCGTTTTTGGCCGAGCTTGCACTAGTCAAGGTCGACTGGCCGCAAGCCGCCGCAAGCTGGATCACGCCCAGTATGCCCACTGGCTCTGCCGCGATTATCGTGAGTGTCCTGGGTGCGGTCGTTATGCCACACAACCTTTTTCTGCACTCCGAGGTCATCCAATCCATGCACTTCGAAGGCCAAGGCGAGCAGGTTATCGAAGAGCGTCTGCGCTACGAGCTCTTCGACACGCTCTTTTCGATGGGCGTGGGCTGGGCAATCAACTCGGCCATGGTCATCCTGGCCGCAACGACCTTCTTTGCGCACGGCATGGTCGTAGACGACCTCGCCGTCGCAGCGGCCACGCTCTCCCCCATTCTGGGCCCGGCGAGCTCGACCATCTTTGCGGTAGCGCTGCTGTTCGCGGGACTATCGAGCAGCGTGACAGCGGGCATGGCGGCGGGGACCATCACTGCGGGCATGTTCGACGAGGAATACGATATCCACGACCGACATTCCTCGATCGGGGTGGCGGCCTGTTTCGTCGGCGCAGTGACGGCGTGCCTGGTCGTCCCAAATCCTTTTGAAGGTCTCATCTGGAGTCAGGCACTGCTGTCGCTTCAGCTACCGATTACGGTCTTTGTGCTCATACGGCTCACCAGTTCACCCCGCGTCATGGGCAAATACGCCAATTCGCGTCCACTCAACGCGCTGCTCGTAGGGATCGGTGCCATCGTGACGATTCTCGATGTCGTGTTGTTGACAGGGATGTAATGGGGCGGGGCACCTACTCAGGCAAACGTCTCGATCCGTAACATCTAGACCCGCTTTCGATGTCTAGATGTTACAGATTGAGATCTTCTGCCGGACGGTTTTGGTTTGTCTCGATATGTAACAAGTGGGCCCAATTTCCACCGTTAGATGTTACAGATTGAGACAAAAGGTCGGTCGGACTCACAACAGACAGGATCGGTCAACAGCAACCGTGATCCCTTGGGGGCGGAGGAAAAGGGCCCCGGCCGAGAATTCGACCGAGGCCCTTGGACAGAGCTATGTTCGGCTTTCGCCGTGTGTCTGCGAGCTACTCCTCGACGAGCTCAAACTGATCGGGACCGACGCCGCACACCGGGCACACATAATCCTCGGGCAGCTCGGGCGTATCGACCTCAACCTCGTAACCGCAAACGACGCACACGAACTTATACGTCTTCTTCTCCTCAGCCATGATGTTCTCCTCTCAAACGCGACTGGTGATGTACTTCATTTATCAGTATAGATTCTCAATAATATAATGCAAGTATTTTTAAAACATTTCTAGCCTTGATACGAGGACGCCTTCGGAGGCGTCTTGCCCTTCAGGACCTTATGGTAGTAATCGTAGGTGAGCGGCGTCTCGTCACTCAAGCGCTCGGCATCCTCGACCTCGCCGATAAACAGTAGATGCGTGCCAACATCCACAGTGTCGATCAAATGGCAGCTAAACAGGGCCGCCGCGTGCTCGGGCACATAGGGCATGCCCAGAGCCGTCTCGCGGGTCTCGTATTTGGCAAACTTGTCATAATCGCTGCTGGTGCGGAACCCAAAGTTACCGATGTAGAGCATATCGGCGGTCTGATCGATCACGGTCAGCGCGAACGCTTTGGCCGAAGCGATGACGCCCGAGGTGACGTTGTCCTTGTTCACGGCAACCGAAATGCGCGGCGGCATGGACGTCACCTGCACCGCAGTGTTGATGACGCAGCCGGCGCGCAGCCCGTCTGCCGCGGCGCTCACCACGTACAGACCGCTCGGCATGGTAAAGAACGCAGTTTTGTCCATAACAATCACTCCCCTAACCCGGGTTGGAACCTCATGGATGTATGTACCCACAAAAAAGGCGGCGCCCACAACGGACACCACCTTTGAGACATATGTGTCAAAACAGTATAAGCAAGATGAGACGCCCGCAGTTGCGGTGAAATAAGGACTGAATAGCCCCTCAAACAGGCAAAACAGTCCGTATTCCACCGTAACTTATACAGAACGCCTAGCGATTGCGCTCCTTGAGGGCGCGGTCGATCTCGCGCTGGACATCGCGCTTGGCCATATCCTCGCGCTTGTCGTAAAGCTTCTTGCCGCGGCCTAGGCCCAGCAGCAGCTTTACGCGGCCGTCGGTATTAAAGTAGAGCTCCAGCGGCACCAGCGCATAGCCGCGGTTGCGAAGTTTGCCGTCAAGAAAGTCGATCTCCTTGCGGTGCAGCAGCAGACGGCGCCGACGGTCGGGATCGCGATTCCACACGCCACCATGGCTATAAGGGTGGATATGCAGGCCGACGAGCCAGCACTCCCCGCCACGAATCAGTGCGAAGGTATCGGTAATCTGGCACGCGCGCTCGCGAATCGACTTGACCTCGGTACCGCTCAGCTCAATACCGCACTCAAACGTCTCATCGATAAAGTACTCGTGATGTGCCGAGCGATTCTTGGAAATGAGCTTGCGCTCGCGCTTACTGGGCATCGCCGGCCTCCTTGGCGCCATCGGCGTTTGAGCCCGCAGCCTCGCGCTTTGCCTTGCGCTCGGCGTTAAGCTCGGCATCACTCTCGCGCACCAGCTTGATAATCGCCGCGCACGCCTCTTCGCCCACCAGGTCGCGGGCACGGACCGTCAGGCGCGTAGCCTCCTGCTTGTCGCCGTCGCTCGCAGCGTCGGTCGCACACATGATCAGGCAGATGGCAATCTCGGCCGAAGGCGAGGTCGGCACGCCCTGCAGGGCGAGCTCACCCATCACATGGTCGTCACTCTCGTCCGCGGCATCCGGATAGGTGGTATGGATCTTGTTGAGCAGGCGCGTCGTATGCGCATCATTGGGCGCCAGGCGCAGCGCCAGACGCGCGCAGCCCACGGCAGCCGAAATGTTCTCGGTCTCGGGCTCCAAGAAGTACTGACCCAAATTGGTGTAGGCGCGTGCGGCGCACTTACCGTCGCTCGCGCGCTCCAGCACCGAGAACGAGAGCGATGCCCACTCCTGCTTGTCCTCGAGCGCGCGGAACAGCTCGGCCAAGTCCAAGCGATAGTTGCAGTTCATGGGATCCCAACGCACGGCCTGCATCAGGGCATTCCGAGCACTCACATAATCCTGCTGGCGAATGTAGGCAAACGCCATGTCGGAGTACAGGCGGTCAAAGGGAACCTCGACCTGCACCAGCTCGCGCGGATCCTTCTCCACGCGGCGATAGGCCAGGCGCTCAAACTTGCTGTCGAAGCTAAAGTACTGGCGCTTCTCCTCCGTCTTGCACTCAGCGTCGATATACTCCTCGGCGAGCTCCACCAGGCGCTCAAGCAGCGGCGTCGCCGTAGCCAGGTCGCCCTGCGCCAGATAGTTCTCGGCATACGTGATGTCTTCCAAGCTGATAGGCAGGTCCATGACAACTCCTCGGTCCGGGCGGCAGACTCAACGCGCGCCTTAAATATCGGTCAATACACAAAACCCGGGTCTCTTACGAGGCCCGGGCGTTCAATTTTGGTAGCCCGTACCAGATTCGAACTGGTGATCTCCGCCTTGAGAGGGCGGCGTCCTAAACCGCTAGACGAACGGGCCATATGTAGCAAATGCAATGGCTGGGATGGAGGGAGTCGAACCCCCATTGACGGAACCAGAATCCGCTGTCCTGCCATTAGACGACATCCCAATGACTGCATCGCTGCGCTCGGCTGTGCCTTTGCGCAAGAAAGAAATATACGGGAAGTCCGGCCGTGACGCAAGCCCCAATTTTGACTTTTTTGAAATTCAGTCAAATACGGCCAACACGTGAAGGACCTGTGAAGCGCCAGCGACACGTACGGCGCCAAAGCCCGTAAAACATCCCGCATCTACCGCTGGTAGATTACAACAATGCAGCACTCACGGCTGATGGCACAATCGAACCGTCATCATTGCACGGATATCGAGGCGCCATGGACGAAGAGCTTGATTACCTATGGGAGACCCTGGGCCTCGAGATCACTGCTGACCTTTGGCCCGAACGGGACAAAATCCATCCCACTTTGCGCCCCGCCATCACGGTGATGCAGGCAAAATACCGCCGTGCATCCTTTTTGATCATGCGGATGTCATGGCACGCGGGACTCCCCGACCTTAGGCGAATCCAGGCAAGCCTCGTCGAGCTGTCCGGCATGCCGACCGTCATATCCGAGGCGCACCTGGAGCAGCGCCAGCGCGAGCGACTGCAACAGCAGCGGATTCCCTTTATCTGCCCCGGCGTTCAGGCATATCTGCCCTTTATGGACGAGGAGTACTGGAGCGGCAAGCCCAACAAGCACGTAAAGGTCTACGATCCGCACGAATGGGCACAGCTCGAGGATTGAGCCGAGCGAGCCCGCCGATGGAAAACACGTCCCACCCTGAGCACTCAAAACGGGTCGCACTTTCCGCAGCCGCTACAGCAACGCCTCGACCCAAGCCGATTCCCTAAAGCCGGGAATCGCAAAGTCGTCGCCCACCAGCAGTGGGCGCTTAACCAGCATGCCGTCGGTCGCCAGCAGCTCGTAGCATTCCCGATCCGTCATGCCCGCATCCAGACGCGCCTTCAGGCCCAGCTCTCGATATTTCATGCCCGACGAATTAAAGAAGCGCCGCACCGGCAGTCCCGAACGAGCAATCCAGGTCGCAAGCTCATCAGCCGTGGGATTGTCCAAAATGATATCGCGGTCGATATACTCTACCCCGTGTTCGTCCAGCCATGCCTTGGCCTTCTTACAGGTCGAGCACTTGGGATATTCAACAAACAGTACGGTCATGGGAATCCTCCGAATATAGATCGGCCAACGCAGGCACACGCCACACGAGGCGCCTTCGCATGATGGGCCAATTGTAGCCCACGGGCCACACGCTAAACGAACCGTACCCCGAATCCGCGTTTGATGAACGGCAGCAGCTCCATTGCCTCGGGCGAGATATGACCCGCAACGTTCATGCGCTCGTCACCGGGAAGATCGACCCGCGCAATCTCAAGCTCGCCTTCGTAGCGCCCATAGCCGCTGTTGCTCACAGCGATCGACCCCGTCTTTCGTGACAGGCCGGCACCGGCATCCATCGGCACGGAATCCGGCTTAAGCGTCGTACGCGACTCCTGAGACCTAAAGATGAGGGTGCTCGAATCGGGTCGGTCGTGATGAATCTGCCCACGTACATAGGCATAACCGGGCTCAAGCTCGCATTGCAGGTCCACGTATCCGGCGGAAACATGAGCAAACTGCGTCCAGCCCGCATCGGAAAGATCGGGGTCGCCGACCAACACAATGTCGCAATCGGCGCCATGTGCAAGCTCAAGCATATTGAGAGCAACCTTTGACGCGCGACCGCGCTGCGTCTCGACCGTCGGCAGTCCCTCGAATACCGGCCCGCGAACGTTAGCATCGCCCGGCACAAAAGCCATGATTTCGAATCCAAGCGCCGCAAGACGAAGATTCACCCGAGCAATGTCCTCCAGAGCTAAACCGGTATAAGGCTTGGGGTAAAAATTGTGGCAGGCGGCAAAACGTGTCACATCGGCACCGGCCTCACGCCACGATGCGATTTCATCAGAACTCACCGTCGATGCATTGACCACTATGCGAAATACACCGGACAGCTCCGCGACCCGTTGGGCGCTAAAGCCATAGTCCAAACGAAGGTATTCCAACCCCAGATCGCGCAGGTCCTCGATGCGCTCAAGCCCGAGCAAATCGCACGTGCGAGGCCCCACATCGGCAATGAGCGCAATGCCGCGGGCGGAGAGCAGCGACAGCACATGACGGACCTTATCGGCATACGCCGCTCCCCCATCCTCGGGAATATGCAGTGAGGTGAACGCGTAGCGCGCACCCGCCGCGGCACCACGCTCAATCGTCCGTTCAATATCCTGCAAAGGGCTGGAAAGATAAATCGAAATACCCGTTTTCACGCTTCAACACTCCTTTAAAAAAGGCCGGCGGAGCAGTTAGCCCCGCCGGCACAACCATAGCATCAAGAAATCTGCCGCGCGCCGCGAGCCCTGAGCAACACGGCTCGCGATATCAAACTACTCGCCAAAGAACTCGTTGATCTTCTGCTCGTCGACGCCAAAGAACCACGTCAGGACAAAGCCAGCGGCATAGGCAAGCAGCATAGCGGCAACGTAGCCGAGCTGCTGACCAGGAACGACGATCAGCAGGCCAAACAGACCGGAAACGCCCTGAGAAACCGTGCCGATGTGAAGCAGCGCCGCGAGCGCGCCGCCAAATCCGGCACCCAGGCAGGCCGTCACAAACGGACGAACGAGCGGCAGCGTAACGGCATACATCAGAGGCTCGCCCACACCCAGGATTCCAACGGGAATGGACTCTGCAACGTACTTCTTGAGCTTGGCGTTCTTGGTCTTAAAGTACAGCGCCAAACCGGCACCGACCTGGCCGCCGCCAGCCATCATAAGGATGGGAAGCAGGTAATTGATACCCTTGGTAGCGCCGTCGGGATCGTTGAGCATAGCGTGGATCGGCGTGAGCGCCTGATGCAGGCCGACGGAAACCAGCGGCAAGAAGCCTGCCGACAGGATATAGCCACCCAGGACGCCCAGCTTCTCGAAGATAAAGGTCAAAACGCTAAAGATGGCAGTCGTCAGCCATGCGCCAACCGGCTGGATGACGAGCATCAGAGCAAAGGCGCCGATGATGAGCACCAGCAGCGGGGACAAGAACGTGTCGAGCGCGTTGGGCATAACCTTGCGAATCTGACGCTCCATCCAGGCAAAAAATGCGCCAGCGATAAGAGCCGCGATCATGCCGCCCGCTGCGGGGTTGTACTGCGCATTGGTGAGCGGCAGCAAGATGGCAGTGGCAGGATCGGCCGCGCCAGGCGCAAGCAGGGGCATGGCACTGTTAGCGATGCACATCATGCCAGCGATGCCGCCCAGCGCAGCGGAGCCGCCAAACTCACGTGCCGCGTTATAGCCCACCAAGATGGGCAGATAGGCAAACAGGGCCCAGCCCATGGAGCGAATGCCCTGGTACCACCACTCGCCTGCAAGCGCGCCTGCCGTCGAGACGTTAATGACGTTGCAGATACCGTTGATGAGGCCAGCCGCAATGATGCCGGGAAGCAGGGCGACGAAGACATTGGAAATCTTCTTGAGGAAGGCCTGAACCGGCTTGGACTCGTACTTGGCCTTCTGCGCGGCCTTGTTTGTGGCCGCAGCGTCAACCACGCTCTCGTCAGCAACGCCTTTCGCAAGGCCGGTGAGCTTGGAGAACTCCTCGAGCACCTTATTCACCTTGCCCGGACCCAGCACGATCTGCATCGTGTCGTCCTCGACCAGGCCCATCACGCCGTCGAGTGCCTTAATGCCCTCCGTGTCGACGTTGCCCGCGTCTTTGACGGTCACGCGCAGGCGCGTCATGCACGCCGCGTTTGCGAGCACGTTGTCTTTACCGCCCAAAAGGTCCAGCAGCTTTTGAGCCAGCTCTTTGTTCGTCATAACTCCTCCTTGTATTGGGTATCTCGTCTGGATGTCATATCAGCTCACGCCGCGCACCTATTGGGCGTCGGCATTGCTCTTCTCATGGCCACTCACCGCAGCACGGACATGGCCTCTCGCTCGCTCAAGAGCTACCGCAGCCTGCTCGGCATCGCAGTCCAGCAGTACCGAGACAATAGCGGTTTTTACGTGGCCGCCGGCATCTGCAAGCGCCTGAATAGCGCACTCGCGCGTGCAGCCGGTCGCCTCCATCACGATGTTCTGGCCGCGCACCACCAACTTCTCGTTCGTCTGCTGCACATCGACCATCAGGTTTTGGTATACCTTGCCGATCTTGACCATGGCACCGGTCGAAATCATGTTGAGAATGAGCTTTTGAACCGTTCCCGCCTTGAGCCTCGTTGAGCCGGTCAGTACCTCGGGACCGGGCACGGGTTCAATGGCAAGATCTGCGCTCTCCCCGATCTTCGACCCTTGGTTGCAGGCAATTGCGATCGTCTTGCACCCAGTTGCCTTGGCGTACACAAGGCCGCCCACCACATAGGGAGTACGACCGCTTGCCGCCAGGCCAACGACAAGATCCTTGTCCGAGAGTCCACGCTCCCGCAGGTCGCTCGCGCCAAGCTCCTCGCTGTCTTCGGCACCTTCGACAGCCTTGATAAACGCCGTCTCGCCTCCGGCAATGAGCCCGACAATCAGATCGGGTGACACGCCAAACGTGGGCGGACACTCCGAAGCGTCGAGTACGCCCAGACGACCGCTGGTGCCTGCGCCCATGTAAAAGACGCGCCCGCCGCGCTCGAGTGCCTCAGCAGCCCAGTCGATTGCTGTGGCAACCTGGGGCAACACCTTCGTGACCGACTGGACGGCACGAAGATCCTCATCATTCATCGTCGTGACGATTTGCAGCGATGTCATCGTATCAAGGTCCATTGAACTTTGATTACGCTGTTCGGTCGTGAATTTTGTTAAATCGAGCATTTCATTCACCTCATCTTTCCTGTTTCTCGATGTAGTTTTGCTTAATGACATGCGTCGCCCGTTCGTAGTCGCTGGCAACGTAAGCAGCGTACAGGGCATCGACAACCATAAGCTGGGCCATACGCGAAGCCATGGCACCGCTACGGACCAAGGGTTCACTCGCAGCGACGCCGAGCACGGCATCGGCCATGGTGGCAAGCTTAGATGATCCATCTACTTTGGTAACGGCCACAACGGGACAGTTGTGACGTTGAGCCTCGGCGGTGCAGTCCAGCACCTCTTGCGTCAAGCCCGAGTAGCTAAAGGCGATTGCCATATCGCCCTCATGCATGTTCTTGGCACATAAGAGCTGATCATGCCAGTCGTCGTACAGATGGCACTCTTTGTCGACACGCATGAGCTTTTGCGCCAGATCGTGCGCAACCAAACGGGAGGCACCAATACCGAACAGATTGACCGCGCGTGCTCGCTTAAGACGGGCCGCGCATCGCTCCAAGACGGTGTAATCGAGCGTTCGTGCCGTCGCCTCGATCGTGCGCACGTTGCTTTTCATCACCTTCCCCACGATACGTTCGACGCTGTCATCCATGGAGATGTCCTCGAGGGCTACGTCTTTCTTGTCACCTAAGAGCGCCAGCTCGGCAATCAGTTCGCGCTGGAACTCCTTGTAGCCCGCAAAACCCAAACGCTTGCAAAAGCGCAAAATGCTCGAGGGCGAGGAGAACGTGACATCGGCAAGACCGCGGACGGACAGCCCGACCACCTCGTGCGGATGAGCGCTTACATATGCGATGACATTGCGTTCCGCCGGGCTCGCGCTGAGCTCACGCTCGCGAAGCCGCAAAAGCAATCCGTTTGCCATCTCAAACACCTCCGTTGAGAAGAATTAAAGACCAACGAACGATTCGTACCGGATACAAACAGCTTTTGCGGTACATTGTGCCGCATCGTGGCGCACAAAGGGCGAGCGTTCTACCGCTCGCCCCTCAAATCCGACCGCTCGGAAATACGCACGACACAAAATAATTCAACGAGGTCGCATTATCGGTAACAGGGCTGTTACCGATACCGCCTCGCGTGGGCGCCAATCGGACGTGCCGCAAACCCCTACCCCGCCTCGCGCATCCAGCGATCAAACGTCCCCACGCACACGCCCAGGCACTTTGCTGCCTGGCTGCGGGTAATATCGCCCGCCTCATAGCTATCGCGTACCAGATCAAACTGAGGAGGGCACGGCTTGCGAGGTCGACCGAAACGGACCCCTCGCGCCCGCGCCGCTGCAATTCCCTCCGCTTGGCGCCGATGGATATTCTCGCGCTCCACCTGCGCCACGTAGCTCAGCAGTTGCAGCACAATATCGGCAATCAGGGTATTAGTCACATCCGGCGTGCCGCTTGCCCTAGCGCGCGTGTCAAGCAATGGCATGTCCAACACCACAATGGCAACCCCGAGCTCCTTGGTAATGCGTCGCCATTCCTCAAGAATCTCGGAGTAATTACGACCAAGTCGGTCGATAGAAAGCACCACCAGCACGTCCCCGTCTCCCAGAACGTGCAGCAGCTCGCGATAACGCGGTCGGTCGAAGTCCTTGCCGCTCGCATGGTCGGCATAAATATTCGCCGAGCCCACGCCATAGGCGCCCAGCGCATCCAGCTGTCGATTCAGGTTCTGATCGCGCGAACTCACCCGCGCATAACCGTACACCGTCGCCATATCATCCCCGCTTTCTTGTAAACCTGCCAAAAAGGGACAGGTTTATTTTGGTAGGTTTTACCTCTCAAATAGCAGGTAAGCGGGCGGCCGAGCAGACGGCAAGGTAGCCATGATCCAAATGCGGAGGGCGGCCCCGAAAGACCGCCCTCCGCTCTCCCGCCATGAGTCGAGATTTGGCTAATGGATAAGCTTAAAGTCCAAGTGCCCACGCGTGGTATTGACGCGCGAGACCTCGATAATCACGCGCTGACCCAGTTCATAGCGAGTCCCCGTGTCGGCACCTGTGAGCGTGAGCGCATCCTCGTCGAACTCGAACCACTCGTTGCCCAGGCTCTTGATCGAAACCAAGCCTTCGACCTGCGTCAGGTCCAAGCGCACAAAGAGGCCCATGCTGCTGACCCATGAGACCGTTCCGGCATAGCGCTCGCCCAGGCGATCCTCATAGTACTGGGCAATCTTGATCTTTTGCGTCGCATGGCTAGCGGCATCTGCCGCGCGCTCGGCATCGCTGCATGCGCGGCAGATCTGCGGCAGAATGCGCGGCAGCGACTCGCGCCCCTTGCCGATCAGCCGCGGTGTACGGACCAGGGCGTCCTTGCCGCCGAGCTGCTCATAGGCCAACTGCAGTTTGAGCACGCGGTGCACCACCAGATCGGGGTAGCGACGGATGGGACTCGTAAAGTGACAGTAGCACGGCGCGGCGAGCGCAAAGTGGCCCTCGTTGCGCGGCTTGTACAGTGCGCGCTGCATGCTGCGCAGAAGCAGCGTGTTGACGAGCGGTGCGTTGGCCGTACCGGCGGCAGCATCAACTGCAGCCTGTAGCTCATCGGGACTCCCCAGGGCGATACCGGCAGCACGGCGATCGTCGATGATGCCCAGCTGCGCCAGCGCAACGGCGGCACCGTGCAGGCTATCGGGGCTCGGATCCTCATGCACGCGATAGCAGGCCTCGATATCACGGTCTGCCAGCCACTCTGCAACGCACTCGTTGGCGAGCAGCATGGCTTCCTCGATAAGCGACGTGGCACACGAACGCTCGCGCGCCACAATCTGCACGGGTACTCCGTCCTCATCCAATAGAGCGCGAATCTCGGCCGTGTCAAAATCGACTGAGCCGCGGGCACGACGAATACGACGGCGAAGTTCGGCGAGTTCGTTGGCGGCGACAAGAAAATCGCCGAGGTCGACGTTATAGCCGCGAGCAGTTTCCTCGCACGCAAGACCGCGCTCAAGCGCCTCCTCGCGCGAGGCCTCAGCAGCCGCAACATCCTCGGCCGCACCCTCCAGCACCCCATACTCCACCGCGCCGGCACGCACCAGCAGCGCCTCGGCGCCGTCATAGTCCATACGCACACGCGAGCGAATCACGCTGGGGTACGGATCGTAATGCCGCACGCGACCCTGCGCATCGAGTTCAATGTCAACGGTAAACGCAAGACGGTCCTCGTCAGGGCGAAGCGAACACAGGTCACAGGACAGGCGTTCGGGCAGCATGGGAAGCACGCGATCGGCCAGATACACCGATGTCGTACGATGGCGAGCCTCAAGATCGATATGCCCGTCCCAAGCCACATAGTGAGAAACGTCAGCGATATGCACACCCAGCTTGTAGCCACCCTCGGGCGTGCGCTCAAGCGAAATGGCATCGTCAAAGTCGCGCGCGTCGACCGGGTCGATCGTGATAACAAAGCGGTCGCGCAGATCGCGGCGGAGCGGGTCCTTAAGCGCCGCGGACACATCGAGCGAAAGCCCCTCGGCCTCGTCCAGCGCGGCCTCGGGATAGCTATCGGTATAGCCGTAACGCGCCATCACGTATTGAACGCCCAAATCGGGCGCGTCATCTCCGCCAATGCGGCGTTCGATCGTCACGGTGCCCGATTCCAGGCGCGTCGGGTAGGTCAAAATGCGCGCGACAACGGCATCACCCGGGTGAACGCCCAGACGATCCGCCGAGGTATCCTCGGGCAGAATGAAGAAGTCGGCCTTCAGGCGCGAATCGAGCGGCTCGATCACACCGAGCGGACCAGCGGTCTGGTACGTACCCACCACGCTTATGGCTGCGCGCTCAACCACGCCTTCGATCACGGCGCGCCGCTCACCGTGCGGGCTGTTCTTAATGCTCACGGCTACGGTATCGCCATCCATGATCTCGCGCTTACCGCGGCCCATGACCTTGTAGTCGCCGTTTTCGGTTACAACGTAGGCGCTATGCTCATGGAGCTGCACGCGCCCGGTCAGGCTCGGACGGCGTTCGCTGCGCACCGGCCCGCGCTTATTGCGAGCTCCACGCTTATGCTTGTTATTGCGCCCCATGGCGCCTCCTTGCTATCGATGACGAACTCCAAAGAGTCTACCCAAATGATTCGCTTTCCTGCCGTCCCCTAGAGATCAAAAAACGGGCCGCCCCATAAGAGACGACCCGTTGGAAGGGATGAATTCCAGGCATGCCTACACGCGCAGGTAGCGGCGCATGGCTATGGCAGAACCAAAGAGACCGATAATCACACCGACCAGAATCAGCGCAGCATAGGTCACCAGGTAGTACTGCATCGGCAGGGCAAACGACATCCAGCCGATGCTCTCCTGCAAACGCGGAATCATCAGATTGCGCAGCAGCTCCAGAACGCCGATGGAAAGCAGCGAGCCCAAAATGGCCTGCAGTACGCCCTCGGTGATAAACGGGCCGCGAATGAAGCCGTTGCTGGCGCCGACCAGACGCATAATCGCAATCTCACGACGACGCGCCGTGATGGACAGGCGAATCGTGTTGTTGATGAAGATGAATGCGATAAAGGTCAAAAGGCCGACGAGCACCACGGCGGCGATGCGGATGTAGTTGGTCACCTGGAACAGGCGGCTCACTTCCTCTTGGCCGTACAGCACGCTCGCGTTGACGTCGCCGTCATCCGCGATCTTCTGGAAGTCGGCGTTCTTCTTGAGCTTCTCTGCCGTGCTCTCGACCTTGGACGGATCGTCCATCTCAATTGCAAACGAAGCCGGCAGCGGGTTCTGGCCATCGAGCGCGCTCATGGTGGCGTCGGCGTTGCCCGACATCTTGCTCGTATACTCGGCCAGCGCGTCGTCCTTGTCCTTATAGGTCACGGACTTGACGTTATTCCACGTCTTAAGCTCGGCCTCAAAAGCCTGAACATCGGCCTGATCGGCGTCATCGCTAATGAACGCGTTGATGACAACCTGATCCTCGACGGTGCCGATCACGGAGTTCAGCATCGCGGAGCCCATGATGAACAGGCCGATGATAAACAGCGAAAGGAAGATCGTGATGACGGCGCCGAGCGAGGTAGTCCAGTTACGGAAGAAGTGGCTGATTGCCTCTTTGAAGGAGTAGCCCACGTTAGTTGGTGCCATAGTTGCCGTAACCTCCCCTCTCCTGGTCGCGGATAACGTGGCCGCCCTCGAGGGCGATCACGCGACGGTGCATGCTATCGACCATCTCGCGGTCGTGCGTGGCGACGATCACGGTGGTGCCGGTGCGGTTAATACGCTCGAGCAGCTTCATGATGCCCAGCGAGATCGCCGGGTCGAGGTTACCCGTCGGCTCGTCGCAGATCAGCAGCGGCGGACGGTTGACCATAGCGCGGGCGACGGCAACGCGCTGCTGCTCGCCACCGGAAAGCTGGTCGGGCAGCGAGTCCATCTGATCGGCCAGACCGACCAGACGCAGCACCTCGGGCACCTGGCTGCGAATGACGCCCTTGGGCTTGCCGATGCACTGAAGGGCAAACGCCACGTTTTCGTAGGCGGTCTTTTGCGGCAGAAGCTTAAAGTCCTGGAACACGGCGCCAATCTGGCGGCGCAGGAACGGAACCTTGCGGTTCTTGATCTTCATGAGGTCCTGACCGGCAACTAGGATGCGACCGCTCGTCGGCTTGACGTCGCGGTTGAGCGTCGACAGCAGCGTGGTCTTACCCGAGCCGGAGTGACCGACCAGGAAGACGAACTCGCCCGGATAGATCTCGATGTTGATGTCGTCGAGTGCGGGCTTGTTGGGCTGTGCCGGATAGATCTTGGTGACATGTTCCATAAGGATGACGGGCTCGACACCGGCCTGCTTGGCCATCTTCTTGCGGCTGGCCTGCGGATCGATAGGCGCAAACACCGACGTGAAATCGGGGTTGTTGAGCGCGTTATCGAGGCTTGCGACCTCGGCGGCCTGATCGCTCTCGACCACCGGGGCAGCAGGCTGCGTGGGGTCGGGAATAGCGGCAAAGAGACCGGACTGCGCAGGCTGAGGAGCCGGCGTCGCAGGGGCCATGGGGTCGGGAATGCCGGCCATGGTAGGCTGCGGCGTGGCAGCGCCAGCCTGAGGCTGCTCCACGCGAGCGGTCACGGCCTGAACGGGCTCAAAACCCGCCGTGCCGGAAAGCGCGACATCGCTGGTTGGATTGTAGGCAAAGGGATCGGATGCCGGCCGTGCCTGATCTGCCGGCTGAACGGGGGCCTGAGCAACAGGCTGGCCCTCTGAATCCGGAGTGGCGAAACGACTGCCCTGGACGCCTGTCTGCGTCTTGGGGGCATCGTCGCCCGCACCGGAGGTACGGAAGTGGTTACCCACTGGTGCTCCTTATCGTCGTGCGTTTAAACTACATGAGCGCTTTGTATTTTAGCAGCATTAGCTTTACTGCACATAAGAAGCATGGCGGGGTTTGGGTCTCACCGGCCGGGCGCAGGGTTACCTCCCAAATCGTCCTCGCGCATGGCCGGCATTTGTCCTGCTCCTGCGGAGCTGCGGACAAACGCCGGCCTGCGCT
>CATWID010000045.1 GCA_958350755.1 uncultured Collinsella sp.
CGAAGTACGCAAAACTAAAGCGCTCGTACTGGTCGAACAGGTCCTCGCGCATCTTGGACTCCATGCGCGCGCCCATCACGTGGCCCCAATAGCTCACAAAATAGCGGCAGGCGCAGCGGACGGCATACATCAGCACCAAGCCCACCGCGATCATGCCGAGCGCCTGCATAATGGCAGCCTGACCCTGAGTAAATAGCCCACCGGTCAAATTGCGCAGGATAATGGGGAACGCCAGGTCAATGGCAGCAAGCACCAGAGCACAAACAGTATCAGCAACAAAAAGCCCCATCTGGGGCTCGTAGTAAGAAAGAAACCTCTTCAGCATAATCACCTTACGCGGTTTTACCAAACCGCGTTTCGTCTCGACGCTGCAAGTGCCCCATTTGGACAATCTGGCCTTCAATCGTCGGTCGCGTATATCCATACGCTTCCCTCCTCTTTTAGGCCACCTTGTCTCAAATGAAGCACTTTCGCTGACTTACACAAACCAGCGAGGTCATAACCCCGCTTCAACAAAGTTGGCTAAATGACCCAAGGGCCATCCCGCTCGTTACAGTTCGGCTCCACCAAGTCGATGCGCGATGCTATCGCAGGCCAAGGCGCCGATGACGGTCTTGGCGTCTTCGATCTTGCCGTCGAGCACGGCGTCGATCAGCTCGTGCAGCGGCACCAGGTCAACGTTGACAAACTCGTCATCGTCGGGGTTGGGCGCATCAAACTCCAGCTTGGTAGCCAAGTAGATGTGAATGATCTCGTCGCAAAAACCGCAGGACGTGACAATCGACGTCAAAAAGCGAATGCGACCGGCCCTAAAGCCCGTCTCCTCGTGTAGCTCGCGCTTAGCGCAATCGAGTGGGTCCTCGCCCGGGTCGAGCTTGCCGGCGGGAATCTCGACCGTCACGCGGTCGATGGCGGTGCGGTACTGACGCACCAGTACGATCTTGCCGCTCTCGGTCAGCGCCACAACGGCCGCCGCACCCGGATGGCGAACGATATCGCGGGCACTGCGGCGACCGTTGGGCAGCTCAACCTCAAGACGGTGGACGTCGAGGATCTTGCCCTTCCAGGCGCACTCCTCCGAAAGAATCTTCTCGTGCAGCTCGGCATCGTGTGGGTCGTCGTCGCCCAGCACCAGCGCCGGCTCGTCAGCGACCTCGCCGCCGGGCTCGCCCTCGGCGTGCCCATACATGCGGCTGTCCTCTTCAACGATCTGCGCATCCACGAGCTCTTCGCTCTTCTCGTCCATCCGTCTCATTCCTCTCGGATTTTAGGCATCCCAGGCGTCGCGGCCGCGCAGCGCGCGCAGGCCAATATCGTGACGCAGAGTCTTGCCCTCAAAATCAATCTTCTCGCAGGCCTCGTAGGCAAGGTTGCGAGCGTTCTCGAACGTGTCGCCCAGCGCGGTCACGGCGAGCACGCGGCCACCATTGGTCACGAGCTGGCCGTCCACCATGGCAGTGCCCGCGTGGTACACGGTCACGTTCTCCATGGCCTCGGCGTCGGCGATGCCGGTGATGACCTTGCCCTTCTCGTAGCTGCCGGGATAGCCCGCGCTCGTCAGGACAACGGCCACAGCCCACTCGTCACGCCAGTCGAGCTCAATCTGATCGAGCTCGCAGTTGGCGCAGGCGAGCATGACCTCAACCAGGTCGTTCTTAAGGCGCGGCAGCACGACCTGCGTCTCGGGGTCGCCAAAGCGGGCATTGAACTCCAGCACCTTGGGGCCGGCAGGCGTGAGCATAAAGCCGCCATACAGGCAGCCGCGGTAGTCGATGCCCTCGGCAGCAAGCTCGGCAACGGTCTGCTCCATGACCGCCACCATGGTGGCGTGTTCCTCGTCGGTCACGATGGGCACCGGGCTGTAGACGCCCATGCCGCCGGTGTTGGGGCCCTTGTCGCCCTCGAGGGCGCGCTTGTGGTCCTGCGAGGTGGCCATGGGGCGCACGGTCTTGCCGTCGGTAAAGGCCAGCAGCGAGCACTCGGGACCAACAAGCATCTCCTCGATAACCACGGTGTTGCCGGCATCGCCAAAGGTGCCGCCAAAGCACTCGCGCACGGCCTCCTCGGCCTGCTCGAGCTCAGTCGCCACGATAACGCCCTTGCCTGCGGCCAGGCCGTCAGCCTTCACGACCAGCGGGGCACCCTGCTCACGCACATAGGCGAGAGCCGAAGCCTCGTCAGTAAACGAGCCATAGGCGGCCGTCGGAATGCCGGCACGCTCCATGAGCTGCTTGGAGAATAGCTTGGAGCCCTCCATCTGGGCACCCTCGGCACCCGGACCAAAGCAGGGAATACCCGCCACGCGCACGGCGTCGACCACGCCCGCCACGAGCGGAGCCTCGGGGCCAATCACCACGAGTCCGCATCCATGGCTCTGGGCAAACGCCGCCACGGCCGCAGGATCGCAATCGTCGAGAACCACGTTCTCGCCGCAGCTCGCGGTGCCGCCGTTACCCGGCGCAATGTAGAGCTTGCCGGCGCGCGGTGATGCTGCGAGCTTAGCTGCCAAAGCGTGCTCGCGGCCGCCGCTGCCCAACAACAGGATGTCGATGGTTTGAGTGTCCGCCTTCAAGGGTGCCTCCTCTATGGATGAATGGCTCGCTCCGCGCGAGCCCTTTGCAAGCAAATATACCCCTCGGCCGCCCGCTTGGGCTGCAAAGGGGTATATCGCAATAACCGAATAGTGCCGATTACTTCCAGAATCGGTTGATGATCTGTTCGCGATCGGCGCCGACGCCAATGAACGTCACGCGGGTGTGTGCCAGATCCTCGATAAACGCCACGTAGTCCTGAGCCTCCTGCGGCAGCTCGTCAAAGCTGCGGCAACCGGTGATATCGCACTTCCAGCCAGGGAGCTCCTCGTAGATGGGCTTGGCCTGCTCAAAGCGCACCTGATGCTCGGGCACGCTCGTGTAACGCTCGCCGTCGACGTCGTAGGCCACGCACACCTTGATGGTGTCGAAGGCCGAAAGCACGTCGAGCTTGGTCAGGGCGATATCGGTGAGGCCGTTGACACGCGAGGCGTAGTTGGCGATAGGGCCATCGAACCAACCGCAGCGACGGCGACGGCCGGTGGTCACGCCGTACTCGTAGCCCTCCTCGGTCAGCGTATGGCCGGCCTCGGACTCATAGGAAAGCTCGGTGGGCATGGGGCCCGAACCAACACGGGTGATATAGGCCTTCATAACGCCCAGCACGCGGTCGACATTCTTCATACCGACGCCGGAGCCGGTGATGGCGCCGCCAGCGGTGCAGTTAGAAGACGTCACGTACGGATAGGTGCCGTGGTCGATGTCGAGCAGCGTCGCCTGGGCGCCCTCGAACAGCAGGTCCTTGCCCTCGTCGATCATGTTGTTGAGCAGCAGGCTCGTCTCGGTGATGTAGGGGCGCAGGCGCTCGGCCATGGGCAGGTACTCGTCGCAGATCTGGTCCACGGTGTAGGTGGGCAGGTGGTAGATGAGCTCGAGCTCGGGATTCACGCGGGCAAGAGCGGTCTCCAACTTGTCGCGGAACAGCGCCTCGTCCAGCATGTCCTGCATGCGCAGGCCGATGCGGGCCATCTTGTCCTGGTAGCACGGACCGATGCCGCGCTTGGTGGTACCGATGTTCTTCTTGCCGAGCTTCTGCTCAAAAGCACCATCCAGATCGATGTGGTACGGCATGATGATGTGCGCGTTGCCACTGATCTTGAGGTTCTTGGTGGTGATGCCGTCGGCCTCGAACATGTCAATCTCTTCAAGGACAACCTTGGGGTTGACGACGCAGCCGTTACCGATCACCGACACATGGTCGGAATACATGATGCCGGAGGGCACCTGGTGCAGGCCGTACTTCTTGCCGTTGACGACGATGGTGTGGCCGGCGTTATTACCGCCCGAATAGCGCACGACGGCATCGAAGTCGCCGGCGACCAGGTCGCAAATCTTACCCTTGCCCTCATCGCCCCACTGGGCACCGACCAAAACGGTTGACGGCATGTTTACTCCTTACATTCATGGACTGTCTACGTGCCACGCCGGCACGCAGAAGCACAAAACATTCCCAGTATACCCGTGCAATGGGCGCCTGTCCTACTCCTCGGTATGCGACCCATCAAGCTCATAGAACTTGGTGGATGCCGGCAGGAACATCAGGTCGACGTCACCGATCGGGCCCGAACGGTTCTTGGCCACGACGATACGCGTAACGCCCTCGTCGGGTCGATCGTCACGCGAGGCCTCGGCCTCGTCGGCGGATCGGTCCAAGAACATAACAATGTCAGCGTCCTGCTCGATGGAGCCCGATTCACGCAGGTCGGACAGCTGTGGGCGCTTGCCGGTACGGGATTCAACCTGACGCGAGAGCTGCGACAGCGCGATCAGCGGAATCTTGAGCTCCTTGGCCATTATCTTCAGACCTCGCGACATCTCGGAGACCTCGACGGTACGGCTCTCGGAGCGACGTCCCGGCGGAGGACTCACCAGCTGCAGGTAGTCCAGGATGATGATGGCCTTCTCCTTGTTGTGGAGCATGCGGCGGCTCTTGGCGCGGATCTCGGTCACCGTGGTGCCGGGCGTATCGTCAATCAAAATATCGAGCTTGGACAAGGTCTGCGTGGCCTCGTTGATATTGGCCCACTGCTCGGGGCTAATGCGGCCCATGCGGAAGTCGCTGATCGAGATCATCGCATAGGCGCAAATCAGACGCTGGGCAATTTCCTTACCCGACATCTCCAGCGAGAAGAAGCCGACGGTATAACCGGCAGCGGCAGCGTTGAGCGCCAGATTCAGGGCGAACGACGTCTTACCCACAGCAGGGCGAGCGCCGATAATGATGAGCTGACCCTCGCGGAAACCCATGAGCATGCGGTCGAGTGACGGGAAGCCCGTGGGCACGCCCGCAGCCTGGCCACCGGCCTGGCACACTTCCTCAGCCTCGTTATAGGCCTCGACCATAAACTCGGTCAGTGTCTTATAGCTCGACTTAACCTCGCGCGCCGTGACCTTGAGCAGCTTGCTCTCGGCCAGCTCCACGACCTCTTTGGTGTCGGTAGGGGCGTTATAGGCTAGCGCGTTGATCTCGTTGGTGGCACCGATCAGCTCGCGCAGCATCGAGTCGCGACGGACGATGGCGGCATGGTGCTGCCAGTTCACGAGCGACAGGGTCTGACCCATCAGCTCCAAAATGTAGGCCTCGCCGCCCACGGCATCAAGCTTGTTGATGCTGCGCAGGTAATCGATCAGCGAGATGGAGTCGATGGGAATGCGGCTGTTGTACATATCGACCATCGCGGTGTAGATGGTCTTATGAATGGGCCGGTAGAAGTCATCGGGCTGCAGCTCGACCTGGGCCTCCTCGACCACCTCGGGCGATAGCAGCATAGCGGCCAGTACGTTGGCCTCTGCATCTTGGTTTTGAGGGAGACCCAACTTGGAGCCGCGGTCCTCAACCGTCAGCCCCGTCTCCCTATCGTCGTATGCCATGAGCATCCTCATTCATATCGCTTGCGAGCATCCATAGTATCAGCCACGGTCCCAAAACGGGCCACGCGCCGCCAATCATCACCGAACGAAACGGATGAACGGTCCCGTATATAGGACTTCGACGCAACGTTCACCATGACACTCACTCAGCGCAAAAAACAAAAAGGGCGCCCCGGTTTCCCAGAGCGCCCTTCTTAGAACAAGATTGTTGCGTTGCAGCAAATGCTACTCGGCAGCAGCCTCAGTCTCGACCTCGGCGGTCTCGGCCTCGGCGACCTCAGCGGCCTCCTCGACCTCAGCCTCGGCAGCGAGCTCCTCGGCGGTAACGCCGACGAGAACGACAACCTCGGCCTTGATCTCGCGGTACAGCGAGATGGCAACGGTGTGGGCACCGGCAACCTTGATGGGCTTACCGAGCTCGACGCGCTTGCGGTCGATGTCCATACCGAGCTGAGCCTTGATGGCGTCAGCGATCATAGCGGCGGTAACGGAGCCAAAGAGGATGCCCTCGTCGCCGACCTTGACGTCAACGGTGACCGTCTTGCCCTCGAAGGCAGCCTTGGTCTCGTTGGCGGTAGCCAGACGGACGGCCTCGCGCTTGGCGATGTTGTTGCGACGCTCGTCAAGCTGCTTGAGGTTGCCCTTGGTGGCGGCAACAGCGAGCTTCTTGGGGAACAGGAAGTTCTCAGCGTAACCCTGAGCGACCTCTACGACGTCACCCTCGCCGCCCTTGCCCTTGATCTCATCGAGAAGAATAACCTTCATGATGCGTCTCCCTTCTTAGCCGCGGTCGCGGTTGCCACGAGAGGAAACCACGGGGACGGTGTACGGCAGGAGAGCCATCTCGCGGGCGCGCTTGATGGCGTTGGCGATGTCATGCTGATGCTGCGTGCAAGCGCCAGTGACGCGACGGGGCTTGATCTTGCCACGGTCGGTCATGTACTTACGGAGAAGCTGAGTGTCCTTATAGTCGATGAACTCAGTGTTCTCCTTGCAGAACTGGCAGTACTTACGACGCGGCTGACGTGCAGAAAAATCATTAGCCATGTCAAAATACCTTTCGTTTGGCAACTTCGGCGAACCGAAGCCGCCTCTCACTCAAAAATAGGTGAACAACCCTTAGAATGGGATGTCCTCATCGTAGACGTCGACCGAGGGCGGCGTAGCCACCGGTGCGGCAGGACGTGCTGCGGGCGCGGGAGCTGCGGGGGCGTAACCGCCCTGATCGTAGCCACCCTGGCCACCACGGGAGCTCATAAACTCGATCTCATCGACGATGACCTCAAGCTTGCTCCGGCGCTGACCATCGCGCTCCCAAGAGCTGTAGCGCAGCTTGCCCTCGATCGCGACCTTGTTTCCCTTTGCCAGGAAACGGCTCACGGCCTCGGCGCGCGTGCCGAACATAGTGCAGTCGACAAAGTTGGGATAGTCCTCCCACTCGCCAGTCTGCGGATTGCGGCGACGATCGTTCACGGCGACGCCAAAGGACAGAACCTGGGTTCCGCCGGCGGTGGCGCGCAGCTCGGGATCACGCGTGAGGTTACCGGTGATGTTCACTCGATTGATGCTCATAACTCACTACTTCCTCTTGGGGCACAAGCCCAGTCCAAAACGACAGTCTTACTCCTGGTCGTCGCGACGGACGATCATGTGGCGGACCACAGCGTCGGTGATGCGCAGGACGCGATCAAGCTCGGCGATCTGGGTAGGATCTGCGTGGAAGTTGATGAGGGTGTAGTCACCATCGGTGAGGTCGTTGATCTCGTAGGCGAGCTTGCGCTTGCCCCACTCGTCAACGGAGTCGACCTTGCCAGCGCCCTCAGCGATCGTGGTATCGATACGCTTCATAACAGCGAGACGAGTCTCGGGGTCGAGCGACGGGTCAACAAAGAACAGCAGTTCATAAGCCTTCATATTGTCACCTCCTCTGGGCAAATGTGGCTTCAGGTCGTGAAGGTGCGCCTGAAGCAGGAAAAGACTTGGTAATAATATCTTTCAACCTCCCAGGCTGCAAGAATATGCAGCTACAACCTCATGACCTCCACATATGTCCATACTCACACGGCACTTCATGCGTCTTCCAACCAAATGCTGACCAAATGCTTGACGGATTTGTGGACAAGATACGGCGCTGCGGGAACAAACCGAATCAAACTGCAGGTCAGCAACTGCAAGGCTGTGGTCGCGAAATGCATACCAGTGGTTCACAACACCGTTCAAAGATTTTTAAAATTGCTGCCGCGTCGTCTATAAATACCTATTTTGAACAATTTGCCGCATGCAGTCATGCTGGTCAGAGCCCGTTTTTGGCCTCCTAGATCCCGTCACGAAGCCAAGCGTTTCAAAAAATGCCAACTTTTCTGTTTGCACTTTGCGATTCCTCGTGTATACTGACTTTCGCATTTAACGGAGAGTTGTCCGAGTGGCCGAAGGAGCACGATTGGAAATCGTGTAGGCGTCAAAAGCGTCTCCAGGGTTCAAATCCCTGACTCTCCGCCAGTTAATTCCAAAGCAGGCCTTCGAGCCTGCTTTGTTTTTACCCCACGCGGAGGGGTGGCAGAGTGGTTGAATGCGGCGGTCTCGAAAACCGTTTGGCCTGTATAAGGTCACGAGGGTTCGAATCCCTCCTCCTCCGCCATTTAGGTTGAGAGAGCTCCCGGCAACGGGGGCTTTTTTGTTATCGAAATACGTCTCGATCCCACGCTTCCCCAAACATGTACGTCACCCTCCAAAACCGACATTTTTCGACATCTTTGAAGGCTGACGTACACGTTTGGATTGAGCTCACGGGAGTGGCACTATTCGGAAGGTGCCTCCTCGTCTCGCATGCTTTTCCAGTTGCGGATAAGTGCCTTGCGTAGTTCGTTTTGTTTTCTCTGGTACCCGGTGTCGGTACAGCGAGGCATGCCGAGTGCTTCGCGAATGTTGTTCATGGCGCGGTGAAAGGCGAGCTGACTGCCGAACTGAGCCGAAGTGAGCGTAACGATTCGATATCCCATTTGGGAGAGAACGGCCTCTCGCTCCGCATCTGCTCCTTTGCGTTCGAACTCATCGTGAAAGCCGCCCTTATATTCGATACCGAGCTCCCTGCGCTTGTAGGTAACGAGCCCATCGATTTTGAGTGTTCGAGCTTTGGCGCAATGCCAGAGACGTTGAGGGATCTCGAGCGGTTTGTTGAGTTCGATACCTCTAATGCCAACGCCGCCTTCGCTTATTGGGAGTGAGAGGGCGATTGCCGAAGCGGTCTCCATAGGCGAGGCCGAGCGATCGTAGATGTGCCTGAGCGCGAGCCGTGCACGTGTGGCACCGGGTTTGCCGGGATACCGATCGAGCAGTTCGATTATTTCATCCTTGGAGGCGGTGGCTGGTTGCTCGGTATAAGGGTCGGCGGGATTGAGCCTCATGCGATAATCGCCGCAAACTTCATAGCCATATTCGAGATATTCGATCCTATCCATCCACTCGGCCGCGAGCACGAAGGTGAAGGCTTCGTCGGTGATGAAGACTCCGGGCGTCAACTCGTTAATATGCTCGTAGGGAAGATTTTGTCCAAGAATGTGGCAAACGACGCCTTTGGTACGAATTCGCTCGAATTCGAATACAACCGCGATATCGATAGTCTTAAGCATATCGGACGGAATGCCGCAGTCGGTAAGGGCCTGTCGTATGCGCGCAACACGTTGCTGGGTGGAGATGCCTTGTGCACCTATCTGGTAGTCGTGCCGCGCAAGAGACTGAACTAAATTCTGGGGTGCATGATGGACAAGCCATGCGGTTTTATGCGAAATGAGAACAGGGGTGTCCATTGAGGGCCTCTCGCTCTGAGCCGGTATCCAACTCTTATGTCCGTTGAAGTGGGGAAATATACCGGATGTGAGTAAATCAACTCATTCATGCTGTGAGCTCAATCCAAACATGTACGTCAACCTCCAAAGATGTCGAAAAATGTCGTTTTTGGAGGGTGACGTACATGTTCTGGACCCCTGGCATTCCAGCAACGCCACGCCCCCACCCAGTCCCGACCGTTTACCGAGCAATAGGGTCGCCAGACCCGTCAACCATGTACTATGTACGGGCATTGTCCAAATCCGTAATCCAAAGGACCCCATCTTGCCCGTCGTCGCCGCTATGACCGTTACCTCACACGCCACGGATGCCATGGTCGCCATCCCGTTTTGGCTCGAAATGTTCGCCGTCGTCGCGGCTTCAATCTCGGGCGTGTTGGTCGCGCGCGAGCACAAACTCGACCTGGTGGGTGCAGTTGCGCTCGCCGTGGTCTGTGGCTTGGGCGGCGGTCTTTTACGCGACATGACGCTGCAGGTGGGCAACGTCTACATCCTCAACCAGCCAATGGCGCTGCCGCTTTCCATTGCCACGGCAGCCATCATCTATATTTTCCCGGCAATCGTCGACAAGCCCGAAAAACTCATTCCCCTGCTCGACATCATCTCGGTCGGCATCTACGCCGCCACTGGAGCAGACAAGGCGCTGGTCTACGGCTTTGCACCGGCGGTGTGCATCATGATGGGCTTTTTCACCGCGGTGGGCGGCGGCATGTTGCGCGATGGCTTTATGGGCGTGGTTCCGGGCATTTTCCAACGTACTAACTTTTATGCCATCGCCGCCATCGCCGGATCGACAAGCTATGTGTGTCTCGTTATGAGCGGCATTATGAGCAATGTCGCCGCGCTGGTCGTATGCGTTGTCGTGACCATGGGTCTGCGCTGGCTCTCGCTGCGCTTTGACATCAAAAGCCCCACCGAAGAAGATATCGCGCGCTTCTTGCACCGTAAAAAGTAAACAGCACGGCACGACCCTTCGAAATGCAACCGAGAGGTTCTTTTAGAGCGCCCACGCGTTGGGTACCCTGTTAGGTGCATATCGAGCATCTGACGAAGGATTCACTATGCCTTGCAACCAAGTACCGTCGATCCGGCGCCACAAAGCGCAGGCCCGCATCACCATCCTATTCGCGCTGATTGCGCTCGCGCTCACCGCACTTCCCACGGTGTCGTTCGCCGGCACCGACACCGCGGGAAACGTGCTCGCAACCGAAGTTGACTCAACTCCGTCCGGTATCGAAGGCGACCTGTACTGGGCCGGCCAAAGTCTCAACCTAGACGACGCCTCCATCGGCCGCGATATTATCGCGGCGGGTGAGAACCTGTCGATTCGCGATTGCACCGTAGGCGGCGCCGTTCGTCTGGCGGCACGCACCATCGATATCGCCAAAACCGCAATCGATGGCAGCGTCACGGTGGCCGGCCAGCACGTCGTGCTCAACACCGGCAGCACCGCCAACTGTTTTTACGCGGCGGGCGAAACGGTCGCCCTGCGCGGCTCCGCCAAATCGGCGGCGCTTGCCGGCGACACCGTTACCATCGACGGCACCGTCGATGGCAATGTTGAAGTCTGGGCCGACAAGCTCATCCTGGGTAAAAACGCCCGCATCACCGGCACGGTGAACGCCCACGTCTCACAGGACCCCGAGCGGGCCGAGGGCGCCCAGGTTGGAGCCCTCAAGATCGACCGGACCGAGAACGAGAACACCTCTACGGTCAACGACATGATCGGCGGCATCGTTGCCGCAGCGCTTTCCACCTGCTTTGTCGCTATCCTACTTGAGCTTGTCTTTCCGCGCGCAACCGCCAGCGCCGCCGGCATGCTCCATCAGCATCCCATGCCACTGTGGGTAAGTGGCCTTCTGGGCACGGTCGCCATCGCTCCCGCCGTCCTGCTGCTTATCATCTCGATTGCAGGCCTGTCGCTCGCCGGAGCCCTCATGTGCAGCATCATCGGCATCGCTTTGGTCTCGGCGGCATTTACGGGTACCGCGATCGCACGCATGGTCGGACACAACCAAAACCGCTTCGCCATGGCCGCCGCGGGCGGTATCGTCGCGGGCGCGCTCACGGCACTTCCTCTTATGGGCAACTTTGTCAGCGGCGTAGCCTTCGTCTTCACGCTCGGCTACGTCATCCAAATCATTTGGCACAACGCCCACCTCAAGCCGCAGCAGCCGGCTAACACGCCAGGCCTTCCCACCGCCTAACCACCAACCACCACAAAGGGGACAGGCACCTTTGTGGTGGCGTAGGCCGCCTCAATCCCCTTACACCAAAAAAGGGCGCCGACCATCGCGGTCGACGCCCTTTCTTGTTAGTCGCTATAAAGCCCAGCGCTTATTTGTTGACCTGACCGGCGCGGACAGCAGCCTTCTTGCGGTCGGTGGCGTTGAGCAGACGCTTGCGCAGGCGAATGTTCTTGGGAGTGATCTCCACCAGCTCGTCGTCGGCGATGTACTCCAGCGCCTCCTCCAGCGAGAAGGTGCGGGGCGGCACCAGCTGGACGGAGATATCGGAGGTCGAGGAACGCTGGTTGCCCAGGTTCTTGGTACGGGCGATGTTGACGACCATGTCGCCGGCCTTGCTGCGCTCGCCCACGATCATGCCCTCATAGCACTCGGTGCCCGGCTCAACAAACAGCTGGCCGCGCTCCTGCAGCGTACCCAGGGCATAGGCAACGGCCTTCTCGGTGGTCATGGAGATCATGGCGCCGTTCTGACGGTTGCCGATCTCGCCGGCGTAGGGACCGTACTCCAGGAAGGTGTGGTAGAACACGCCCTCGCCGTGTGTGACATTCATGATGCGGTTCTTAAGACCCATGATGCCGCGGGTCGGGATCTTGAACTCAAGGTGCGTCACGATGCCCGAGGTGTCCATGCTCGTCATGATGCCGCCGGAGGTACCGAAGACCTCAACGACCTTGCCCGAGTACTCGTCCGGGCACTCGACAACAGCCTGCTCGACGGGCTCCAGCTTGTTACCGTTCTCGTCCTTCTTAAACAGAACGCGGGGACGGCCGACCTGGAACTCAAAGCCCTCACGGCGCATGGACTCCATCAGAACGGACAGGTGCAGAATGCCGCGGCCCGAGACTTCAACGCCGCTCTTGTCCTCGAGCTCCTCGATCTTCATGGTCACGTTGTTCTCGGCCTCGTTGAACAGGCGCTCCTTGAGCTGACGGGCGCCCACGATGTCGCCATCGCGGCCGACGAGCGGGGAGGTCGAAGCCTCAAAGACGATGGACAGGGTCGGCGGGTCGATCTCGATGGGCTCGAGCTCGACGGGGTTCTCGGGGTCGGTGTAGACATCGCCGATATCGGTTCGGTCGATGCCCACGACAGCGGCGATGTCACCGGCGCCGACTTCCTGGCACTCGGTGCGACCCAGGTAGTCGAAGGTAAAGAGCTGCTTGACGGTGGCGGTAGCGCTGGAGCCGTCGTTCTTGACGACCAGGATCTGGTCGCCCTGGTGGATGGTGCCGGAGTACACGCGACCGATGCCGATACGGCCAACGAAGTTGGAGTGGTCGATGGTCACGCACTGCATGGCCAGCGGGGCGTTCTCGTCAACCTCGGGCGCGGGCATGTCGTCGATGATCATATCGAGCAGCGGATACATGTCCATGTTGCCGTCGTTGGGATCAAGGCGGGCAAAGCCATTCATAGCGCTGGCGTAGACCACGTGCTCCATGGCGAACTCAAGCTGGTCGTCGGTGGCGCCCAGGTCGGCCATAAGGTCGAGGCAGTCGTTGTAGGCCTTCTCGGGGTTAGCACCCGGACGGTCGATCTTGTTGATGACGATCATGATCTTAAGGCCGGTGTCGATAGCGTGACGCAGCACGAAGCGGGTCTGGGGCATGGGGCCCTCAAAGGCGTCGACCAGCAGCAGGGCGCCGTCGGCCATACGCAGCACGCGCTCGACCTCGCCGCCAAAGTCGGCGTGGCCCGGGGTATCGATGACGTTGATCTTGACGTCCTTGTACTCGATAGAGATGTTCTTGGCGAGAATCGTAATGCCGCGCTCGCGCTCCTGGTCGTTGGAATCCAGGACGCGGTCCTCGACCTGCTGGTTGGCACGGAAGGCGTCCGTGGCACGCAGGAGCTTGTCGACCATCGTCGTCTTGCCGTGGTCGACGTGGGCGATGATGGCGATGTTCCTCAGATTGTCTACGCGCATGTAGTTCCCCTATCTTCTATCCATATACAAACGGCACGCGTATGCGACCCGCCCAGCGATACAACGCTCAGCGGGAATATTGAGCCTTTTACCGAAAACTCGTTTATTTTAGCGATTTTAGATAAGAGGGGTTTCCTCACCTGCAGGTTCAGGGTCGCTCCACATAAAACCATCGCCGGCACCCATGCCCTCATACAGCACGTATGCCGAAAAACCGCTCTCGAGCGTGGTTTCGAAGAAGCTCACGAGCAGAGCATCGTGATAGCCGCCGTCAATCTCGACGCAGCCGGTGTAGCCGATGGCATAGCGGGCGATACGGCCCAGGCCCTCGTCCTTAAGACCCATCTTGTGCTCGGAGATAAAGTTGGTGGCAGCCTCCAGGCATGCCTCCTCGCCATCTTCGTCGAGTGCGGCCAGATAACGGTTGGAAGCGGCGTCCTCAATTGCCACAACCACGCCCGGGTTCTCGCCCGCGGCCAGGTCGTCCAAGAAGGCGCCAATCAGATCGCACACCATGGCGTCGAGCTCGGCGGAGACGTTACCGGCGTCCTGCATATCCTGTGCCATCTTTAGACCTTCCCATCGAATCCGGCGTCGTTACAGTTCTTGTGCCTCAGCAGCGATCTTGGCGGCAGCGTCGCGGGCGTGCATCATATCCACCGCACGCTTGTCGAGCACCTTGATCTGACTGGTCAGCATTACCGCGTCGACCACGCCCCAGATCACCAGGCCCGTAGAGATCGAAAACCCAAGCGCACCAACTGTACCACGAAGGCGCGAGCAGATTGCCGCGACAAGGGCGGAGATGACAACCATCTTGATAAACGAGCCGCGGCGCTCGCGAAGCGTACGGGCCTGTGTCACATAGGCGAGGCGGGCCGCCTCGGATGCTTCCGAGCGCATCTGGGCTTCACGCGCGATGGCGGCCGCCTCAGCCGACATGCCGCCGGCCATCAGCGAACGCTCCGCAACCTGGACGCCCCGCATTTAGAAGTCATCGGGGGAGAGCGTATGGACGAACTCGTCGAACTTCTCGAACTCCTGCTCGTCGTCGACTTCCTCGGCATGGGCGGAAACGGTGCCCAGGCGATTCATGATGTCGTCCTCCACAAACATGGGAGCATTGCTGCGCACGGCAAGGGCGATGGCATCGCTGGGGCGGGCATCGATCTTGCGCTCGTCACCATCGGCCAGTACGACAATCGTCGCGTAAAACACCGGCGGCTCGGCGCGAACTATCTCGATGCGCTCGAGTTTGGCGCCCAAGGCGTCAACGGTATCGAGCAACAGGTCATGGGTAATCGGGCGCTCGGCGCGACCGCTATCGATGCCGCGGCTGATGGCAGCAGCTTCAAACGAACCAGTCTGAATGGAAAGGGAACGCAGCGGCGCGGGCGAGTCCGATTTGCTGCAGCGCTCGCGAAGCACGATAAGCGATGGCACGGGACCGGCGGCCATGACGATGGTCTCTATGTCGACACGAACCATGGAACACCTCCGGTACGTAGCGGTTAACACGCGGCAGCCCGCCGCATTGAATAGCTATACTACCCAATCTTTCGCACAGCACACAAAACCAAAATGAGATTTATCGCAGACAAGAAAAAAGCCCTGAGGCAACGCCCCAAGGCTCTTCACAGTTTTGATGGTGGACCTGACAAGATTCGAACTTGTGACCTCCCGGTTATCAGCCGGACGCTCTAACCAACTGAGCTACAGGTCCA
>CATWID010000046.1 GCA_958350755.1 uncultured Collinsella sp.
AGGGGCGAAGCGCCGCCGAGCTTAAAGAGGATGCGCGCTATCGCGCCTGGGTAGACTCCTGGTGCGAGACGCGCTGCCCGCATGGCGAGGGCAAGAGCGATTTCACCCGCCGCGTCATCGCGGCGTTTCGGGAGGCGTGCGAATCGGAGCGCGCCCAGGGGAGTGGGCGCGCCGTCTTCGTCGTTCACGCGGGTACCGTGAAAGCGCTGCTCTCCGAGCTAGCTGTCCCGAAAATGGGATACTTCGACGTGCATACCGAGCCGGGCGGCGCATGGGCCGCCACTTGGGATGGGCGCTGCCTTCGCGACGTTCGCCCCGCTTCGGGGGGCGATGCCCGGTGATGACGATTCTTGCCGTCGCCGCCGGGTTCGCGGCCGACCTTGCCTTCGGCGACCCGCGCTGGCTTCCCCATCCCGTCGTCGCCATGGGGCGCGCGATCACGTGGGCCGAAGGCCGCCTGCGGCGCGCATTCCCGCAAACGTCCGCGGGCACGCGCGCCGCAGGGCTTGTGCTCGCCGTGGCGCTTCCGCTTGCGTGTGGGCTTTTGACCTGGGTAATCCTGCATCTTTGCGGCATGGTTTACTCCGGCTTGCGCTTCGTGGCCGAGGCATGGGCGAGCTATCAGATTCTCGCGGCATGCGAGCTGCGCCGCCAGAGCCTGGCCGTTGCCCGCGCGTTCTCGAAGGGCGGCCTTGTCGCGGCGCGCGAAGCCGTCGGGCTCATCGTGGGACGTGACACGTCTGTTCTCGACGAGCAGGGCGTCGCGCGCGCCGCCGTGGAAACGGTGGCGGAGAACGCGAGCGACGGTGTCATCGCGCCGCTTTTCTACCTTATGATCGGGGGTGCGCCCTTGGGCATGGCGTATAAGGCGGTGAACACGCTCGACAGCATGGTGGGCTACAAAAACGAGCGCTACATCGACTTCGGCTGCGCCTCGGCGCGCCTCGACGATGCGGTGAATTGGATCCCCTCGCGCTTATCGGCCCTGCTCATGATCGCCGTGTGCCCGATCGTCGGGCTCGACGCGCGCGGGGCGGCGCGCATCTGGCGCCGCGACAGGCGTCGCCATGCGAGCCCGAACGCGGCGCAGACCGAGTCAGCGTGCGCGGGCGCGCTCGGGCTGCGCCTGGCGGGACCCGCGGTGTATTTCGGCAAGCTCGTTGAGAAACCGACGATAGGAGACGCGTCCCGCGAAATCGAGTGGGGCGACATCGCCCGGGCGACAAGGCTCATGCTCGCTGCGTCCGTATGCGCGCTCGTCGTCTTCGGCGCCGCGCGCGCGGCGGTCGTGCTCGCCGTGGGGGCGATGGCATGAGGGAAGACCACGCCGCGCCCCGGGCTGCCGGGGGGGTCCTGCACGCCCGTACGCATGGGGGCAGCGCGCAATCGCTCGGCATCGCTTGCGAAGGGGGCGCCTCCGACCTCATTGACTTCTCGGTGAACGTGAATCCGGCAGGCCCCTCGCCGCGCGCCGTCGCCGCAGCTTGCAAGGCGCTTTCTCGAATCGACGCCTACCCCGATAGGGAAAGCCTCGCCCTCGTTCGCGCCCTAGCGCGCGCCCAGGGCATTCCCGAAGATACTATCGTCTGCGGCGCGGGCGCGTCCGACATCATCTGGCGGCTCGCCGCGGCGGTGCGCCCGAAACGCCTCGTCGTGTGCGCGCCGACGTTCTCTGAATATGCGGAGGCGGCATCGTACTACGGCGCATGCGTGCAGGAGTTCCCGCTCTCCGAAGCGGACGACTTCGACGTGCCTGCCTCCTTCGCCCGCGCGATCGAGGGGCCGAGAGACGTGGCGTACCTCTGCAATCCGAACAACCCGACGGGGCGCCTCGTCGACCCCCGTGTGATCGATGCCGCGGCTTGTCGCTGCGAGCAGGTGGGCGCGCTGCTCGTCGTGGACGAGTGCTTTCTCGGATTTGCGCCCGACGCCCGCGAAAGGAGCGTGGCCGCACGCGCCGCGTGTTCGCGCCATGTGGCCGTGCTCTCCGCGTTCACCAAGCTCTACGGAATGGCGGGGTTGCGGTTGGGATATCTGATCAGCGGAAACACCCAACTCATCGAGGGGATTCGCCGGGCGGGGCAGGCGTGGCCCGTCTCCTCGGTCGCCGAGGCCGCGGGCATCGCCGCCCTGGAGGACGTTGAATACGTCTCGCGCACGCGCGATGTATTGGCGGGCGAGCGAGCGTGGCTTTCCCACGAGCTCTCCTCGCTCGGGCTTTCCGTCGTGCCGTCGGATGCGAACTTCCTTTTAGTCCGCACGCCGGCGAAAGACATCCCCGAGCGCCTGTATAAACAGGGGGTTTTGGTCCGCACGTGCGACTCGTTTTCGGTACTGTCCCGTTTCTGGTGCCGCGTCGCGGTGCGCACGCGCAAGGAGAATGCCCGGCTTGCGATGGCGTTCGGCCGTGCGCTTCGGGCGGAAGGCGCATCGGGCGAAGGCGAACCCGACGAACGGGGCGGCGCTTCTTTCAGCGGCGCTATGGCGGGCGCGGATGGCCGAGGCTCGGCGAAGGAGGTCGATACCCGTGGGTAGGGCGAAGCCCATCATGATCCAGGGCACCATGTCGAACGCGGGGAAGAGCCTGCTTGCGGCTGGGCTGTGCCGCGTGCTTTCGCAGGACGGCCTGCGCGTGGCTCCCTTCAAGAGCCAGAACATGGCACTCAACAGCGGTGTCACGGCCGACGGGCTCGAGATGGGGCGCGCCCAGATCATGCAGGCCGAGGCGTGCGGCATCGCGCCCGACGTGCGCATGAACCCCATCCTGCTCAAGCCCGAAAGCGGCCACCGAAGCCAGCTCATCGTGGCCGGCAAGGCGCAGGGAGCCTTCGCTGCGAGGGACTACTTCGCGCGAAAGAAGGCGCTCATGCCGCAGATTTTGGAGGCGTTCGATTCGCTCGCGGAGGAAAACGACGTCATCGTCATCGAGGGCGCCGGCAGCCCCGCCGAAATCAACCTTGCCGAAAACGACATCGTCAACATGGGGCTCGCGCGCGCCGTGTCCTCCCCCGTGCTGCTCGCGGGCGACATCGACCCAGGCGGGGTGTTTGCCCAGCTCTACGGCACGGTCGCGCTCCTTGCGCCCGAGGACCGCGCGCTTTTGCGGGGGCTTGTGGTGAACAAGTTCCGCGGCGATGTGGAAATCCTGCGCCCGGGTTTGGCCCCGCTCGAGAAGATGTGCGGGGTTCCCGTCGTGGGGGTCGTGCCGTATCTTACGCTCGACCTGGACGACGAGGACTCGCTCGCGCCGCGCCTATCTGCCCGCGAGGCGCGCGGCGTCATCGACGTCGCCGTCGTGCGTCTTCCGCATCTGTCGAACTTCACCGACTTCGACCCGCTTTCGCGCGTGCCCGGCGTGGGCGTGCGCTACGTTTCCTCGACGACCGATCTGGGCCGACCCGACCTGGTGGTGCTTCCCGGCTCGAAGACTACGCTCGACGACGCGCGCTGGCTTGCGGCTAGCGGCATCGGAGCCTGTGTACGCGCGCTTTCGGGCGCGGGCACGCCGGTGCTCGGCATATGCGGAGGCTACCAGCTTTTGGGAGACGAGCTTTCCGACCCGCACGGCAGGGAAGGCGCTGGCACCGCGCGCGGGCTCGGGCTCATCCCTGCAAGTACGGTGTTCAAGGAGGAAAAGCGCCTCGCCCAGTCGACACTGCGCATCACGGGCGCCCAAGGCGCGTTTTCGGTGTGGAACGGCATGACGGCGCGCGGGTACGAGATTCACGACGGCGAAACGACCGTCTCCTGCGCTCCTGCGGGCACTATTGGCGGCAAACCGGAAGGCGCGGCCTGCGGAAACGTGTTCGGAACCTATCTCCACGGCCTGTTCGACGAACCGGGGGTTGTGCTCGCCCTCGCGCGCTCGCTCGCGCGCATGCGCGGCCTGCCCGAGAGCGTCGTGGGTGCTGCGGGCGCGGCGTCTGCGGCCGATCACCGTGCGCGCGAGTTCGACCGCCTGGCCGACGTCGTGCGCGGGGTGCTCGACATGGAGTATGTCTACCGCATTATCGAGGAGGGCGTATGATCCACGTGTATCATGGCGACGGCAAAGGCAAGACCACGGCGGCGATGGGCCTCGCCCTTCGCATGCTCGCTGCAGGCCGCCGCGTCGTCGTCGTGCAGTTCCTGAAAGACGGCGAAAGCGGGGAGGTGCGCCTGCTCGCCGAGCATTTCGGCGTGCCCGTGTTCGCGGGGAAGGTGTCGGACAAGTTTACCTGGTCGATGACGTCGGAAGAACTTGCCGCGACGTGCGAGCTGCACGATGGGAACCTCGCTTCCGCGCTCGCCGAGCTCGAGGGCGCGCAAGAGGGACTGCTCGTGCTCGACGAGGCACTCGACGCGCTTTCGAAGGGGCTTGTCGACGAGGCGCTCGTGGACCGCGCGCTCGATATGTCCGCGCGCGGCGTCGAAGTAGCGCTCACCGGGCGCGCGCCTTCCCGCAAGATCGTGGAGATGGCCGACTACATAACCGAGATGCGGTGCGAGAAACATCCCTACGAGCAGGGGATATGTGCAAGGGAAGGAGTGGAGTACTAGATGGATTCCAAGGAGATGGCGCCCGGCGACATCGAGCGGCGCAGCTTCGAGATCATCACCGAAGAGCTCGGCGGCCGCACGTTCCCGCCGCTCGAAGAGCCCGTCGTGAAGCGCGTCATCCACACCACTGCCGACTTCTCGTACGCCGATTCTCTCGTGTTCACCCATGACGCCGCGCACTGTGCGCTCGACGCACTGCGCGCAGGGGCCACGGTGCTCACCGACACGAACATGGCGCTTGCAGGCATAAGCAAGCCCGCGCTCGCGAAGCTCGGCTGCAAGGCCGTGTGCTACATGGCCGACCCTGATGTCGCCGCGGCTGCGCGCGCCGCGGGCACGACTCGCGCCGTTGCGAGCATGGACAAAGCTTGCGGCATCGAGGGTCCGCTCATCGTGGCCGTCGGCAACGCTCCCACAGCACTTCTGCGCCTCGCCGAGCTCATGGACGCGGGGAAGATCGCGCCCGCGCTCGTCGTTGGGGTGCCGGTCGGGTTTGTGAACGTGGTCGAGGCGAAAGAGGAGCTACTCGCACGACGCGTGCCGGCCATCGTCGCGAGGGGTCGCAAGGGCGGCTCGACCGTGGCGGCTGCCATTATGAACGCGCTGCTCTACCAGATCACGCGCACAGGCGGCCCGAAGTGACGGCGCCCGCATCCGCGCCGGCGCTGCGCATCTTCGCCGGCACCACCGAGGGCCGCCTTCTGTGCGAATGGGCGAGCGGGGCGGGCATCCCCGCCCGTGCCTACGCGGCAACCGAGTACGGAGGCGAGCTTTTGGGCGAGCTTCCGGGCATCGAGGTGCATGCGGGCAGGCTCGACGAGGCCGACATGGAGTGCGAGCTTTCTGGCGCGCGCATCGTTGTCGACGCCACGCACCCCTTCGCTACGCTCGCAAGCGGCAACATCCGGGCCGCTTCGCTCGCCGTGGGTGCACGATGCCTGCGCCTTGCGCGCCCGGTCGAGGCGCTGCCCAAAGGCATCGTGTCGGTCGCGTCGATCGCCTGCGCGGCGCGCTTTCTCTCCGAGAACCCGGGTCGCGCTCTTCTCACGACGGGGAGCAAGGAGCTTGCTCCCTACACGCGCGTCGCCGATTTCGCGGAGCGCTTCTTCGTGCGCGTGCTCCCGCTGCCCAGTGCTATAACGAAGTGCATCGACGCGGGGTTTTCGCCGTCGCACGTCATCGGCATGCAGGGGCCCTTCACCCGCGAGCTCAACGAGGCGATGCTTCGGCAGGTGGGCGCCCAGTGGCTTGTGACCAAGGACTCGGGAACCGTAGGCGGCACGGCCGAGAAGCTCGCCTCCGCGCGCGACGTGGGAGCGCACTGCATCGTGGTCACCCGTCCCGCCGAGGGAAGCGGGGCCCTTTCGCTTCGGGAAGTGGAAGACGCGCTCTTACGGGAGTTCGCGCGCTAGGCGCTTGCCGCGCCTGCGCGCCCTCCCGCCCGCGAGGAGGAGCGCCCCGAGCAAGCTTGACCCGTACAAGCCCGTCATCCATCAATAGCTCGAGGACGACGCCCAGAACTGGCGCAAACAGCCCTTCAATAAGTTGCGGTGAAATAGTGTCTGTTTTTGCTGCTAGATAGCATATGGGGGTGGCTTACTGGTAGCTGGTGGTGGCTTACTGGTAGCGTAGGCACTCCACCGGGTTGAGCTTTGCCGCGCGGCGAGCGGGGTAGAAGCCAAAGATTACGCCGATGCCGACGGAGACGCCGAAGGCCAGCAGCACCGTGGCGATTGAAAAGCTCGGTGTGATCTCCCCACTGGCACCGAGCTCGTTGAGAACCCCTGATCCTGCGGCAAACATCGCGAGGCCCCAGGCCAGCAGATAGCCAATCAGGACACCCAGCAGGCCACCGGTGACGCACAGCGCCGAGGACTCGGCCAAAAACTGCGCGGTGATATCGCGGCGACTGGCGCCCAAGGCACGGCGAATACCGATCTCGCGGATGCGCTCAGTCACGTTGGTAAGCATCATATTCATAATGCCGATTCCGCCGACAAGCAGTGAGATACTGGCGACAGCGCCCATGATGAGCGAGAAGGCGCCCATAAACGAGTTGAGTGCATCGATGGCGCTTTTCATGGAGGTCGCCGATACGCTGTCGTACTCATCATCCTCCGAGATGCCCTTCATCGCGCGCACCTTAGACTCGATGGTCTTGCAGAGCTCGTCCATGTCTGTGCCCTCGGCGGCAAGTGCCGTCACGCTGGGAAATGAAGGATTCTCGTCGCCAAACAGGCCGGAGATGGTTTCGCGTGGCATATACAGCGTGAGCGAGCCCATGGAGTCGCTGCCGCCATCAATCACGCCTACAATCTGCACCTCGCCGTTGGACACTTTGATGGTTTTTCCCAGCGCATCCTGTTCGTTGCCGTAAAGCTGATCGGCGCCGCCGCGGCTGATGAGCGCCACGCGCGAGCCTGCCTTTGACTCGACATCGGTGTAGGTGCGCCCCGCAACGAGCTTACTGGCACCCACGGCGTCGAGCATGTCGCTATCGACACCCTGTGCCATGACGGTATAGCTTTTATCGCCGGTCTTATACTCGGTATACGCGCTTTTGACAATGCCGATCTGTTCTATCTGCGGCACCAGTTTTTTAAGCTTCTGGACGTCAGAATCAGAGAGTTCTTGGGACGAATAGATCTGAACCATGCGAGCTGCGTTGAGGCCCAGGCTGTTGACCAAGCTGTTTTGGATGCCGCCGATGAGCGAAGTCATGGCAATGACCGAGGCGATGCCGATGACAATGCCCAGGATGGTGAGCAGGCTGCGCCCCTTGTTGGCCTCGAGCGAGTGAAGGGCTTCCTGGATAAGATCGCGGGCGCTCATGCCATCACTCCTTTCGGCGGGTTGGCGGAGGCGGAAATCATGGGCAGGCTATCTACGGCGCTGCGTAGGGTCCGCGGTGCATGCGGAATATACGCGCCGTCGTGAATGCGACCGTCGCGGATGGTCACGGCACGGTCGGCCTCGGCGGCGATGCCGGGGTCGTGTGTGATAAGCACGATGGTTTTGCCGCGCTCCTGGAGCTTGTGGAAGGTTTCCATGACGAGCGCTCCCGTGGCGGAGTCCAGGTTGCCCGTCGGCTCGTCGGCCAAAATGATGGGTGGATCGTTGACAAGGGCGCGCGCGATGGCGACGCGCTGCATCTGTCCGCCCGACAGCTCCGATATACGATGGTCCCAATGGTCGACCGGAAGCGTGACGGCCTGCAGCGCGTGTACGGCGCGCATCTCGCGCTGGCTGCGCGGCACATTGGTGTAGGACAGCGGCAGCATGACGTTTTCGATCACCGTCAGGCGCGGCAGCAGATTAAAGCTCTGAAAGACAAAGCCGATGCTCAGCGCTCGCACCTCGGTGAGCTCGTCATCGTCGAGCTCGGCGACGTTGAGCCCTTGCAGGAAGTAATCGCCCGCCGTCGGTTTGTCCAGGCAGCCCAGGATGTTCATGAGCGTCGACTTGCCTGAGCCCGAGGGGCCGGTGATGGCAACGAACTCACCGGGATCTACTGCCAGGCTCACGTTATGCAGGATGTGGGCGCAACCGGCCTCGCTCTCAAAGATGCGGTGCACGTTGCGGATGTCGATGACGGGACGCATTACTTGCCCTCGTCGGCAGGCATGTTGTCGCCGCCGTCTGCCGTCATTCCTGTGCCGGTATCCGTCACGATGGTGTCGCCGTCGCGTAGCTTGGTAACCGGGACGTCTGGATTGATCTCGTTGCCCTGGTCGTCGCGCTTGGCCTGCGTCTTACCGACTACAGCCTCGTTGTCGTTTTGCGTCACGACGGTCACCTTCACGCGGCGCGTCTTTTTACCCTCCGAATCGGTGGCAAAATTGACGTAATAGTGCTCGCCATCTTCGGTCATCAGCGCCATGGTCGGCACCATCACCACGTCGTCGAGCTTCTCGGTCACTACCGAGACCTCGGCAGTCATACCCGGCTTAAGGCGACTGTCAGGTGCTTCGATGAGGATGTCGACGTTAAAGGTCACACTGCCGCCGCTCCCGGAGGAGGAGTCGGAGTTTGCCACCGAGGCGATAGCCGTGACGGTGCCCTGGCTCACGATATCGGGAAACGCGGGGTAGGTCACGTTGGCGCTTTGGCCCACGGCAATTTTGGCGATATCCTTTTCGCCCACCTGAACCGTCACCTTCATCTTGGACAGGTCGGCGATCTGCATGCACTGCTTGCCGCCGCTCGTATCGCTTTCGCCCATGATCATGCCGCCTGTTACCGTGGCGCCCACCTTGGCGTTGAGCGCCACGATGCTGCCCGAGCTCGGGGCCGTGACCGTACGGCTGGCGGCCTTGGCGTTCGCCTGATCGAGGTTTGCCTGGGCCGATGTGAGGCTGCGCTGCGCGGCCGATACGGCGTTCGTGTCCGCTGATGCGGCGGAGATGCCAGCCGCTGCGGAACCTCCGTCGACGTCCGTCGTTGGGTTGGCCTGCGCGGCAGCTGCGGCTTTCTTCGCGTTGGCGAGGTCTTCTTGAGCGGCTGCAACTGCACGCTGCGCCTCGGCAACGTTGCGATCGAGCTCGTCGTTTTTAATGGTCATAAGCACGTCGCCCTCGTTGACGGATTGGCCTGCCTGCACGTTGATCGAATCGACCGTGCCGTCGACAGAAGGGGAGACCACTGAGGACGAAATGGGTTTGAGCTGGCCTTTTGCCTCGACCGTTGTGCTAAACGTGCCCTCGGTCACCATGTCGGTCGCAGGCCCGCTATCGCCCTGTGGCTGCGCATTGATAACCAGGGTTGCAACAATAGCAATGAGCGCGATGACACCCACGATGCCGGCGGCAATGCCGCGTCGAATCAGCTTTTTGCGTCGACGTTCGGCACGTTTTGCCTTGAGCTTGGCATATGCCTCTTCATCGGAAATCTCGGCCGTATCGTTCATGCGTCCGCTCTCCTTGTCGGCATGTACGTCTGTGATCAGAGGAAGCGTTTCGGTGGCACCTTCGGGCGTGTGCTCGGTATCATCCGGGCCCGGGGTGATGTTGGGGACATTCGGCATAGCGTCTCCTTTATAGAAAGAACCTCGATAATTATATGCGCCCACCGGTTGGGGCGGGCGCATAGGACGGTTTCTTTCGGAACTGTTAGATTGGTCGCAGCGGTTCCACGTTGTAGGAATGCGCGCGTTGCACTACGAGTGGACAACCACGCACAGGCCGACTTTGATGCAATCGTGCAGCGCCTTGGCGTCGGCCAGGCGAAGGTTGATGCATCCGTGGCTGCCGTACCACTTGTAGGAGTTGGGATCGTCGAAACTCTTGTCGTTTTGCCACGATGCATCGTGGAAACCGACCATGTTGCCCTCAAACGGCATCCAGTAGCTAACCGGGCTCTCGTATTTGGGCTTGCCGGTCTCGGGGTCCTTGGCACCGATGAGTTTGCTGGCGCCATCGTTGCTGTTGATCTGCCATACGCCCTCGGGGGTGGCGTCTTCGCCCGGTTTGCCGGAAATAAAGTTGGCCTCCCACACAATATTGCCGCTCTCGTCGTAGTAGCGCGCGTGCTGCTCGGACAGATCGACATCGACGTATGCCTTCCAGTCAGGCTCTCCCTTTGCGGTAAAGGTGTCGGCCTTCTGGGAGTACTTGATATCGATTTCGCCGGTCTGCTTGTTGTTAATGGCGTCTTCGACCTGCTTGGCGAGCGAGGTACTGTCGATGGACCAACCAAAGTCGCCGCCTTCGACGGCGCACTGCTTGCCATCGGCGCGCGTCCACCAGCGAGTGGAGCCCACGGTATTAAAGCCGTTGGCGAGCTCGGCTGCCCAGCTGCTGATCTGCGACGTATCGAGCGTGGGGTTGGCCGGATCGGCAAAGCTGATCCACTGCAACACGGAGCTGCCATCAACCTTGCCGGCATCCTCGCCGTTGAGCTTGAGGGTCACGTTGACGCCCAAGAAGTTGTTGGCGGCATCGCATGCGGCCTGAATCTGATCATCGGTCAGCGTTCCATTGAGCGGCTCATAGGCATCGTTGCCGAGCTTGGAAAGATCTACGGTCTCGGCCAGCGAGGCAAGCTCGAGCTCGGCATACTTAATGACATGCTCGCGGTTGAGTTTTTCGTTGGAGCGCGCCTTCTCGACGGTAAACTTGCCGGCCTGCTCGTCATAGGAGCTATTGGCCTCGAACGCGCCCGAACGCCCCTCGTTAAACTCGTCGATGGCGGCGCCCAGATCCTTCTCAAACTGCTTTTGGTCAAAGGTGTCGGAGAGCATGGACAGGTCGACGTCTTGATCAAGATCGACTTCGTTGGAGCTAGCGGTTGTTTTGGTCTTGCCGCTTAAGGATTCTACAAGGCGAACCGGCCATACAATGGCTTCGTTGCGGCTGATAATCTCTTTTGCGGCAGCTTCGCCGTCGACAATGGGCTCATCGGACTCGGGCTGATAGGTCCAGCTAAAGTCATCGCCTGTCACGGTGAGCTTATAGTGCTTCCAAGCCGAGTTGACCTTGGTGGCGGCAGACGAAGCGTTGGAGAACGAGACATCGACGCCGGCGATAGTGGTGTTGGGGTAGGCTACCTGCGAAAACGCTACAACGCCTACGATATAGACAATGACGATAAGACCCAGAACGACAAAGAGCGTCGTCTTTTTGCCCGACTTATTGTTCTCGGCGGGTTTGCGTGCGGGGCCGCGATCGCCTCGAGCGTGCGTGGGGGGCTGCTTGGGCGCATTGCCATTTGCCTGGCGCTGCTGATGCTGCTTGTCCGGACGTTGGGAAACGTTTGCCGCACCTCGCTGCTGACCGCGGCTCGGCGCGATAGGACGCGGCGACTGAACGCCGCCGGTGTGCCTGCTCGGCTGCTGCGGATCGGGAATCAGTTGAGTTCGATCGTTTTGCGACATCGTATGCATATCCTTCGGATTTCGCCTTGCGGCTCATCGTGTTTTTACTGGGCTTGCATTATAGCGATTACCCAGTTGTTTGTGGTATGGAAACGGTGGCATTCAAAAGAGGTGGGACATTTGTCCCACCTTCGAGTCGTTCTTTGTCGCTATCCGCACACACCGCATTTTGCACAGGCCGAAAGTGCGGCCGGAGCCTGCGCGATGCCACCCTTTGCCGTCTCGCGCAGCGTGGCCGGCAACGCGTGGCCCACGGAGAGCATGACGTGCGCCATCTGGTCAAACGGCACCAGGCTCTTGATACCGGCGAGGGCGAGTTGTGCCGAGCTGAAGGCCGCTGCCACGCCGATGGCATTGCGGTTTTGGCAGGGCACCTCCACGAGGCCTCCTACGGGATCGCATACGAGTCCCAATAGGTTACTCAGCGCGATGGAACTGGCGTCGAGCGCCTGCTCGGGCGTGCCTCCGAGCATCTGCACCAGCGCGGCGGCAGCCATGGCGGCGGCGCTTCCCACCTCCGCCTGGCAGCCGCCCTCGGCGCCGGCGACGCAGGCGCTCGTGGTGAGGTTGAGGCCGATGGCGGCGGCGCAGTAGAGCGCGTCCATCACCTGCTCGTCGTCGAGCTGCAGGTGGTCGGCGAGTGCCAGCACACAGCCGGGGACGACACCCGCGGATCCTGCCGTCGGAGCTGCGACGATTACGCCCATCGTGGCCGAGCGTTCGAGCACGGCCATGGCGCGGGCCACGGCGTCGGTTTGAACGGTGCCCATCAGGCTCGTGCTCAAATCGTTGCGGCCGGTGGCATCGACGAGTTTAGCCTCGCCGCCGATAAGCCCGCCGAGCGATCGCTGCGGATTGACGATAGGGGTCGTGGTCTCCTCGCGCATGACGTCGAGCACGCGGCGCATGGCGGCGACGGCGTGGGTCTCGCCGGTCAGACGCGCCTCGCGCACGGCCATAACGGCGCCGATATTCAGGCCGAGCTCGGCGCATGCATCGAGCAGCTGCTCGCCGTCGTCGAAGATCTCCTTTGCCGAGACACCGGGGGAGAGCGACGAGGCGGAACCGGGGAGCTCGATAAAGGTCGCGTAATCGACATTGTCGAGTTTGCGTAGCATGGGGATAACGGTGTCGTCGGGCGCGCCGTCGGTCTCAAAGACGGAGTAGGCCTGGCCGCCCACTTCGGTGCGGTAGGTGCGGCAGAAGGCGATGTTCACGTGTGCGTAGGCGAGCAGGTTCGTGAGCGCGGCGAGCACGCCGGGGACGTCCTGGTGTGCCACAAACAGCGTGGAATACATGCCCGAGATGTCGACGCCGACGCCGTTAATGCGGCTGATGCGCATCTTGCCGCCGCCCAGGCTCTCACCGCGTACCTGTGCCGTGGCGCCCGTGTCGTCGACCATGTCAATGTCGACGGTGTTGGGGTGGATGGAGGCGTCGTCGCCCTTGATGTCAAAGTGATATTCGAGGCCCTGCTCGCGTGCGAGGTCGAAGGCCTGCTTGATGTTCTCGTCGTCGGTGTCGAGGCCCAGGATGCCCGCGACGAGCGCACGATCGGTGCCGTGGCCGCGGTAGGTGTGGGCAAAGGAGTTCCACAGGCCAAAGGTGACCTTAGTGATGCGGCCTTCCAGCAGGCTGGCGGCAACTTGGGCGCAGCGCAGGGCGCCAGCGGTGTGCGATGAGCTGGGGCCGACCATGACGGGCCCCAAGATCTCGAATGCCGAGGTCGTAGCTAGTGTTTGCGGCTTGCCTGCCATATGCGCTCCTGTTCTATCCCGTCGTTCCGAGGGCTTTGGTATTTGGTCGCCTGCTCTACAGTCCTGGCTCGCACGGAGGCCACATTAAGTGGCCTCCGGCTCGTGCGGAACTCGCGATCGACCAAATACCAAAGCCCTCGGAACTTAGGATACATGGTTGGAGTCGCTCTGCTGCGAAATTTATCGGCCTATGACCTATTCCATGTCCCAGGTCGGCTCATCTTCACCATCTTTAAATAAAAAAGAAGTACCGGTTGGAGCCGGTACTTCTTTTGGTGCGTTGTTTCTTGGCTGTAGCTTTTGCCGTTAGCTTACAGGCCGCAGGCTGCTTTGAGTTCTTCGACTCGGTCGGTTTTTTCCCAGGTGAAGTCGGCGTCTTCGCGGCCGAAGTGACCGTAGGCTGCCGTCTTTTCGTAGATGGGGCGACGCAGGTCTAGGTCGCGGATGATTGCGCCCGGGCGCAGGTCGAAGGTCTTCTCGACGGCCTCGACGATCTTGTCCTCGGCAACATGCGTGGTACCGAAGGTGTCGACCATGATTGAGAGGGGCTTGGAAACGCCGATGGCGTAGGCAAGCTCGACTTCGCATCGGTCGGCCAGACCGGCGGCGACCACGTTCTTGGCGACCCAGCGCGCGGCATACGCGGCGGAGCGGTCAACCTTGGTGCAGTCCTTGCCGCTAAAGGCGCCGCCGCCGTGACGGCCGTAGCCGCCATAGGTGTCGACGATGATCTTGCGGCCGGTGAGGCCCGTGTCGCCCATGGGGCCGCCCACAACAAAGCGACCGGTGGGGTTCACGTAGATGTCCGCGTTGTCCCACGGCATGTTCTCGGCGGCCATGACCGGGGTAATGACATGCTCGATGAGGTCGGCCTTGATCTTGCCCATGTCCTCAATCTCGGCAGCGTGCTGCGTGGAGATTACGATGGTCGTGACCTCCACAGGCTTGCCGTCCTCGTAGCGCACGGTGACCTGGGTCTTGCCGTCGGGGCGCAGGTAGGCCAGGGTACCATCGTGGCGCACGGCGGACAGGCGCTCGGCCAGGCGGCTTGCCAGGTAGTGCGGCATGGGCATGAGGGTCTTGGTCTCGTTGGAGGCATAACCGAACATCATGCCCTGGTCGCCGGCGCCGATCAGGTCGATCGGGTCGGTGGTAGCGCCGGTCTGGGTCTCGAAGGACTCGTCGACGCCCTGGGCGATATCGGGCGACTGCTCGTGGATGAGGCTCATAACGCCGCAGGTGTCGCAGTCAAAACCGAACTTTGCACGGTTGTAGCCAATGCGGCGGATGACGCCACGGGCGATTTCCTGTACGTCGACGTAGGCCTGGGTGCGAATCTCACCGGCGACGATGACGGTGCCGGTGGTCACGAGGGTCTCGCAGGCGCAGCGGACGTTCTCCACGTTGGCAGGCACGCCGTTGGGGGCGATGTAGCCCTGCTTCTGGAGCTCTATTTCTTTGGCGAGGATTGCGTCGAGGACGGCGTCGCTGATCTGGTCAGCGATCTTATCGGGATGACCTTCGGTCACCGACTCCGACGTAAATACAAAGGACCCGTGTTGGGGCGGGATGGAACGAAGTTCTTCTGACATGATTGTCCTTTCAAAAACGTGTCCCGGCGACCGTTACCATTCCGCCGAGCTCTGTATGCAAGGGCACATCATAGCGCGTAAATCAAACATTCACAC
>CATWID010000047.1 GCA_958350755.1 uncultured Collinsella sp.
GGCGGCTGATCCGGTCCGACCGGGCCGCGCGGCAAGGAGATATATTGCCAGACCGCGAAGCCCTGTGGGTTGTCAATTCCACTCTTCACAAGTCCTACACAACATATCGCTTTCTATAGGTAATAGAAAGACTGGTGCGGATCTTCCGCACATATCAGATGATGACCCTTTGGTTCAGGAATATATAGAGATCGGTCACCTATATGTGTTTATCTACCCGCGCTTTTAGCAATGTAAACCGCGCTTCAGATAAAAAGAGGGAGTGCCGCGCACAACGCGACACTCCCCTAGCGATTCAAGAGAATCTATTAGGCCTCGAGAGCCTTCTTGGCGATGGTAGCCAGCTCGTTGAAGGACTCGATGTCCTCGTAAGCCATCTGAGCCAGGACCTTGCGGTCGAGCTCGATGCCGGCAACCTTCAGGCCGTGCATGAACTGAGAGTAAGAGATGTCGTTCAGGCGAGCAGCAGCGTTGATACGAGTGATCCAGAGAGAACGGATCTCGCGCTTCTTGTTGCGGCGATCACGATACTGATACTGCAGGGAGTGCTGGACCTGCTCTTTAGCATGCTTGTAAGTACGCGAAGCGGCACCATAGTAACCCTTCGCACGGTGCATAACGGTACGGCGCTTCTTCTTGGCGGCAACAGCGCGCTTAATACGTGCCATGTTCTATCAACTCCTAGACGGTAAAACGAAAAACGGGAACGCGAACTTAGGCGAGACGCGACTTGATGACCTTGCGGTCGGCAGCGGCGATCTCGGTCTCCTGACGGAAGCCACGCTTACGCTTGGTGGACTTCTTGCTCAGGATGTGGCTCTTGAAAGCCTTGGCGCGCATAAGCTTGCCGGTACCAGTCTTGCGGAAACGCTTCTTGGTGCCGCTGTGGGACTTCATCTTAGGCATGAAATACTCCTTAATCGGTTACAGAACACTAGTTACTTGCTATCGCTTGCCGCTTTATCCTCATCGAAGGCGCCCTTAATCGGGGCGAGCAGCATAAGCATGTTACGGCCTTCCATCTTAGGCTTGGACTCGACCGTAGCGTAAGGCTTGAGATCCTCGGCGAGACGCTCGAGAACGTTAAGGCCCTGCTCCGGGTGAGCCATCTCACGGCCGCGGAACATGATGGTGATCTTAACGCGTGCGCCCTTCTTGAGGAAACGCAGAACGTGGCCCTTCTTGGTCTCGTAGTCGCCAACGTCGATCTTGGGTCGGAACTTCATTTCCTTGACCTCGACCTTGGACTGGTTCTTACGAGCAGCCTTGGCCTTCATGGCCTGCTGGTACTTGAACTTACCGTAGTCCATGACCTTGCAGACCGGCGGCTCCGCGTTGGGAGCGATCTCGACCAGGTCGAGACCCTGATCGTCGGCGACGCGCTGGGCATCGCGGATGGCGAACAGGCCGAGCTGAGAGCCATCGACGCCAATCAAACGGCACGAAGATGCAGTGATCTCGTCGTTGATGCGGGTGTCATCAGACTTAGCTATTTTCCCTACCTCCATTCATAAAAAAATAACCCGGCGCTTCTCAGCAACCAGGTCGTACACATAGACTTCCTCGATTTGAGGAAGGGAATCTAAGTTGTATGACCAGTCAGCTGCTCATTGGCGCCAAAAGGTGGGAACCCTCAGGTTCCTCTTTAGGGCATTGCGGGAACAATGCCCTGCGAATAATAACACGTACAGCGCGTTATCACATTACGTACACGAAAAAGGGACCTTGACCCCCTTGAACGCTCGCTTGCATGTATGGTGCTCGAGGCGAGACTCGAAGGGCCTTCGCTTCGCGAAGCCCCGGGCTTCGGGCGCGTGGCGCCCTCGCCACGCTCCGCTACAAACAGGCCACAGGCCTGTTTGCTTAACGCTTCGCGCGCTCACGCGAGTTCGGCACGAAAAAGGGGGCCGCAACCCCCTTGAACGCTCACTTGCATGTATGGTGCCCGAGGCGAGACTCGAACTCGCACGTTGTTGCCAACGGTGGATTTTGAGTCCACTGCGTCTGCCAATTCCGCCACTCGGGCACGCAATGCGTGAGTTAGTTTATCACAGCTTTCTACCGATTAGTCCGAAAATGGAACTTCGAGCATTTCGATGAGTTCGATGAGTTCGACCGTGCGGAGCATCTCGCGCCGACGGCATCCGCGACCGTCGACCGAAGCCTCACCCATCTGGTTATCGTAAGGGTCCTCGCGCATGCCGTCGAAAGAGGGCTCAAACTCTGCCTGGAATCGATTGTTGGCCACCATACGCCACGGGTCGAGATTGCCAAAGTAGTGACGGCGGCGCCACTCCTCCCCCATCCTGCGAGCAGAAGATCCAAATGACACGTCGGCGTTGAGCCATCCGGTCTGCGGCGTATAGAACTCTGCCCAGTCGTGCGACCCCACCGAATCGGGCGCAACATACAGGCCGCTCTGCCAACGGGCAGGCACGCCCGCGATACGGCACATGGTGATAAACGTGAGCGCCATAACACCGCAATCGCCGCGGAGCGAATGCGCGCAGTCATCGGCAATAGATCCCAAAAGCAAGTACGGCGGCTGATAGCGATAGTCGATGTACTGCGTCAGGTAATCATAGATAGCACGGGCGCGATCGAGCGGATCCTCGAGCCCGTCAATGACACGGGCTGTCAGCTGCTGTAGATACGGCGTGAATGCAATGTGCGGACGGTCCTCGGAGGTGTCCACGGGCAGTGGCGCGTCCATGCAAGGATGCACCGGAAGCGCACCCCCATAGACATCACGATAAGCGGCATCAATTTGATAGCGATAGGTCACCGAGAATGAGCGCTCACTCGAAGAAGACCACGAGGCGGTACGCGCCGAAGCATTCGCGGGGGCAACAGCACCCTCCGGCGTCATATCGAGAACCTCGATATGAGACTGTTGACGACAGGCGGCGGCAACGGGTAGCCACGCGCGAACGGTCTCCCCTTCCAGAGCGCCGGGGACAGACACGGACGCTTTAAGCGTAATGACGCGAGCCAATCCGTTTTGTGACTCCATCTCCTTGAGCATCTCGTTGCGCAGTGCTATTCCGTCCGTAGAATCGGGCCGCATGCCGGGAACCTCTTTGGGATATACGCGAAGCGAATCGAGGAAGTTGTCGAGAACGAACAGTTCGCCATCGATAAAGCGCCAGTCAATACGCTTACGATTAATCAGGTCATCAAACTGCTCTTCGGTAAACTCTGGCCACTCCTCGCGAATCATCGCAATAGCCTGGTCGCGCGACACCGAAAAATGAAGCGGCGTCTCGAGCATGCGATACCGCTCGGCACGAACACAAGCAGCCAGCGAAGGCTCGGGGTTCTGCTCCAAAAGGCGATCGCAGGCAGCAACAGCCTGCGTCAAATACCCGGCATCCATAAGACGAAGAATCTCGGGCGGCAGTCCAACATCGAGATGACGAAAGTCATCACAGCAAACATCAGCAGAGCAACCAACTGGACCCTCGTCAATAACCTTCCCATCCGAAGGCAGCACATTAATAACAGCCATACCAAAACTCCAAGTCACTAGAACGCTTGAAGCCCATTGTAGCGAGATAAAAAGAAAGCCCCAACAAGGGAGCCATCAACACCGCTGAACGGTAACCATATAACTAAAATCAGACCAGTAACCCTGTAGCAAGTTAACAAAGGAGGCCCCGTTTCCCCGGAGCTGATTCCGTCGCGCGACTTCTGGCGAAGCCAGGTGAGCGCGAGGGAAACAGCGTAGGGGAAACGGGGCCTCCGGCGGGAAGTTAAACCGCTACTTACGCCTTGTTGACGGAGCCAAACTCCTCCATGAGCTCCTTGGTGCGGGCAACGATGTTGTCGCGACCAGGCTTGAGGAGCTTGCGGGGGTCAAAGCCCTTGCCCTGCTGATCCTTGCCAGCCTCGATGTACTCGCGGACGCCCTTGGCGAAGACGAGCTGCAGGTCGGTGTTGACGTTGATCTTGGAGATGCCCAGGGAGATGGCCTTCTTGATCTGATCCTCGGGGATGCCGGTGCCACCGTGCAGAACGAGGGGCAGGTCACCGGTCTGGGCCTTAATCTCGCCCAGACGCTCGAAGGAAAGACCAGCCCAGTCGGCGGGGTACACGCCGTGGATGTTGCCGATGCCGCAGGCGAGGAAGTCGACACCCAGGTCAGCGATCTGCTTGCACTCAGCAGGATCAGCGAGCTCGCCGCTGGAGGTCACGCCGTCCTCGGTGCCGCCGATGCCGCCGACCTCGGCCTCGATGGACATGCCCTTGGAGTGGGCAAGCTCAACGAGCTCCTTGGTGCGGTCGAGGTTAAGCTGGAAGGTCTCCTCGTGAGAGCCGTCATACATGATGGACGTGAAGCCGGCCTCGATGCACTTGAAGCAGTCCTCGTAAGAACCGTGATCGAGGTGAAGGGCGACGGGAACGGTAACGCCCGTGGCCTCGACGGCAGCCTTGACCATGTCGGCGCAGACCTTGAAACCGCCCATCCACTTAGCGGCACCAGCGGTGCACTGAAGGATCAGCGGAGACTTGGCCTCCTCGGCGGCCTGGAGAATAGCCAGGGTCCACTCGAGGTTGTTGGTGTTGAAGGCACCAAGACCGTACTTGCCGGCCTCGGCCTTCTTGAGCATGTCTGCTGCGTTGACGAGCATAAAAGAAACCTCCTGTAAGGTTGCTCCGATAACGCCTGAGATTTTACCACGGCGCACCCGAGCATAAACGTTCGTTTGTTCACGAATATCGTCCAAACAGACTTTTTTGACCGTTTGCCCTACGAAATCGACCCGTTGGGGAAAAATAGCTTGACGTTTGGACGCTTCTCGTGCTTCAAAAGCCGACTATTAAGCTAAATCTGCATGAAAGGGTTCTGCATGAGCTCGCGTGCCATGGTGGTCGAATCGCCATGACCGGTTAGGCAAACGGTATCGGGCGGGAGAAGCCGGGCGAGCTTGGAGAGCGAGCGCAGAATCGCCGCCTCGTCTCCTCCAGAAAGATCGGTGCGGCCGTGCCCACCCGGAAACATGGTGTCGCCCACAAAGGCAATGTTCCCCTGCTCGGTGGCGGCAAACAAGACGATCCCGCCCGGCGTATGCCCTGGCGTCTCGATCACCTGCAGGTAGATATCGCCCACCTTGATAGCATCTCCCTCGGCGAGCAGGTGCGTCGGCTCCCCGGGGTCAGGCGTCTCAATGCCCCACATAGCTCGCTGTTCCTCGATGTTCGCATGCGGCACCGCCACATCCTTAGCACACAGCTCATACTGGCAGCCCTCGCCAACGGTGGTTCGCACGCCTGCAACACCACCAACATGATCGGCATGGCCATGAGTGCATACGGCGCCAAACACGCGTACGCCGGGATGCTCGGCTCGAATATGCTCCACCAGGCGTTCGCCTTCCCATGCGGGATCGATAATCACGCACTCATTGTCCGAAATAACAGCATAGCTATTGGTCTGAATGGGACCGTTTACGAGCGTCTCGATCTCGACCGATCCCTTGGGAGTTAAATCCAAGGACACAGCACTCATGTCCCTCTCCTCTCTATAGAACTCGAGGCATCAAACGATGCCTCGAGTGTAGCGAATATCGATAATGTGACACGTTCGTCGCGACTAAACGCGGCGCTTAAGCTGGGCTCCACCCTCACCGGGCATCAGGCGGCGCGCGTCGTAGACCGAGTCAACGCTGCTGATGGAGGCCAGCAGCGGATCCAGACCACTCGCGTCCGAGATCTCGACCATAAAGCGCAGGGTTGCAATACCCTCGCGGTTGGTCGACGTGGCGGCAGAAAGGATATTGCCGCCCGCATCGCCAATGGCAATGGTGACATCCTTGAGCAGGCCCATGCGGTCCAGGCACTCGACCACGATCTCGACCTGGAAGAGGGTGTCGGCAGCGCCGTCCCACTCCACTTCGATCATGCGCTCGGGATGCTCCATAAGACCCTTGACGTTGGGACAGTTGGCGCGATGCACCGAAACGCCACGACCGCGCGTGATGAAGCCGACGATGTCGTCGCCCGTCACGGGGTTGCAGCAATGAGCCAGACGGACCAGTAGGCCGCTGTTGCTCTCGCCCTTGACGATAATGCCGTTACTGGCGCTCTTGCCGCGCTTTTGCGGCTTGCGGTTGGAGCCGCGAGCAGGCTGCTTCACGACCTCGGCGATAGCCTCGGCCTTGGTGAGCTGTTCCTCGGGCTTGGGGTCCAAGATTTGCTCGACCTTATTGCCCACAGCGCGCGGGGCAACCTTGCCGGCGCCGACGGCGGCAAACAGGTCCTCGAGCTGCTTGAAGTTAAACTGCTCCGCCACGGCGTTGAGCGCACGCGTCGAACGCGGCGTAGAAATGCCATAGCCACGCTTACGCAGGTCCTTAGCCAGCATATCGCGACCAGCAGCAGCGTCGTCGTCCTTGGTCGCAGCGGCAAAATAGCGGCGGATCTTTGACTTGGCGGAAGGTGTCTTAACGATCTTGAGCCAATCACGCGACGGCTTGGAACTCTTGTTAGTCAGAATCTCGACACGGTCACCCGTCTTAATCTCGTGCGTGAGCGGAGCCACCGCACCGTTGATTTTGGCGCCGACGCAATGGTTTCCCACCTCGGTGTGAACGGCGTAGGCAAAGTCGAGCGGCGTGGAGCCGGCACGAAGCGCCATGACCTCGCCCTTGGGCGTAAAGACAAAGATCTCCTGATCGAAGAGGTCGACCTTCAGCGAATGCAGGTATTCCTTGGCATCGGTGATCTCGTCGGAAGCCGCCCAATCGAGCGAATGCTTGAGCCAGTTGATCTGGTCGTCCAAACGTTGAGCGTCATTGGTCTTGGAAGCAGACGATCCGCCCGACTTCTTATATAGCCAGTGGGCGGCAATGCCGTACTCGGCCTGCTCATGCATCTCATAGGTTCGAATCTGAATCTCGAGCGGGCGGGCCGTGGGGCCGATAACCGTCGTATGGAGCGACTGGTAGTTATTGACCTTGGGCATGGCGATATAGTCTTTAAAGCGGCCGGGCATGGGGTGCCACAGCGTGTGCACCGCGCCGAGCGTGGAGTAGCAATCGCGCACCGAATGTGTGATGACGCGCAGTGCCACCAGGTCGTAGATCTCGGAGAATTCCTTGCCCTTGCGCTTCATCTTTTGGTAGATGGACCAATAGTGCTTGGAACGGCCGTTGATCTGGAAGTCTTCCAGGCCAATGCGGTTGAGCTCGTCGGTGAGCGTCTTGATGGTCTCGGCCAGATAGCGCTCACGGACCTCGCGCGACTCCGCCACCATGCGTGCGATGCGCTGGTAGGCATCGGGCTCCAGGTAGAAGAAGGACAGGTCCTCGAGCTCCCATTTAATGGAGCTCATGCCCAGACGGTCGGCCAGGGGCGCATACACGTCCATGGTCTCGCGAGCCTTAAACAGGCGACGGTCCTCACGCAGGGCTGCAAGGGTGCGCATGTTGTGCAGACGGTCGGCAAGCTTAACGATGATGACGCGGATGTCCTTGGACATGGCGAGGAACATCTTTCGCAGCGTGAGCGCCTGTTTCTCGTCCATACTGTCGACTTCGATGTTGGTGAGCTTGGTCACGCCATCGACGAGCTCGGCCACCGTATCGCCAAACAGGCCGGAAACATCGGCAAGCGAGGTCTCGGTATCCTCGACGGTATCGTGCAGCAGCGCGGCGCACACTACATCGCAGTCCATCTTGAGATCGGCCAAAATGATGGCCACCTCGACGGGATGGTTGATGTACATCTCACCCGAGCGGCGCTTTTGGTTGCAGTGCTTCTCGGCAGCAAAGCAATAGGCCTGCTCCACCTTAGAAAAGTCGTCCTCATTCATATATTTGAGGCACAGGCGCTCCAGTTTGTCGTAGCTGTCCGCCATAATCTCGGGCGGCAGCTCATCGGCATGCTTATAGTGCTCCATCTCCGAAAACGGCTGGAGGGTGGAATCATGGGCGGTACGGGCTGCGGCATCCATCGAGGTCCCCTTCCCCTAGGCCCGCGGTACGATCGGGCGGTTAACTTTGGCTAGCATATCAGAAGCGCACGAATCGAGCGCCCAGCTCCGGAAAGCCGAGAACTCCATGCGCGAGCGCAAGCCCTCCAAATAGCGAATTGACCTGCTCAATTGCACACGGCCGGGGTTTTCGGCCATCGCGATGCGACGGGTGTCGTCAAACCCCGAAACGCGACAGAAACCAAGCTCTTCGAAGATTCCCAGGCCACTTTCCACCGAGCGCTCGTCGACCGGCGTGCGAGCATCGATGGCAAGGCACATCTGCGCGATGTCGATATCGCTTGCGCAGAATGAATCATCCCCGGTCTTACCGCGGTTGGAGCGCCACATGGTCTGCAACGCACGATAGAGTGTGACGAGTTCGTCGCGCTCGGGTGCATAGCAGTCGAGCAGGCGCTCGTTGATGCGGGCGTCGCGCGACGAATAGAGCAGGTGGATCACGGCGGGCTGTCCGTCACGACCGGCACGCCCGCTCATCTGGTTGAACTCAATGGCGCCAAACGGCATGTGGTACAGCACGACATGGCGGATATCGGGCAGATTGACACCCTCGCCAAAGGCAGAGGTCGAGACGATGCAGCTGAGGCTTCCGTCTCGGAATGCTTCCTCCACGCGGCGGCGATCGGAGCGCGCAAGCCCCGCGTTATAGAACGCGATATGGGTTGCGCAATCGGGCACACGCTTGCGCAACGTCTTGGCGAGCGCCACGGACTGGTCGCGCGAATTGACGTAAATGACGGTCTTCTCCCCCGTCGCCACGATCGACACCAAACGGTTCTCGCGGCTCGCAAGGTCGCGGTCGTCCTCGAGCTGCAGGTTCTCGCGCACCGTCTCGTCGACCACCGTGCGAGTAATCGGCAGCATGCGGGCAAGCTCGGCCACGACCGGAGCCGTCGCGGTGGCCGTCGCAGCCATAACAACCGGGTCGCCCAGGGCTTTGAGGATATCGGGCATGTCGAGATAGGCACTGCGGTCGCCGCCCTTGGCAAGGCCGGCGTGGTGCGCCTCATCGATAACGACAAAGCCGATGCGGCCCGAACGCGCGAAGCGGTCACGGTGGATAGATAGGAACTCGGGCGTCGTGAGCACGATACCGGTGCGGCCCGAAGCTAGGCCGGCGAACACATCATCGCGTGCGGCCTCCACGGTCTCGCCGGTCAGCACGCCAACGCCAATGCCAAGCGCTGCCATCGTCGACGAGAGGTGATAGGCCTGGTCGGCAACGAGCGCGCGCAGCGGATAGACAAAGATGCTCGCACGTCCGCGAAGGACAGCCTCACGCGCAGCATGTACATGGAAGATGAGAGACTTGCCGCGGCCCGTTCCCATAACGGCCAAGACGCTCTGGTGGTCGGCCAAGGCATCGAGCGCCTCAACCTGCGCGCGGTGCGGCTGGTTCGATCCGATAAAGCTATGGATAAGCGAGCGCGTGAGCTCGGTATAGGAAAGCTGGGCGAGCGTCTCGCGCTTACGCGACTCCAGGCGCAGGCCGGAATCCGCCGGCTGCACGCCACGACGAAGCTCGCATGCCGGATCATCGACGCTGGGCAGCGTGGTATCGCGAACCAGAACATCCTTGATCATGAGCTTGGGCTTCACACGCCCCTGCCAATGCTCGGCAACGGCCTCGAACACCAAGTCGACAGCGCTATCGCAGTTGATGAGCTTATCGATTTGCGGCACGCGGAACATAATGGCCGGCACACTCGCGGCGCCATCGGTCGCCACAAAGCGCATGTGCTCGCCGGTTTTGCCCACCACGGCGCGGTCGCACATCGTCACGCCCTCGGCAGCCAGCAGCGGCACCTTGTTGCCCTGGCCAAACGGCTCAAGACGGGAGATCTGCTCGATGGTCTCGATATTCAGCTCGGAAAGGTCGACGGTGGCGGCGACCTCGTCGGTGTCTTCAAAGTCCTCGGCGGGAAGCTCCGATAGCACGGCGGAAAGGCGGCGGCGGAACTCATCGAGCTTGGATGCCTCGATGGTCACACCCACCGCACCGGCATGTCCGCCGCGACGAATCAGCAGGTCGGAACAACGCTCGACGGCGTCGAACAGGTTGACCTTGCCCACCGAGCGACCCGATCCGCGCGCAACGCCGTCCTCAATCGAGAAGAGCAGCGCCGGCACGTGATAACGGTTGGTCAGGCGGCTCGCTACGATACCCTTGACGCCCTCGTGCCAGCCCTCGCCACCCACGACGATTGCGCGACCGCCGTCATAGGTCTCCTCGACCTTTGCCATGGCGTCGCGTGTGAGCTCCGCCTCGATCTCGCGGCGCTGACGGTTGATTTCCTCGAGCTCGGCTGCCAGTGCACTTGCCTCGATAGGATCGCGGGCAAGCAGCAGGTCGAGCGCCAGCTTGGGATCAGCCATGCGGCCGGCAGCATTCAGACGAGGGATGAGCGAAAACGACAGGCCGTCGGCCGTAATGGTAGAAAGGTCGGCCTTGGCAAGTGCGGCAAGCGCGATATAGCCGGGACGGGCCGTCACGCGCATCTGTTGGATGCCCTCGGCGACCAGTGCGCGATTCTCGGGCGTGAGCGGCATCATGTCGGACACGGTGCCCAGCGCCGCGACCTCGATCAGCGAACGCCAATACGACGGCTTGCCCAAACGCTCGCCCAGGACCTGCACCAGCTTGAGCGCCACGCCGGCACCGGCAAGCTCGCGCGAGGGACCCTCGTCCTCGAGCTTGGGGTCGGTCAGGGGCACGCCCTGCGGCACCTGGTCGGAGGGCTCGTGATGGTCCGTGACCACCAAATCGATCCCCAGGCTCTCCAGATAGGAAACCTCTTCCTTGGCGGCAATACCGTTATCGACGGTCACAATCAGGTTGGGTTGGGCGAGCTCGTTGACGCGGTCGAGCGCCGCACGCGACAGGCCGTAGCCCTCGTCAAAGCGATGCGGAATAAACGGCGTGACATCGGCGCCAAACGTGCGCAATGCCTCGGTCAACAGGCAGGTCGACGTAATACCGTCAACATCAAAATCGCCAAAGACCGCAATGTGCTCGTGGCTGCGAATAGCGCGCTCAACGCGGTCGGCGACGACCGCCATGCCCGGAATAACGAGCGGGTCGGCCCAGTCGCGATCGAGCGAAGGCGTCAAAAACAGCTGGCCTTCTTCGATGGATGTAATGCCGTGCGCAACCATAATGCGCGCCACCAGCCCGGATATGCCCAGGCCAGCCGAAAACTCCTTTTCGAGCTCGGGGTTTTGCCGAGCGACTGCCCAGCGATGCGTCGTCTTAAGCGATGACATAGGCGCCCACCCCCGATAGGGGCAGGTCGCCGCGATACCTCTCACGGTTCATAGCGATGAGTCCTCTGTGTATGCCCGCTTCGGCAGGCAGATCTGTTGAACGGATTTATTATACCGTGCGGCACGGACGCACAACGTCCAGCACGCCGCGGTTTCGATAAACGAGGGCGGTAATAGCCTCGAAATATTCGAGCGTTTCTGACGCACGGACGCATGCGAGCGTCTAGCATATCCATTCAAAACGGATTCACGAGCAAAGGGAGTCACAAGAGCATATGAAGCAATGGGTTGGACTGGGCAAGTTTCTCGCGGGGCACATGCAGGTCATCGTTCCGATTTGCGTGACGCTCGGCGTGCTCTTTCCCCAGCAGATCGGCGTGCTCAAGCCAATCGTTCCCGCCCTGTTTGCCTTTATGACGTTCCAAGGTGCGCTCAGCAACACCTTTCACCAGGTAGCCGAGGTGTTCCGCCGTCCCCTGCATCTGATTTTGGCGTTATTTGTCTCGGCCGTGCTCATCCCCATCGCGGCGTATGCCATGGGCTCACTGTTCTTTGGTTCCAACCCAAACCTTGTCTGCGGCATCGTGCTCGAGTACAGCGTACCCGTGGCAGTCACCGCCTTTATGTGGATCAGCATGTTCGGCGGCAACGGCCCGCTCGCGCTCACCATCATCCTGACGTCCTCGGTCATCTCACCTGTGACGATTCCGCTTACGCTCAAGCTCCTGCTGGGCGCCACCGTCTCGATCGACGTGCCGAGCATGATGCAGAACATGGCCTTTATGATCGCCATCCCCGCTGTGCTCGGTATTGCCATCAATGAACTCACGCGCGGCTGGGGCCACGAGAAACTCTCTCCCGTGCTCTCGCCCGCCTGCAAGTTCATGATGATGGGCGTTATCGCGTCCAACTCCACCGCCATGAGCGAGTACGTGCTACACATAAACGCGGTGCGCCTGGAAGTCGCCCTCTTTATTTTGGTCTTCGCCATCAGCGGCTTTGTCGTCGGTTTTCTGGTCGCACGTGCGCTGCATCTGCCATATAGCGAGACGACTACCATGTGCTTTACCTGCGGCATGCGCAACATCTCTTCGGGTGCCGTCATCGCCACGCAGTACTTTCCGGGCGAGGTCGTGTTCCCCGTCATGTGCGGCACGCTGTTTCAGCAGGTGCTGGCCTCGATTATCGGGCATCTCTTTGAGTGCCTAACCTGCGAGGAGCGCACCAAACAGCGCAAGCGGGTCGAAGCCGGCCGCGACGCCATGGCGCGCTAGGCTGTGCGCATTACGCGGGTGTTAGTCTTGCTATACGAGCGTTTCCAGATGCGCACGCAGACGCTCAGCATCGATATCGAGCGTCGTCTCGGCATTGACTTGGGCCAAACGATAGCCGACAAAGTAGGGCGAAACCACCCAACGCGGCAGCGCCTTGGCAATGGTCCGACCGCCCAGGTGATAGAAGAACAAGTTGTACGACTCTGCGCGACCACCGTGGTGCTCGTTTAGGATATAGCGCAGAGCTACCTGGATCGCATCGGCAAAGAGATCCGCCTCGGCTTGGTCTCGTGCGTCATCGCTGGCGGCGATTCCCTGCGGGGCTGAAACGTTGATCTCAAAGAACCCCATGATCGGTTCGGCTGAGATATTGACCGAGATTCTCCCCTGTTGCCAGACATTGATGCCTTCGAAATTGGCGGAAGCCAGCGAAGCATAGCCGTCTTCCTGCTCCAAACCCACAATCTGCATGTGCGGATGGACCAGACTGCCGCCCGAAAGTGGGCCCTTGTTCTTGTACATGAGAACGCTGCGATACTGTCGGGAGTCAATCATCCGCTGCCAGCAATCCAGGGCAAACCGCATAACATGATGCAGCTCGTCCGGCGCATAGGTCACCAGGTCGGCGTCGTGGTCGGACGACTCAATCAATACGGTCTGGCGAGTGGCCCGCAAGGTCTTAAACTTATTCTCGAGCCAGATGCAGCCACCGTCGCGCCGGATGATATTGGCGAGTTCCTCGGTATCGCAAAAGGGGCACGCGGTGCCGGGACGACGGTTGTCGTCGGGCTTACCGTTCGCCTGCTGAACGTCAAATACCAGCGCCACGGGTTATACCTCCAGCGGCACGATCTTGGTGCCATGGAGTTCGGAGACGCCCAGTGCCGCCGCCACGGTATCGCGATTGGCCGTGGAAATGCCGCCACCGGGAAGAATGGTCAGGCGGTCGCCCGCATACTCGACAAGACGCGACAGGTGCTCCAGGTTGTCCTCGATCGGCGTTCCGGCAGCACCACCATGCGTCAGGATGCGCGTGATGCCGCAGTCGGCGAGTGTGTCAATGGCATCGAGCTGAGCCTCGAGCGAGAGCTGGTCAAAGGCCATGTGGAAGGTGATATCGATGGCCCCGCGCTTGCACTCCTCGGTCGCGCAGCCCGTAGCCATCACGAGGGCGCCGAGGGTGAGCTCGTCGAGCGCCCAGCCGCCGGCACAGGGCTTGCAGCAGCCAAAGACCAGGCCGTCAACGCCGGCGCTCACGGCAAGACCCAAGTCCATCTCCATCATGCGCAGCTCGTCCTGGTTGTAGTGAAAGTCACCGCCACGCGGGCGAATCATGCACATCACTCGCGCGTCATGCTCGTGAGCATAGCTGACCGTAGTGCTGATAACGCCGGCCGAGGGCGTGGTACCACCGACGGCAAGGTTGTCGCACAACTCGATGCGCTTAGCACCGGCATCGATAGCCGCCGGCACACGCTCAAAGTTCTCGGCACAAAACTCGTACAGCATAGATAGCCCCCAGGAGACATTTCGATTTCCACACGGCATTGTCGCACGTTAAATAGCAACCCGCACGATGGAACAAAACCTTGACAAGGAGTGTCTCAAAGTGCCGGCACATAAGGAACGTCCCCAGGTGCCACCTTGAGCGATGGGTACTCATTTAAGTACGTCCCCAATGAGTACCCGCAGGGGACAGACAGACCGGACTCCCTATACGACAACTGTTGACATCATATACTATGTGTCATATAGTAGGTGTTACACAGTATACTACGAAAGGAGGTGTGCGGATGGAGGCACAGATGAAGCGCGGCTTCCTCGAGGCCTGCGTGCTCGCGGCCGTCTCGGGCGAGGAATCCTACGGCTATCAGATCGTGAAGGACGTGCCCGCGAGCATGGGGCTCACGGAGTCCACGCTCTATCCGTTGCTCAAGCGCCTGGAGAAGGCAGGGTGCATCACGGCGCGCTCCGCCGAGCACAACGGGCGGCTGCGAAGGTACTACCGCATCACGGACACCGGGCATGAGCGTATCGCCGAGTTCCTCGCCGAATGGCCATCCGTGCAGGAAATCTACAGTTACGTGGAGGGGGCGCACC
>CATWID010000048.1 GCA_958350755.1 uncultured Collinsella sp.
GGTCAGGACGGCCAGATAGCTCGTGTCACCCATGCCCGTCTCCTCGACAAGTTCGCTGTAGTCGGCCGCGGCCTCGGGCAACAGCGACAGCACGGCGTCGGTCACGTAGCCTACGACCACCTGCAGGGCAAGGCCAATCACGATAACGCAGACGATGCGCCTCCATGCTTTGCCTGCTCCCCCGCCAAGCGGGCGCTCGCCCTGCCAGCGCGCCATAAACGAGCGCGGCCACAGATAACGCCACCACAGCAGCGCCATCAAAAACGACGCCATCTGCGCGGCAGCCTGAAGCAATTGAATATCGAGGTCGTCAATCGAAAAGCCCATGAACACCGATGCGACGCCCAGAACGGAGAACAAAACCACACTCAGGGCGATATCGGCAGCGACGACGCCAAAACAGGCAAGCGCCCAAATCATCGCATTGAGCATGCCAACCTCCTCCCGACAGCTAGTCATGTAAGAACGTCCCCAACGACTAGTCATTGGGGACGTTCTTCAACGACTAGTTGTTGGGGACAGTCTTTGCCAAAAGCCCCGTTGGGCGAGATGTCGAACGGGAAGGTGCCGCAGCGATTGAACGCAGCGATAAACATGCGGATGGCGTTGGACGGCGTGGTGCCCACGAGCTGGGTTGCCGCCGCGAAGGCTGCCTTCTCCTCGGGCAAGACCTTCGCGACTACAGGGGTCATGTGTTCTGCCATGGCGCTTCCTTTTTGAAACGACGGTAGTGCGGATAGATGCGGGCCACGCGGCTGGGCGACGGGCTGTGAAGGCAACCCGATTGGCCCGCATCCGGAGTTTGTTTCTGCGGCGTTGGTATTACTTGGTATTCCTAAGTATTACCCCGCAGATAGAATATCACAACCGACTCTATGGGGACGGAGGAAAACGAATCATTTTGTTGTTGAGTCAGTATTTAGAGCGTGATGATGTCCGAGATATCGAGGGCCTGAGCATCGGCGACATCGTGCGTGGCAAGCAACAGCATACGGCCGTCGAGCAGGTCGATCACAGCCTTGGCCGTCGCATCGCGCGCGGAGGCATCCAGCCCGGTAAAGGGCTCGTCCAGAATAACGGCACCGCCCGGGCACAGCAGGGCTCGAGCGATCTCGACGCGACGGCGCTGTCCGCCCGAAAGCTCGGCCACGCGAGCATGCACATCGATTCCCGGCACCAGCAGGCGCAGCAATGCCGCGGCGCTCGAAGCATCCACGCGTACATCGGCGCACACCAGCACGTTTTCCAGCGCCGAGGCGGACTCGACCAGGCGCGCATCCTGAAACACCATCGAGCACGGCGCGCACTCCCCCGCTGCCAACGAAAGCAGCGTCGACTTGCCCATGCCCGAAGCGCCCATCACACAGATACGCCCACCCGCAGGCACGTTGAGCACCAGTCTGTCGAGCGCCGGCGCCCACAGCGCGCGATCGCCCACGGCAAGCGCAAGCTCCGCTGCAGCGCCATCGCTCGCGGTCCCCGCGCGCCCGCGCAGTCCATCCCCATGCGCCCGCACGGCCGCTCCCCACGCCACGGGTCCCGAAACCCGCAGCAGCCACACCAGCACGCGCTCGCACGCCCACGAGGCGGCAACGACCAGCACGGTCCACGCCAGCAGATCAGCCGTCTCAATCAAAAGCTTTGCCTGATAGATGCGCTCGCCCACGGAACCCACCGCCATGCCGATAAGCTCGGCTGCCGCACCGGCCTTCCAGCTCATGCCGATGACCGCCTTCGCGCACGAAAGCACAAACGGCAGCACCTCACGCCAGGTATGAGCGCAAAACAGGCGCCATCCCCGCACGCCATGCAGGCGGAACATCTGCTCCAGCGGCTTATCCACTTGTGCCAAGCCCTCGACCAGAGAGAAATATACGCCCGGCAGCGCCATCAAAAAGACTGCCGCGATGCTCACGCGCGCCGACCCCAGCCAGATAAGCAACAGGACCACCACGCAGGCGACCGGCGTCGCCTTTACAAACGACAGCGCCGGAGCCACCAGGTGCGCAAACGCACGCGAACGTAACGAAATCCCGGCAAGTACGCCACCGCACACCGCGGCAAGCGCCAACCCGCCCAGTATCCGCGCGCCCGAGCCCGCCAAAATCGCCCAGGTACCGCCATCGCACACCAGGCGCAGCAGCGCCAAGGCAACAGCACCCGGCCCCGGCAAAATCAGCGGCTGCGCCACCAGCGCCGCCACCAGCATCCACGCGGCAAGCCAAAAGGCGGCGACGGCACCTGCTGCCGCCACCGCCTTCATACCCTCTGTCATTTGTCGAGCAAACGCGCGCACGGGCTACTCCATGTAGTAGAAATCGTCAGCCGGAAGTTTACCACCCACGGCACTCGCGTCCGCGTCGGACAGCACCTGCAGATACCCGCTAAGTGCCGCCTTCATATCCTTGCCCGTCTGGCAGACAAGCATGCACCCGGGAATCGCCTTCTCGGCGATCTTGGCGTTATCCACGATGCCGGCATCGACCACGGCCTGCGCCCAGTCTGCTGGCGCCGCATTGACAGCCTTAACGCTCGCCGCATGGCAGCTCAAGAACTCCGCCACGGCCTCGGGATGTTCCTCGGCAAACGCGCGGCGCACCACGGTCACACCCGTCAGCAAGCGCGAACCCGTGTCACCCGCCAGCTCATCCCACGCATCGGTCAGGCTTACCGGAGCCGACAGCTTGCCTTCGCTCTTTGCGATGGCAGCTGTCTTGAACGGCTCCGGCAGCACGCCCACGGCGGACGGGTCGGCAAGCAGGGCCGACAGCACCTCGGTGGGCTCGCTCTTAAACTCGAGCGTCACCTGTCTGGTCAGGCCCGCGCGCTCCAGCAGGTAGTTCATGACGTACTCCGGCGTGGTGCCTTTGCCCGTCATGTAGACGGTACGACCCGCCAGATCACCAAACGAAGTAACGTCCGCGTTACCCGTCACCACGTTCAGCACGCCCAGCGTGTTGATGTCGATGACCTGCACCGCGCCCTCGGTCTTGTTGTAGAGCACGCTCGCCACGTTGGCGGGCACCAGGGCAATGTCGACATCGCCCTGAATCATCTTGGGCACGATCTCGTCGGCCGCGGCGCTGATCGCAAAGTCGAACTCGTTATCTGTCTCGCCACGCGCCGCCTGGTCCATAAACTGCACCAGACCGATTGACGTCGGCCCCTTGAGCGAGGCGACGTGCACCTCGACCGACTCGGCGGCAGCGCCGCTCGGCGCAGACCCGGCAGAGCCCGCAGAGGAGCCCGCCCCCGCAGCCCCGCCGCTGCAGCCAGCCAACGCAAGCGACAGCGCGCCCGCGGCAAGCGCCGAGGCAAACCCTCGGCGCGAAAGCTCAAATTCAAACGCGCGCATCGTTAGCACATCCCTTCGTTAGGCATCGTCCAGGCGTGGTGGTCAGTGTGCAGCAACTCCTCGGCCAGCGGCGAGAGCGGCGCGCCCAAGAACTCGCGATAGCATGCCTGAACATCGGGATTCTCGTGCGAGAAACGAATGTCCGCTGCCGCATCGAGGTCCCAAAGAACCTGGCCACGCTCTGCCGCCAGCTCGCAGCCGTCGTGAATGGGCTGACCGCCGCCACCGACGCAGCCGCCCGGGCACGCCATGACCTCGACGAAGTCATAGCTCGCACGGCCGTCGCGAATCGCATCGAGCAGGCGGGCAGCGTTGCCCAGCCCGTGCGCCACGGCGACGCGCACCTTGGTGCCATCGATATCGGCCACGGCCTCCTTCCAGCCATTCAGGCCACGCACGTCGGTAAAGAAATCCGCATCGGGGTTCTTGCCCGTCACCAGGTAATAGGCCGAGCGCACGGCAGCCTCCATCACGCCTCCCGTGGCGCCAAAGATCACGCCCGCGCCCGTGCCGAAGCCCAGCGGCGTATCGAGCGGCTCCTCGGTAAGCGTGTCGACGCTCACGTGGCTCGCGCGAATCATGCGTACCATCTCGCGCACCGTCAGTGCAACGTCCACGTCGGGCGCGCCGCCCTCGCCCATCATGCTCGGCAGCGCACACTCGGCCTTCTTGGCCGTGCACGGCATAACGGACACCACGAACAGACGCTCGGGCTCCACGCCCAGCACCTTGGCGTAGTAGGTCTTGGCGATGGCGCCGAACATCTGCTGCGGCGACTTTGACGTGGACAGGCTGTCGACAAACTCGGGGTAACGTGCCTTCACAAAGCGCACCCAGCCCGGGCAGCAGCTCGTGAACATGGGCCAGCCGTGGCTGTCGCCCTCGCCCTTGACGGCCTTCCCCAGGCGCTCGAGCAGTTCGGAGCCCTCCTCCATAATGGTGAGGTCGGCCGAGAAATCGGTGTCGAACACGTACTCAAAGCCCACGCGGCGCAGCGCGCAGGCCAGGCGCTCAACGGTGGCCTCCTCGCGAGATATGCCGAGTTCCTCGCCCCAGGCGCTGCGCACGGCCGGCGCGATCTGCACCAGCACGATCTTGTCGGGATTAGCGAGCGCGTCAAACACGGTCTCGGTATCGTCGCGCTCGCGCAGGGCGCCCGTCGGACAATGTGTAATGCACTGGCCGCACGCGACGCAATCGGTCTTGCCGATCGGTGCGCGCCCGCGGGTACCCACGGCGGTATGCGTGGCGCGGTTGGTCAGGTCCCAAATCCCTAGGCCCTGCACGCTCTCGCACACCTTGATGCAGCGCATGCATTTAATGCACTTGTCGTTTTCGCGGATGATGGGAAAATCGAAATCCCAGCCCTCGCCCGCCAAATGCCTTTGATACGGCAGATAGAAAATGCCCAGATCGTTGGCGATGGTCTGCAAGTTGCAGTTGCCGCTGCGCACGCAGCTCGTGCACTGCGAATCGTGCTGGGACAGCAGCAGCTGCACGTTGGTGCGACGCGCCTCGCGGGCCTTGGGGCTGTTGGTGTGGACCACCATGCCGTCGAGCACGTAGTTGTTGCAGGCGGCAACCAGCTGGTCGCAGCCCTCAACCTCGACCACGCATACGCGGCAGCCGCCGATCTCGTTTAGATCGCGCAGGTAGCACAGGGTGGGAATCTGGATGCTGACGGACTTGGCCGCATCCAGGATCGTGGTGTGCTCGGGAACCACGACCTCGCAGTTATCGATAGTGAGCTTGACCATGTTGTGCGCTCCGTTTTCGGTGTTGTCGCTGACAGTGGTTTTGTTGGGCTCTACCATTCCAAGTTCCTCCCTCCGCGGAACGCACCAAAGCCAAAGTGGTCGCAGCGCAGGCAGCGGCTCGCCTCCTGGCATGCCTCCTGTTCGGTAAGACCCTGCTCGACCAGATTCCAATCGTGAATACGCTCGCCCGCCTCGCGCTCGCCCAGCTCGCAGCGGCCGCACTCGTGCTTACCCTTAAACTGGACGGTCGGCAGTTCGACCTCGAGTTTGATCTTGTGATCAAAGCCCAGGTAGCGGTCGATGTTTGCCGAGGCCACGCGGCCGGCGTTGATAGCGCGGATAACGGTGGCGGGGCCGGTCTGGCAGTCGCCGCCGCTAAAGAGACCATCGAAGTTGGGCACGGCGCCGTCCGAATCGGTGACGACGCAGCCCCACTTGCAGGCAATGCCCATCTCCTCAAACGGCTTGGAATCGATGTCCTGGCCAATGGCCACAAACACGCGCTCGCAGGGGATGATGCGTTCGGGCGTGGCGGCGGCACGCGGGGCCGGACGCCCACGACGGGGCTCGCCGATGATCTGCGGCTGCACGCGCAGGCCACTCACGCGACCTTCCTCGCCCGTCTCGATAGCGAGCGGGGCGGTCAACTCCAGCACCTCGCAGCCCTCGGCCTGGGCGCCGGCGATCTCGGCGTCCTGGGCCGTCATGTCGCAGATGCGGCGGCGGTAGACGATGCTCACCTTCTCGGCACCGCAGCGCACGGCAGAGCGGGCCACGTCCATGGCAACGTTGCCGCCACCGATGACGCACACGCGCTGACCGCTCAGGTCGGGCAGCTCGTCGTCGCCGATGGCGCGCAGCATCTTGACGGCCGACTCAACGCCGGGCGCCTCTTCGCCCGGAAGGCCGAGCTTCTTGTCGTTGTGGGCACCGATGGCCAGGTAGACGGCATCGTACTCGTCACGCAGGCGGGCGAGCTCCTCGCCGCGCACAGAGTGGTCGAGCTCCACGTCGATGCCGGCGCTCAAGATCCAGTCGATCTCGGCCTGCAGGCGCTCGCGCGGCAGACGATAGCTGGGGATGCCGTAGCGCAGCATGCCGCCCAGGTGGTGGCGCTGCTCAAAGATGGTCACCTTATGGCCCATCACGGCCAGGTAGTAGGCACAGGAAAGGCCGGCCGGGCCGCCGCCGATCACGGCGACGCGCTTGCCGGTGTTGTCCACTACATGGGGCTTGTGGTCGTTGAGGTCGCTGTGCTCAACGGCAAAACGCTTGAGAGCGAGGATGTTCATGGGGTCGTCGACCATGCCGCGACGGCAGTGCATCTCGCAGGGGTGCTCGCATACCAGGCCGCAGACGAGCGGCAGCGGGTTGTTTTTGCGGATGACTTTGACGGCGTCGGCATAACGGCCGGCCTCGACCAGCGAGATGTACCCGGGAATGTCGACGTGCGCCGGGCAGCCCGATACGCACGGAACGCGTGCCTCGCGGTCAAAGCCGCAGGAGTGCTCGCGAATGTGGTGCTCAAAGTCGTCGCGAAAGCCGCGAATGGCGGTAAGCGCCATGGCGCCGGCCTCGTAGCCGATGGCGCAGTCGCTCGAAAGGTAGATGGTGCGGGCGGTGCGCTCAATCAAGTTGAGCGTGGACTCGTCGGCGCGGCCCTCGAGCACATCGGCGAGCAGATCGCTCAGCGCGCTCAGGCCCACGCGGCAGGGTGTGCACTTGCCGCAGCTCTGAGTGGAACACAGGTTGACGAGCGCTGCCGTAAACTCAACGGGACACGGGGCGAGCGAACTCACCGCCAAGCGGCGTCCGAGTGCATCGTGCAGGTCGTCCATGACGGCCTGGGCGTGGCTGCGTTCCATTACATGCAGTCGAGCCATAAGATCCCCTCTCACATGGCAGCCCGGAGGCGAGGCCGGGCGAAGTTGCTACATGCAACACACTGACCTAAAAAGTTGTTAGGTCTCCACGCGGTTCGGCAGGCGGTATAAAACGCGGCCCTCAGCGGTGCTAAACACCTTTACCGCAGATAAATGCCATATTTGATAAAACGCGTTACCAAATGACAATGCCCCGCCCACGCAATCACGTGGACGGGGCATTGCTCCAGGTATGCGGCCAGCGACCCTGTTGCTTTTACTTAAGCTCGGGCCAGTAACCCTTGTTGGCCTCGATCATGTCGTCGAGAACCTCCTTGGCGACCTTCATCGACGGCACGGTCTTGTTCAGCGTAAAGGCCTTGAGTGCCTTCTCGTACGAACCCTCGATCGTGGCCTCGACCACGAGCTTCTCGGAGTTCAGCTGCTGCATCATAAGACCCTGCTGGAACAGAGGAATGTTGTCACGGCTGATGACCTCGGGGCCGTTCTTGCCAATGTAGGCAGGCAGCTCGACCATGGCGTCGTAGGGCATGTTGGGGATAGCGCCCTTGTTCTCGCAAATGACCAGGAAGCGCTGCTTGGTATCGTTCTTCAGAGCGATGGCCAGGTCGGCAATCCAGTCGCCGTGGCTGCCCGCATAGAACGTACTCTCGTCGATCTCGCCGGTCTTCTCGTAGTGGTCGATGCCGTCGAAGAGGTTCTTCTCGCGCGTCTCCTCAACCTCGTTAGCACGGGTGCGCTCGGGGTTGGAATGCTCGACGAACTCCTTCTGCTGCAGGTAGTAGTTCAGATACGTGTTGGGCAGGTACTCCGGGAAGCACTCCATGATCTCGTACTCGCCCTTCCAGACGTAGTACCAGCTGCCCTTGGTGTGGCGGTTCTGCTCGGGGTGCTCGTCGGTGGTCTCCTCGGGCTTCTTAGACATCAGCGAGCCCATGCCCTTGAGGTACGAATCGGGCAGCAGAATCTCATGCTCCTTGATGTACTCGCGCAGCTGCGGGAGCACCTCCTCGCCCTTGTGGCGGATCGAGGTGAACCAGCCAAAGTGGTTGAGGCCAAAGTAATCGTACTCGACATCCTTCTTGTCGATATCGAGTGCGGCGCAAACCACGTCGATGATCGCGATCGGCATGTCGCAGATGTTGATGATGCGAGCGTTAGGACGCAGCACACGGCAGCCCTCGGAGACGATGGCAGCAGGGTTGGAGTAGTTGAGAATCCAGTAGTCCTTCTTGGCGTACTTCTCGACGTCATCGATCAGCTCGACCATGGGGAAGATGGTGCGCATGCCGTAGGCAAGGCCGCCGCAACCGCAAGTCTCCTGACCCACGCAGCCGTGACGCAGCGGAATCTTCTCGTCCTGCTCGCGCATGGCGTAGCCGCCCACGCGCATCTGGGCAAACACGAAGCTCGCGTCGGTAAAAGCCGTCTTTTTGTCGGTGGTCACCGTGAGCTTGATGTCCAGGCCGAGGTCCTCGTGCAGAATCCAGTCCACGAGCACGCCGATCTTGCGCTGGCGCTCCTCGTTGATGTCGTACAGACGAATCTCGTCAACGTCGAGCTCGTCCTTGCGCAGGGCGATGGACTTGACGATGCCGGGGGTAAAGGTGGATCCGCCACCACACAGAGTAATGATCATTGTTTACTGCTCCTTCTCAATTGCGTTTTCGACCTTGTCGCGCATCTCGGCGACCTTCATGCCAAAGATGATCTGGATATTGTTGCCGTTACGGTTGATGCCGCTGTTAGGCACATGGTTGATGAGGTTCTCATCGATGAGGTCCGGGTTCTTAACGTTCACGCGAAGACGCGTAAAGCAGTTCTCGAGCTCCTCGATGTTGTCCTTGCCGCCAAGACCTGCGACCAGGTCGGCAATACTTGCATCGACGCCCTCTGCGGGAGCTGCGGCAACAGCGCCCTGCTTCACCGCGACAGACGCGGCGGCCTCGCCCTCGGCAACGGACTCGGCGAGCTCGGACTCCTCCTCGCGGCCAGGCGTGTGGAGGTTGAGCTTCTTAATAAGGAAGGTGAAGAGGAAGAAGTACAGGGCGGCGTTGACGACTCCAAGCACCAGCATAACCGGCCAGTTGGTCTTATCGACACCAAGAACCAGGTTGGAAACCACGATGTTGATGATGCCGCCTGCAGTCGAAGCGGGCACGGAGAGAACCTTGAGCAGGACCAGGAAGATACCGGAAAGAACCGAGTGAACGACAAAGAGCACGGGAGCGGCAAAGACAAAGAGGAAGTCCATGGGCTCGGTGACACAGGAGAGCACGGCGGTGATGATCAGCGGGATGATAACGGCCTTGGTCTTATCCTTGTTCCCCTTGTAAGCGGTGAAGATAAAGGCGAGACCGATACCGATGTAGGGCCACAGGTTGTTGAAGGTGTAGCTGTTGAAGTAGGTGCTATCGGAGAAGGGCTGGCCCGTCATTGCCATCTCGGCGACACGGATGGGATAGGCGCCGGCGATAACCTGATCACCCAGCGTCAGGGTGCCACCCACATCGGAGAACTGGAACGGGGTGTAGATGAGGTGATGCAGACCGGTAGGAACGAGCAGCTTGTTGAGCATGCCGTAGATAAACAGACCGATGTTGCCCGACTCCTTAATGATGCCGGCAACGGAGGAGATGGCACCCTGAACCGGAGGCCAAACGATGCAGAAGCCAGCACCCATGATCCAGGAAATGATGATCATGATCAGGAACGGAAAACGAACGCCCGAGAACATCGAAAGGGCAATGGGGAACTGCTTGTTCGAGTACTTGTTGAACACGGCACCGGTGATGCAACCAAGAATGATGCCGCCAAACACGCCGGTATCGAGCACCTGAATGCCCATAACGGTGCTCTGGCCGGTTCCGGTAAGACCGAGCATGCCGCTCGCTTCGGCAAGAGAGCCGGTGGCGTTGAGCACGATGTTGTTAGCCTGCAGGAACAGGAAGAACGACATCAGGGCAATCAGCGAAGCATGGCCCTTGTTCTTCTTTGCCATGGCGCCGGCGATGCCCACGCAGAACAGAATCGAGAGGTTGTTGATGATAAACATCAGCGACTGATAGACAACGGCGCCCACAAGCTGGAACGGACCGGAGCCCAGCACAGGGATCACGGCGCAGATGGTCTTGTTGGTCAGAATAATGCCCACGATGAGCAGAATGCCGGCAACCGAGAGATACATCATCGGCTGAACGATTGACTTCGCGAACACCTCCAACGGCGCTTTGAAATTGAACTTCTTTTTTGCGGTCATAGCGGTACTCCCCTTCCTTTTCCGCAAATTAAGACAGATGTGCCCTGGACAAGACCGTGAGCCTTGCCTTATATCAATCGATGTGTGGGCACGTTATGCCTAGAGACCAGGTTCTCCAAGCAGGTTAACAATGTGATATGCGAGATAACTCTTCTCGGCATCGGTAACGACAACGTTATAGGTAGACGCTAAGTGGTCGGCAATTGACTCCGCACACGAGAACGCCCTCGGATACGCCGTTTCATCGATACGGAACAGCGCGTCGCCATTGACCTGCCCCGCCGCGGGATCGAGCGCCCGCTGCGCAAAAAACTGCAGATGGCGAACGAAACGCTCGTACGGCAACGAGGTGACGTCAAGGGTCGTGGCATAGTGCTCGGAAACAATCGCGAGCACGTCGCGAACAAGCTGGACCGAAACAATCAGACGGTCAGAGCGCTGCGGCATGGTGGCGTTGACGATATGCAGCGTAATAAAACCCTGCTCTTCTTCGCTCATCTGGATGCCCATATACTCCTTGATAATCTGCAGCGCACGGCCCGCAAGCGCGTACTCCTTGCGATAGAACTGCTGGATCTCGAGCAGCAACGGATTCTCGCAGGGGACGCCCTTGCGCTCGCGCTCCAAAGCAAGGCTGATATGGTCTGCAAGAGCAATGAGAATCTTGTCGTTGACATCAACATTGAGCTCTCGACGGAGCATCTGAACGATGTCCTCGGAAATCACGAGGTTAACGGTGGGGATGGACTCCAAAAGATGTGCCAAGCGGTCAATCGTACGCGAATCCTGAGAAGTGCCCTCCTGCAGCGCATAGGTCTTTTCGACCGATGCTTCATCGATAGCGTCGCCGGCATGACGGCCAAAGCAGAGGCCTCGACCGATGACAATGAACTCGGAGCCATCGTCCGAAGTGACCATTGCGACGTTATTGTTGAAAACTCGCTTGATAACCACGGTACCCACCACAAGAATTTACTAGGAAAGCCAGACGACAGGCTCTTTAACAGCAACAGGGCCGGAAGCGTGCTCACGAAGAGTCGAGTTCTCCGAACGCTCGCACACGATAACGAAGACCGTGGGATCGAAGCCGGCGGCGCGGACCGCGTCGAAATCGACCTCGACGAGGGGCTGGCCCGCGTCGACATGGTCACCCTGAGCAACAAGCGCATGGAAGCCCTTGCCCTCAAGTTTAACAGTGTCGATTCCGATATGCAGCATCACCTGAGCAGAGCTGTCGTCGGACATGATACCCAGCGCGTGCTCGGTCGGGAACAGCGCCGCGACGGTACCGGAGACAGGAGCGCACACCGTTCCCTCTTGGGGAACTACGGCAACGCCATCGCCCACGGCACGGCTGCTAAAAGCGGGGTCATTGGTTTTTTCCAGATGAACAAGCTCGCCGGAAACGGGAGCGAGGATTTCGAACTCGGAAGTTGCAGTCTTCTGCTCATCCGAACCGCCCATCAGGCGAGAAAAGAAACCCATGGTGGCATGTCCCTTCATAAATATAGCCCAACCAAAATCAAGCGAATGCGTCCATAGAGACACATCCGTTCAAAGACTTTGGTTAGGCCCACGTCCGAGGGACTCGGTAACCTTCCGCATTTCTTTTTATGGGAGCTATTGTAGACAAGCCCAAAGCCAGAACAATCATTATGACCGGTGAGCGGTATTTTTTCTTCGATAAACGGTATTTAAGCGGCACTTGGGGACGTTCCTTTTCTGCCGGCACCCAGGGACACTCCTTGCAGCAATTTCGCATGCGTTAGATGAAGAGCTCGCATTCCTTCCGCACGACGCAAACCTTGCTCAGCATCTGGGAAACAGCGGATAGCTCGTTGGGATCAAGCTCGCGAGCGCCTCGCGGGCATACGGCGATGCAGCGCATGCAGGAGATGCACGCCTCGCCAGCTGCTCGTTTGGGGTCACCCTTGTCGATAGCACAAACGGGGCACGCCGCGGCGCATGCACCGCAGGAGACGCAATCCTCTGTTGCCTCAGGTGCCATGCGGTGACCTCTGGCTTGTTTATAAGGACGATTGCCGGGAATAGAGGGCTCGGATGTATCCTCAGCCAACAGCTTTTGCTGAATTTGCTGCGCAAACTCTGCGAGCTGCGCCGCATCCTGCGCATCCGGACGACCGGCAGCAAACTGTCGCGCAATGGAATGTTCTGCAATGGCTGCAACTGCCGCGATTACCCGGAATCCCGCATGCTTCGCAACGTCCTCCAGCTCTACGAGCGTGTCCTCAAACGCGCGGTTTCCGCAGACGCACACCAGAACGGCCCGCGCTCCGTTGCCGTGAACCATGTTCAGTCGGTCGACCGCCACGGCAGGGACTCTGCCGGCATACGCCGGCACGGAGATAACAGCCACGTCGTCCTTCGTCATCGAGACCTCGTGGAAATCCAACCCGCTATCGGTCAGATCGACGGTAACGGTATTATTGTCCAGCGCCCCGGCCACAAGGCCAGACACCTTCCGCGTTCCACCCGTCGGACTAAACACAATTTCGAATACGCTCATCGAGGCACCCTCTCCCTACGCCCGGCAACGCGTCAAGCTGTTTTCACATTCAGACAGAGTATACGGCGCATGAGGGGGAGCTCCCCGTTTTGGTGCGCCAGGCACCCCAATGCACCCACCCTACGCTGTCTGCCTCTTCGTTTTGTATAAATTACGGTACAGATTGTATATATTTACGGGATACCGCCGTGTTCTCCTGAGGTACCTCATCCTGGCCCGTACAAAAAACGGAGTATTCTGCAACGTGACCGCGCCAGCACCGCCGCGGGTGGGCAAAACTGTAGGGCGCCGTATCATTCTAAGTCCCGACATGGCGAGAATGACGCGCCCCCTGCTCCGGAAAACGGCGAAATCTGACTCGGAACGCTCGCTAGGGATATCCGAAGGCCACCGTTGGCGACGTCGAATCATATGCAGACAACTCGAACTGCAGAATACTCCAAAAAATGCACGGCGCACCCCATAGGACCCATTGCTGCATGGCAGGAAACAAGCCCACGGCATCCTCTAGATGCATTCCCGAGGAAATCACATTTGAACTAGCGATCGGATACGGCAAACAAAAGGGCCCCGAACGTAGTTGCTCGGGGCCCTTGGTTCACCTCGCTCTAGCGGGCGATGCGTATGTTATTTGCGCTTGCCGCCGCCGTCGCCGGGGCGACGGGAGCTGCTACCGCGCTTGCCGCCACGGCTGTTGCCATAGCTGCCACGATTATCGCGACCGCCGGCACGGCCGCCGCGGGAGCCGGCCTGGTTGCCGCCACGCCCGCCACGATAGCCGCCACGACGCTCATCGCGGGTGTCGTCGTAGTTGCGCCAGTCATCGCGACGATCGCGGCTGGCACGCGGGTCGCGACGATCGCGCGACTCATTCGAACGACCGGCGCCGCTGCGGCCACCGTTGCCACGAGCGCCCTCGCGACGCTCACCACCGCGGCCGCCCTCGCGGCCTCCGCGCTCGTCAAAGCGCTTGCCGCCGCGGGACTCGCCACCGCGGGTACCACGCTCGTCACGCGAACCACGGCCTTCGCCGCCGCGACGCTCATCACGGCCACCACGCTCGCCATCGCGACCGGAGCGACGACGGTCACCCGAACCGCGCTTGCCACCGCGCGAACCGCGGCCCTCGTCTTCGCGCTCAACACGACGACGACCGCCACGGTCCTCGTCTTCACGACGACGGCGGTGCGCTTCGCCCTGGAACTGCTTGGCACGGCGCTCGGCACGGTTGCCACGCGG
>CATWID010000049.1 GCA_958350755.1 uncultured Collinsella sp.
CGAGTGCGCCTTGCTGCCGACGACGTTCGACGCCATGCTCACGGTCGCGACGACCATGAAGCCACTCGTCGCCTCGCCGGCGAATGCGCTTCCCGCTATCGCGTTCCGTCCCGAGCCGGGCTTGGTCGTGTGTGACCTCGACCTTGTTCGCGAGGCGGACCCCGAGGACCTCAAGCTCGGCTATGCGGTACTTGTTGGCACCATGCTTTCGAGCAGCAAGTCCCGCTGGAATCAGTTTATTGAGACCGTCCCCGAGATTCTCGCGGGTGAGGAGGTCGCGCTCGTCAATGCCGTTCAATGGTCTCAGACTGCCCGCAAGGACGTACTGATGGCCACGAACCCGAGCGCCCGCCATGCGCTCGATTTTGGCAAGACGGGGGAACGCACCCTGCGCGCCTGCTTGGGAGATGCCGCTTCGCGGGTTCCTGCCTACCAGCTGTTGTCCGAGGGCATGCGCTTTGAGGCACGCCTAGCACATGATGCCTGCGACTTCGATATCGACTATGTGTTTGATGTCGATGATTGCCTGGAGGACTTTGGAATCGAGGAGCTTGCCTTCGACCTGGGGCCTACCGCGTTTATCGAGGAGTTCCGCAAGCAGCAGTTTGCGCGCTCGAACCGTAGCATGCTGCCGTTGCCCGCGGCGCTTGGCGCCATCCGTCTGACAAATGTCGAGGACGAGGTTCTCGAGCGCCATGCCCAGGCGTATCTGGCTTCTCGTAAGGAACTTCTCTAAGATTTATTGACATCCATCGTCTTTCGTATCATGTTGAGGGGCGGGTTTCCAATCGGTTGCGGATCGCATGCGATTCCGTACGTTGATTGAGCCCGTCCCGTCTTTTTAGAGACAACAAGAAAGGAATCTGCATGTCTGAGTTTGCTGCCGGTCCTGCCGGTCGTATCGAGCGTGTCCGTGCCCTGATGGCTGAGCGCGGCTACGACGCTATCGTGGTGCTCGACGAGGCCAATCTTCGTTGGCTTACGGGCGTGAAGGGCGTCTTCGATTACACCTTCGAGTTCCCGCACGCGGCGTTTATTACGGCTGACCAGTGCTTGTTCCATACCGACTCGCGCTACCTCAACAGCTTTGAGGAGAACACGCCTGCCGGCAGCCCCTGGGTCTACGACATGGACGAGGGCACCATCCCCGGTTGGGTCGCCGGCAAGATCGCGGCCAACAAGTGCCGCGTCTGCGCTGTCGAGGACGACATGCAGATTAACTTCTACCAGGGTATTCAGCGTGGTCTGGAGGATCGCTCCGTCGCCTGTATGTTGCCGCTGATGCATGACGACATTCGCAAGATGCGCGCCATCAAGGACGCTGAGGAGATCGAGCTCATGCGCCATGCGCAGTCGATCACCGACGCCGCCTTCCAGCATATGCTCGGATTTATTAAACCCGGCATGACCGAGAAACAGGTTCGCAACGAGCTCGAGAACTTTATGTTCGCCAACGGCGCCGATAGCCTGGCCTTCGGCTCCATCGTGGCGAGCGGCCCCAACACCGCCAACCCGCATGCCGTTCCGAGCGACCGTGTCATCGAGAAGGGCGACTTTGTCCTCATGGATTACGGCGCGGGCTACTGCGACTATCGCTCCGATATGACGCGTACCGTCGTGATGGGCGAGCCTACCCAGGAGCAGCTCGACCTCTATGCGCTCGTGCGCAGTACGCACGAGGAGTGCGTCGCCGCCATCCATCCGGGCGTCGAGGGCAACGACATTTTCAAGCTTTCCAAGAAGATCATCGGTGATGCCGGCTATGGCGATTACTACAACCATGGCCTGGGCCACGGCGTCGGTATCGACATCCACGAGCTGCCCAACTTCAACCGCAGTAAGAATATCATCGAGGTTGGCTCGGTTGTCACCATGGAGCCCGGCGTATACCTGCCCGGTGTGGGCGGCGTGCGCCTGGAGGACTACGGCGTCGTCACCGAGAACGGCTACGAGCCCTTCACCAAGACCCCGCATGACCTCCACGTCATCGATTGCTAGCCCATTTCGAAAGATTTTTGGTGCGGGGCGTCCGGAGCAATTCGGACGCCCCGCGTTCTCTTTTTATGCGCTCGCTGCAGGCGCCGTCTGCAAGTGTATAATTTCGGTCGTATGTAATTTGGACGCTTGTGCGTTCTGCCTATAACAAGAAAGGTCGCTATGCCTACCATTTCTACCGCCGACTTCAAGAACGGCCTCGGTCTCCGCATTAAGGACAAGGTCTACACCATCGTCGAGTTCCAGCATGTCAAGCCGGGCAAGGGTGGCGCGTTTGTGCGCTACAAGACCCGCGACATCAAGAGCGGCCGCGTCGTCGAGAATACCTGCAACGCCGGCACCAAGTTCGAGAGCGTCATGCTCACCACCCGTGAGTTCCAGTACCTCTACAACGATGGCACCGACTACATCTTCATGGACAATGAGACCTATGAGCAGGTTCCCGTTCCCGAGGACATGGTGGGCGAGAACTCCAAGTGGCTGCGCGAGAACGACATCTGCCAGCTGCTCTTCGCCGACGATGAGCTCATGGGCGTGACCCCGCCGATGTTCATCGAGACCACCATTGTCCAGACCGACCCGGGCTTTAAGGGCGACACCGTCCAGGGTTCCACCAAGCCGGCCACGATCGACACCGGCGCTGTCATCCAGGTCCCCATGTACCTCAATGAGGGCGAGGTCATCAAGGTTGACACCCGCGACGGCAAGTTCGTCTCCCGCGTCTAGCAACCAACTCTTCTAGGAGGACTCATGCCCCAGGAAATCAAGATTGACGGCATCGGCATTTCGCCCGATGTTCTGACCGCCATTGTCTCGCGCGCCGTGTCCGATGTCGAGGGCATCGCCTCCGTTGGCGTCAAGGACCTTGCCACCAACCTTGTCTCCATGATGCTCTCGTCCAAGGCCCCGGCTTCCGAGCCGGCGGTCGAGACCGAGGTCGTCGGCGACAAGCTCGCACTCACCGTGCGCGTTGTGGTGTTCTTTGGCTATCCGTTCAAGAAACTCGCCGAGGCCGTTCGCGCTGCCGTGGTCGCTGCCATCGATGCCCAGGTGGGCGTTGAGGTCGAGCGCGTTGACGTTTGCATCGACGGCCTCGTTTTCCCCAAGGAGTAACCTTTGAGCCTTAAGGTTTATCGCGGGCGTACGCTTGCCCGCAGTCAGGCGCTGCAGCTGCTGTTCCAGGCCGAGGCCACGGACAGCCCGCTCGAGCGCGTCCTCGAGGGCGATTTCCTGATCTCGAAGGGCCCCCTCGACCCCTATGCGCTGGAGCTGTGCCGCGGTGCCTACGAGCATATCGATCGCATCGACTGTGCCCTGCGCGCCGTCGCCAAGAACTGGGATCTTATGCGCATGCCCGGCGCCGACCGCAATCTGCTGCGTATCGCCGTCTACGAGATGCGCTTCCTCACCGACGAAGAGGTCTCGGACGCCATCGTGATCAACGAGGCCGTTGAGCTTGCCAAGGCCTATGGGACCGACCAGTCCGCGTCGTTCGTCAACGGCGTGCTGGGCAAGATCGCTCGCAGCGAGGAGCTGCCGGGTGAGGACCTGTACCAGGAGCTGCTGGCCGAGGATCGCGCTCGCGAGGAGGCCCAGGCTGCCGAGGCTGCCGCCAAGGTCGCTGCCGCTCAGGCTACCGCCGGTGTACTTGCCGAGGATGTGGACGCTGCTGAGGCCGTCGAGGCCGACTCCGTCGAGGAGTAGCCATGCCAGAGGGTTCCGTCCGCAACTTTGATGAGATTTCGGACCGTCTGGACCAGATCATCGCTACCGTTCGCTCCAAGGATACGTCCTTGGAGCGTTCACTCGATCTGTTTGACGAGGCGATTGAGCTGGGCTCCCGCGCGGTCGATATGGTCGACAAGTTTGAGCTGACGCCTCGTGAGGCCGATAAGCTCGAGCAGGAATACGATGAGGATGCGGCAAACGAATCCCAGGATAGCTAGGCCGCATCTCCGGATACGAATGGTTGATGGCATTCATGAAACGCGTGCGTCTCGATGACGAACTGATTTCACAGGGCATCTGCGCCGATCGCGCGGATGCCCTTCGCACTCTTATGGCCGGCTTGGTCTCGAGTGGCGGCGAGCGCTTGACTTCGCCGGGCCTTAAGGTGACCCCGGGCCTGCCGCTGCACGTGAAGGGGCGCATTCCCTATGTTGGCCGCGGCGGGCTTAAGCTCGAAGGCGCGCTCGATGCGTTTGGCATCAATCCGACGGGCCTTGCCTGTCTGGATGTGGGCTGCTCTACCGGCGGCTTTACCGATTGCCTGCTCAAGCGCGGAGCTTCGACCGTTGTCTCGGTGGACGTGGGCCGTGCCCAGTTTGATTGGTCGCTGCGTCAGGACGATCGCGTGACGCTGCATGAGCGCACAAACGTGACGCAGCTGCCTGAGCTTGGCTATGCCGGCGCCATCGACCTGACTGTGTGTGATGTCTCGTTTACCAGCATCGCGAATATCATCGACGCCGTGCTGGCGTGCCTGAAGCCTTCGGGTTCGTTCTGCACGCTCGTAAAGCCCCAGTTTGAGGCGCCGGCTGCGCTGGTGGGCGAGGGCGGTATCGTGACCGACCCCGCCGTCCGCCGCGATACGCTCGTGGCGGCGATTGAGCTTTTTGCCGCCAAGGGCCTGTTCCCGCTTGACGTGTGCGTGTCGCCCATCCATGGCGCTAAGGGCAACGTTGAGTTTTTCTTGTACGGCACAAGGTTTGTCCCCGGGGAGCGCGCCGACGATGAGCTGCAATCCCAGGTATCGGCTTTGAGCGAGAAAGCTGCAACGCTATGAAGGTCTTTCTGGTTCCCAATTACTACAAGCAAGAGGCGGTCGAGAGCGGCCTGATGCTCGAGCTTTGGCTTTCGCGCCAGGGCTACGAGGTCGCATGGGCGACCGATCAGCGATCGAAGATTCAAACCACGCCTGATATTGACGGCTCAGATCTGGTCATTACACTCGGCGGCGACGGTACGTTGCTGCGCGCTGCCCGCATCCTCAACCATCGCGAGATTCCTATCCTTGGTCTTTCCTATGGTCACCTGGGCTTTTTAACTGCTGCGAGCCCCGAGGAGCGCGACATTCTGCAGGTCGTGAGCGATGCCCTGTCCGGCGAGCTGCACGTGAGCCGCCGCGCCACCATCGCCGCGGATATCGTGTCCGTGCGCGAAGACGGCACGAAGGATGTCGTGCGCACGTTTGCCCTCAACGATATGGCACTTACGCGCGGCCCCCTGTCCGATATGGTTGAGTTTGACATCACGGTGTCCGGCCATCATATTGATCGCCTGCGCGGCGATGGTGTGGTCGTATCGACGGCGACCGGCTCCACCGGCTACGCGCTTTCCGCCGGCGGCCCCATCGTCAGCCCCGATTACTCGGGTATGGTCTGTGTGCCCATCGCCCCGCATACCATTCAGGCTCGCGCCTTTTTGACCTCGCCGAGTGATGTAGTCGAGATCTTTATGTCCGATGATCGCCCGAGTGTGCCGGCCATTGCCATCGACGGACAGTTTATTACCTGCGATGGCACGGTCGAGAGCGTGGCCGTGCGTCGCGGTCCCGGCGATGTGCTGCTGCTGGATTACGGCCCCGAGAGCTTCTATAACTCGGTGAGCCGCGTGTTCTACGGAGTGCGTCATGATCGATGAGCTGCAGGTTTCCAACATTGCACTCATTCGCGAGGCGGCGTTGGTTCCGAGTGCGGGCCTGACTGTCCTGACCGGCGAGACCGGCGCCGGTAAGACCGCGCTGCTCTCGGCCCTCAAGCTTATTTTGGGCGAGCGCGCGGATTCGTCGACGGTGCGCGAGGGCGAGGCGCTGGCGAGCGTCGAGGCGCGCCTGTTCGACGGTCCGCACGACACGGAGGGGTTCACCGTACAGCGTAGCCTTTCTGCCGAGGGCCGCAGCCGCGTAAAAATTGACGGCCGCATCGCCAGCGTGCGTGAGCTTTCGGAGCGCGTCGGCGTGAAGATGGATCTTTGCGGTCAGCACGAGCACCAGCGCCTCCTCGATCCGGCGCATCACGTTGCCATGGTCGATGCCTGGGCAGGGCGCACGGCGCTTGAGGCGCTCGAGAAGTATCGCGCCTGTTTTAAGGCTTCGCGTGTCGCCGCCAAGGAGCTTCGCCGTGTGGAGGAAGCCTCACGCGCGCAGGGGAGTCGCGTCGAGGAGGCGCGCTTCGCCCTGGAGCGTATCGCCGAGGTCGACCCCAGGCCGGGTGAGTATGAGGAGCTCGAGGAGCTGCTGCCGCGCTCCGAGCATGCCGAGGTGCTGGTGGCGACGGCCAACGATGCCCATGCATCGCTTACTTCCGAAGGGGGAGCGCTCGATGCCGTGAACGGCGCCGTGGCAGAGCTTTCCCGTATGGCTACCGTCGATCGCAAACTGGGTGACATTGCCGATGCGCTTTCGGATGCCTGTATCTCCCTTGAGGATTGCGCGAACGAGCTTCGTTCCTATCGCGATGGCGTCGCCTTCGACCCGCGCGAGCTCGCTCGCATGCGTGAGCGGTATTCCGACCTCAAGGGTCTGTTGCGTCAGTGGGGTCCCACTATGGACGATGTTTTCGCCATGCGCGATCGCTCGCAAGAACTGCTGTCCCTGGTCGATGATGGCGATGAGCAGATTAAAAAGGCGCGTGAGGCACTCGGGAGCGCCGAGCGCGAGTTGTTTGCCGCTGCCAAGGCACTTAAGCGCGCTCGCAATACGGCGGCCCCGCGCTTCTGCCACGAGGTTGGCCGCCAGATGGCTCGCCTGGAGATGGGCGGCGCCGAGCTCGTCTGGGAGTCGCGCGATCTTCCCCGTGCTGAGTGGACGCCCGTTGGTCCTTCGAGCTACGAGCTGCTATACCGCAGCGGTGCCGGCTTGACGCCGCGTCCCCTGCGTCGAATTGCGTCGGGCGGCGAGCTCAGCCGCGTCATGCTGGCAAGTAAGGTTGTCCTCGGTAACGCGGACGGTGTTGATACACTGGTGTTTGACGAGGTCGATGCTGGTGTCGGCGGCTCCACGGCTCGTGCTCTTGCTGGTGTGCTGGCCGATCTTGCCGCTACGCATCAAGTGATTGTCGTAACCCACTTGGCGCAAGTCGCCGTCATGGCCGACAAGCATTATGTTGTCAGCAAGGAGCCGGGCGATGTTCCCCAGACGCATTTGGACGAGGTAACCGGCGAAGCGCGTACCGCCGAGATTGCCCGCATGTTGAGCGGCGATCAGTCCGAGGCAAGCTTGGCCCACGCAAAGCAGATGCTCGAAGAAGTTCGAGGCTAGGTCGTATCAGCGGTGTTGGTGGGACAAAATAGACTGAAATTTTTTGTCCCACTACGCGTTTTACTCAACGACCTTGTCCGGCTGGATGAGCTCCTCGTAGTAGCTGATATGTTCGCGAGCGTCTTCAATCTCGGGCAGCAGGAAGTTGTAGATAACTTCGATGATCATCGTGGCGCTGATCTTGGAGAACGCAAAGTCGCCCGTCGTCAGCAGCGCTTCGTGGTTGACGGTATTAAAAGTGTAGTCTGCCAGGCGCGCGAGCGGGGATTTGCTGTCGCTGCTGATGACGACTACGGTTGCGCCGCAGTCGCGAGCCGCTTTTGCCATGCGATTCAAACGGCGCGACTTGCCCGAGTTCGAAATCAGTACGATAACGTCACCCGGACGTAACGTGAGCGCAAAACCAATCGAGGTCTCGCTTATGGTGCTCGCCATGCAGCGCAGGCCCAGCTGCGAAAACTTAAACGTCGCATCGAGCGCGACCGCGTTCGTATTGCCCACAGCCGCAAACTCAATAACCCCTGCATGCTTAAGGGCATGCACAACAGCCGCCAGCGTATCGTGGTCGATCCCGTCGATGGTCGCATTAAGCTCGCTCACCTTGGCAGCCAGGATGTTCTTGAGGCTCTGCTCCATATTGTCGAGCGAGACCTCGTCAGTCAGGCCCTCGTTGCGCTGGCTTTCCAAATCCCTCGCCAACGAAAACTGAAAGCTGCGGAAGCTGCCAAAGCCCAGCTTGCGGCAAAAGCGCGAAACCGTCGCCTCGGACGTGGCGGCGGCTCGTGAGAGCTGGGCGGCCGTCAGGCGCGGCGCCTCGGACTGGTGCTCCAATATATAGTCGACAATGCGCTGCTCGGACTCGCTGTATCCCTGGTGGGTACTAATGAGGGAAAGTGCGCTCTTGCTACTATCGGTCATGGATGGCTCCTGGTTGGCATGAAAATCTAACTTGATTTGCAATGCCATAGTATACGGGCATTTTCAATCACAAGATACACCTTGCCGTTTCAAGTGTTGATGGTAAACTTTCACTTACCGTTTACGGTTATGAAAGAACCTTTCACCGGAGAATTGCGCCTTGTCTCTTCTCACGCGGACGGTAGGTTGGTATCTTTCAGTTGTGGAAAAGCGCGCAAGGATGCGCGTGTAGGGGAGCGCCTGCGGGCGCAGTACTCAAGAAGGAGGGACACATGGCTAAGTTTGACATCATCGCCGCCACCGGTTGCCCGACCGGCATCGCGCACACCTTCATGGCGAAGGAGGCGCTGGAGAAGGCAGCTGCCGAGCGAGGTCTGACCATTAAGGTTGAGACCCATGGCCAGGTCGGTGTCGAGAACGAGCTCACCAAGAGCGAGATCGCCGGTGCCAAGGCCGTCGTCGTCGCAGCCGATAAGGATGTCCAGGCGGAGCGTTTCGCCGGCAAGCGCATGGTTTCCGTTGGTGTTTCCAAGGCCCTGTCCGTTGAGGCAGCCGGTAAGCTGATCGACCGCGCGCTCGCCGCCAAGGGTGACGACTCGGTTGCGGCTGCTGCCGATGTCGAGGATGAGGTCGAGGAGAAGGAGTCCATCGGCCACATCATCTACAAGCACCTCATGAACGGCGTCAGCCACATGTTGGTCTTCGTCGTCGCCGGTGGTGTCCTGACCGCCGTTTCGTTCCTGTGGGGCATCACGTCCTTCGATTCGACGGCGTCTGACTACAACAGCTTTGCCGCTATGCTCAAGATCATCGGCGGCATCGCCATGAACCTCATGGTTCCCGTGCTTTCCGCCTACATCGCCGAGTCCATCGGCAAGCGCCCGGCACTCGTCCCCGGCTTTGTTGCCGGTATGATCGCCATCCAGGGTCTGCCCGTTAACGCCGAGACCGGTATGATCGACGCCGGCGGCGCCGGCGTGGGCTTCGGTTTCCTGGGCGGCATCGTCGGCGGCTTCCTCGCTGGCTATGTCATCCTGCTGCTCGAGAAGGTCTTCTCCAAGCTGCCCAAGAACCTGGACGGCCTCAAGGCTATCTTCCTGTACCCGCTGTTCTCGACTGCCATCGTCGGCCTGGTCATGCTCGGCATCTCCGGCCCCATGGCTGCCATCAACACCGCCATGATGGACTTCCTCAAGGGCCTGTCCGCCTCTGGCGCCATTGTCCTGGGCCTTGCCATCGGCTGCATGTGCGCCGTTGACATGGGCGGCCCGGTCAACAAGGCTGCTTACGTCACCGGTACCGCTATGCTCACCGAGGCCCTGGCCGCCGGCGTCGGCACCGACACCTACAACTTCGGCACCAACTTCATGGCTGCCGTCTCCGCCGCCTGCATCGTTCCGCCGCTGATCACCACCTTCGCTGTCGTTGTCGGCAAGAAGTACTTCAGCCAGGAGGATCACGACGCCGGTATCGTCAACCTCATTCTTGGTTGCACCCACATCACCGAGGGCGCCATTCCGTTCATGACCAAGAACATCTGGCCGGTCATGCCCATCATGATGCTCGGTTCCTCCATCGCCTCGATCCTGACCATTATGTTCAACGTCCACGATCCGGCGCCCCACGGTGGCTTCCTGGTCCTGCCCGTTGTCGAGAACGGTCCGCTGTGGGTCCTCGCGATCCTCATCGGCGCTGTGGTCGGTGGCATCCTGTTCGTGGCCTTCAAGAAGTATGACTTCGAGAAGAACCAGAAGGCCGCTCCTGTAGCCAAGCCGGTTGAGGCTTCCAAGGCCGCTGCCGTTGAGGCCCCTAAGGCCGAGGCTGCCGACTTCGTGAAGGTTGAGAATGTCTTTGTCGCCGAGGACTTCGCTTCTCGTGACGAGGCTCTGAGCTTCGTTTCCAACCAGGCTGTCAAGGCCGGTATCGCCAGCGACGCCGACGCCGTGATGAACGCCTTCCTGGCCCGCGAGGCCGAGGGCACCACGGGCATGATGGAGGGCTTCGCCATTCCGCATGCCAAGTCCGACGCCATTACCGAGGCTGCCGTCATCGTCGTTAAGGACGAGTCCGGCGTGACCGGTTGGGACACCATGGACGGCGCTCCCGTCAACGTGGCTATCGCCCTGCTCATCCCCGGTGCACAGGCTGGCACCACGCACCTCAAGATCCTGTCCAAGGTCGCCGAGGCGCTCATGGACGAGGACTTCCGTGGCACCGTCAAGGGTTCCACCGACGCCGCCGAGATCGCCAAGACGATCAACGCCCGCCTGGTCTAATCCCACAGTACGCGAATAACATCGCCCCCTGTAACAAAGGCGAGGACTCCCTACGGGTCCTCGCCTTTTTTCATACCACCCGGCACTCAGGGACGTTCCTTTCCTGCCGGCACCCCGGGACACTCCTTAGTCCCCGACAGGGCATAAATAGCCCTCATCGACTGAATCACCCACGCGAACAATAATTCAGCCAGAATTCCTTTTGCACGATATTTCTTGGACGGAAGCATGTTCCCGCAGCTCGCCTGCCGGGCGGGGCGGTTAAGTTTGTCGCGAGTTCCGCACGCAAAGGAAAGCACTTAATGTGCTTTCCGTCTTGCGCAGGACTGTAGAGCAGCAAACTTAACCGCCCCGCCCGGCAGGCGAGCGGACAGCGAACGACATCTGTCCAACAATTCGTGCGAAACACAATGAAAAACCGTTTGATGTGAGTTAATATAAACAACGTCGTGAATCTGACTCCTGCCACATGCATGACAGGGGTTAAACACAAAAAAGGAGTCAATTATGGTTTCTGAGAAGGCTACCCTCGTTAATCCTCAGGGTCTGCACATGCGTCCGGCTGGTCTGTTCGCCTCCACCATGGGCAAGTACGCCTGTGACGTGACGGTCGTCACCCCCGAGAAGGAGGTCAACGGCAAGTCCCCGATGGCCCTCATGGCTGCTGGTATCCCCTGCGGCACCGAGGTCGAGGTCAAGTGCGACGGCGCCGACGAGGCCGAGGCTCTGGCTGCTGCCATCGAGCTCATCAAGAGCGGTCTTGGCGAGTAGAACTCAAACGGGTCGCATGTTGAACAACTAAGTTCATATTTGGGGGCGCAGTGACCTGTCTTAAGGTAGCTGCGCTCTTTTGTCATGGATATGGCAAAACGCTTTATCACATGACACGGAGAGAGGAATGGGAATGTATCAGGGAGTCAACGCTTCCGAGGGCATCGGTATCGGCACCGTTATGGTCGCCGTCGATCCCGACTTGACGTTTGAGCCGCACGAGGTTGCTGATTCGGCAGCAGAGAAGGAACGCTATCAGACCGCTCTTTCGGTCTTCTGCGAGAAGACTCAGGCTCAGGCCGACCACATGAAGGAGACGGTGGGCGAGGCCGAGGCCGAGATCATGAGCGGACACATTGTCCTGGCTCAGGACCCGGGCATGACCGACGCCATCAACGCCGCCATTGACGGTGGCACCTGCGCCGAGCAGGCGCTCATGGACACCTCGACCATGTTCGAGAACATGTTCCTGTCCATGGACGACGAGATGTTCCGTCTGCGTGCGGCCGACATCGCCGACATCCGTACCGGCATTCTGGCCGAGTTGCTGGGTAAGGAGGTCGTCGACCTCTCCGTCCTGCCCGAGAACACCGTCGTTGTCGTGCACGACCTCACGCCGTCCATGACCGCCACGATCGATAAGGCGCACGTTGCCGGTATCGTCACCGAGACTGGTGGCCGCACGTCGCACTCCGCAATCATTGCGCGCGCCCTCGAGATCCCGGCTGTCCTTTCGGTTTCCAACAGCTGCACCGCACTGCGCAACGGCATGACCGTTGTCGTCGACGGTGGCAAGGGTATCGTCGAGGCCGATCCCGATGAGGAGACGCTCGCCGCTTACACTGCCAAGGCCGAGGCTTTCGCTGCCGAGAAGGCGGCTCTCGAGGCCTTCCGCGGCAAGCCGTCCGTGACTGCCGACGGCATCAAGAAGATCATTGCCTGCAACATCGGCAACCCCGATGACGTGCCCAACGCGCTCGATCACGACGCCGAGGCTATCGGCCTGTTCCGTTCCGAGTTCCTGTTCATGGACTCTGCTGAGCTTCCTTCCGAGGAGGAGCAGTTCAACGCCTACCGTAAGGTCGCCAGCGCGCTCAAGGGCGCTCCGGTCATCATCCGCACGCTCGATGTGGGTGGCGACAAGGAGATTCCGTACCTGCACATGGTCAAGGAAGAGAACCCCTTCATGGGCTTCCGCGCCGTGCGTTACTGCCTGGCCAACCCCGACCAGTACAAGGTCCAGCTCCGCGCCCTGCTGCGCGCCAGCGCCTTCGGTGACGTCAAGATCATGATCCCGCTCGTCACCTGCGTCGAGGAAGTCTTGGCTGTCAAGGAGCTCGTCGAGCAGTGCAAGGCCGAGCTGACCGAAGAGGGTCGCAAGTTCAACGAGAACATCGAGGTTGGCATCATGGTCGAGACGCCTGCCGCCTCGCTGCTCGCTGACCGCCTGGCCGAGGTCGCCGACTTCTTCTCCATCGGCACCAACGACCTGATCGGCTACACCATGTGCGCCGACCGTGGCAACGACACCATCTCCAACCTGTACCAGGTTTACTATCCCGCCGTGCTCCGCTCGCTCAAGAACATCATCGAGAGCGGCGTGAAGGCCGGCATCATGGTCGGTATGTGCGGCGAGGCCGCTGCCGATCCGTTGCTCGAGCCGCTGCTGATCAGCTGGGGCCTGGAGGAGTTCTCGATGAGCGCTCCGTCCATCCTGCGCGCCCGCAAGACCATCAGCCAGTGGACCAAGGCCGAGTGCGACGAGCTCGCCGAGAAGGCGCTCGCCTGCAACACCGCTGCCGAGGTCAAGGCACTGCTCGAGTCCGCAGCTCGCTAATTTGGTATCAGAGGTAACCGCGTGGTTGGAATGGGCCGGCCACGCGGCCCTCACATATACAGGGGGTACTGTAAATGTTCTACACGCTAACCGCTAACCCGGCTGTCGACATGACGGTTTCGAGCTCTCCGCTCGAGCCCGACGAGAACGTCCGCACCGGCTCGGCCAGCTACACGGCTAACGGCAAGGGCCTCGACGTGTCCTTCGCCTTTAAGAAGATGGGCGTCGACACCGTCGCGCTCGGTTTCTTCGCCGGCTTCACGGGCAAGTTCATCGTCGAGGAGGTCATGAACCTGGGTTGCCTCTGCCGCCCGGTCTGGACCGACGGTATCACGCGCATCAACACCTACGTCAACGATGGCCAGCACGAGTACGGCATCCTGAACCCCGGTGCTCCGATCACGCCGCAGCATCAGGAGGAGCTCTACAACATCCTGGACACCGCGGGCGACCTTGAGTGCCTGATCGTCTCCGGCTCCGTGCCTCCCAAAGCTACGCCCGACTTCCTGGCTCAGGTCATGGAGCACGCTCAGGCCCGTGGCGCCGACGTCGTCCTGGACCTGTCCTCCGACAAGCTCAAGGAGCTCGCTCACAAGAAGCCGCTGCTCATTAAGCCGAACCATCACGAGATGAAGGCTATCTTCGGCGTGCCGGTCGACACCGACGACGAGGTCCGCGTTGCCATGAAGCTGGCTCACGAGGCCGGCGTCCAGAACGTGCTGCTCACCCGTGGTAGCCGCGGTGACGCTTACTTCTCCAACGGCGAGGACATCTGGTA
>CATWID010000050.1 GCA_958350755.1 uncultured Collinsella sp.
CGCCCCTGGTGGTTCATTTGATGGCCTTCATCTGCCCCTCGAGGACTTTTGGGATAAGAATTACCACTTTTTTGAAACGGCTCGTGATCGTGAGATTCTTCATGAGGTTGAATACACAAATGATGAGTCTCTTTTGTTTCCAAAGGTAATTAACGTATTTGAAAACGGCGGACTCGTAGCTGATTTAAATGCACTTGGAGTTCACAAAACAACTGCATGGTCGTATCAGAAAGAATGGCGCTATATCTTGACGGCTGTTCCCATAGGTATCGATTCCGTAATAAACGTTCGGTTAGATCAGATTCTCAGGGCAACTGATGTCGTGCTCGATAAATGCGACCCCGGAATCCCGCCCTTTTACGATCTTGCTATCTCCGATGAAGCTTTTTCATCAATGAAGATCGTTTCTTCTCCAAAAATGACACCTGGCAACCGCGTGATTCTGAACGCGTTGATAGAGAAATACGCACCCGGTATTGAGGTTGCAGAGAGCTCGATTGAACTTTCTTGAGTCGACAACCACGCGTAACCCAAAGATATCCCCGCGTTTGTCTATGGCAAGATACGCCGGCTTTCATTACCGATTGTTAGTAACCGTGGCAACAAGAATAGGGCCAATACTGAAATTAGACTCGAAAGCTGTTCCAGATGAACTTCAAGGATGAAGGTGTAAGTGGACAACTGTTTAACTGGAGACATCATCCACTGCAGTACGTGTCAAGGGAGGAGGAGACAATGGACCTAAGGAATCTACCTGAGTACATCTCAGCGATTGTGGCAATCATCGCATTGCTCATTTCTTGTTACCAAGCTCGTCTCAGTAATAAACAGTCTCTATTCAATCGACGTTTAAATATATGGATAACCGTCGATAAACTCATAAGTGTTTACGCAAAAAACGCGAAGAACTTGGAACATGATGACGAACCGCAAATGGCTATCGACCTACTATTTGTATGGCTGACTAACACCACGTACCTGCAATCAATTTCAGCCTCAATTAATAAGGTGTTAGATGCCGACCTTCAACTCAAATTGCATTTAAAACTTGATGAAATGAGATCGCTCGCCATGGAGGCGAGATTTTGCTTCAAGGGAAAGAGTGGAGAGGCAATTGCCGAATTCATAGAAGCTTATCAATCCCTTTTGTTTTCAATGTATCAGTATCAGATTCTATTTACTAAGATGCTCCAGAATGCAAGGGAATATCAATGGACGCTTGAACAGTCTTCTGAAAAGTTACATGAGCCCGATCAACGGAAAGATCTCTTTGAGAAAGAAAATGCTCTTGCCGATTCATACAAGACTCTATGTCAGCAAAACATACGAGGTGCGATTCAGCACCAAATAAAACTAACGGGCTCTATATGGCGCTGAGCTAATAATTGGGTGCCTAAGACGGTCGATGCCGCATCTAATCTCAATGCTATTAGTCCATTGATCAAAAACTCTTAAGCTCTAAAGAAACGCAAGACCCGCCAGCTTTCATTGCTGCGAGTTTGAAAACGTTACCAATTAGAATAGAACCCTGTGCCGGAATTAGATTTGGAAGCTGACTCAGGTGAACTTTAAGGACGAATACATAAATAGTCAGATGTTCAGCTGGAGACATCATCCACTGCGGTACGTGGCAAGGGAGGATGAGCTCGCTTACAGTCGTCTTTATGGCTGCGTAGGACAATTGGCGGAATCCGTTAGTGGTTTAGTCTCTACGCCATCTTTCAACCAGTTTTTACTTGAATCCTGTCAGCTTTTGGCTAACTCGCTAGATCTAATTCATCAAGGTTACTTCGACGCTGCCTTTTATTCAGTTAGACAAGCTGGAGAGATCATCCTTGTCGGTACGTTGTTTTCGAATCTAGAAGAATCTGAGCGCAAGGCTAAATATGAGAAATGGGTCTCGCTCGACAGGTTCCCCTCATTTAGCGAACTGTCCAAAATGCTGCGTTCAAAAGATATTGAATATCGAGACCTTCTTGAACAAATGCCCGAAATTGATGAGCTAATCAGCAAGCTCAATAAGAGGGCGAACAAGTATATTCACAAACAAGGCCACGAATCCTTTTATACCAAGCCTTACGAGGTGGTTCCCGAAAGCGCGAAGCATATTCGAGAGGATTTCACCGATTATTTCACGACTACTGTAAAGGTCTGTGCAATTTTTCGACTTGCTGTCGATCCTTTCCCCATATTACTGAGCGATCCCGAATGCGAATACAGATTCCCTGATTGTATGACAATCGAATTCGGACAATACTTTATTGATAATTGTTTGGGAAGCGATTTTGTTGAGCATTACATCAAGACGGATTTCTACCGCAATTGGGTGAATGCGATTAAGTCAACATTTCCTCAGTTGAAGGAGGCAACATATTATGTCTCAAACCTGCACTATATTGATTTGTCTAACATCAAAGACATTCTTGATGAGCTAGATAAGTTAACGTTATACGAGGCAACTGCTGTTTTATTCACTGCACTATTCTCAGAAAAAGTAATTGCCATTCATATAACTGGCATGCTTGATGCATTTAGCAACTCGGCTAGACCGTCAGGCGGTCTGTACCTTTCAGATATGGGTGACTACGCGAGACAACTTGGCGGAGTCAACGTTCCGCTCGCGGACATCTGCCGTCTTGCTAGTTTTGATACATCACATGAGTTCTCTCCCGTTAGTTCATTCATTACCTCTTTTCCTATTGCGTCAGATTATGTTTGCGTTGAGACCGATAAGCATCTTGACGACAATGAAGTCGAGCTAGGCCAAAATGCGGCAGAAGAGCTTGATTGGCTTTGGAGCCGGATCAAAACAGGCCAATGTGCCATGTTTGAATTAAAGGAAACGTCACTGTTCAAGTGGATTAAACAAAGCATGCAAGTAGAATGTCATCGCGTCTAGGCCGGCAAGAAATAACTGATCGTGAGTACGTGCCATCCGACCCACCTATCGAGCTTCTTGGTGAGCTGGTTTGATTCGACGCGGATATTTGTCTTTACAATGTCTTATCCTCAAGTAATGAAACCTGCCGTAAACTAACAAATCCAATAGTGGGAAACGAGTGATGCATGTTTGAATTAAACGCAAAGCAGGAGATGGCGCTATCTATTGTTTGGATGCGCCAAGACCAACTTCCGCTTGATCTGACAGACTTGGAAATCACGAAGCATCTCTTGGCGCTTCGCGATAGCGGAATGATATCTATGCAAACCGATATGTCCAATACAATGGCATATGTTGAGGCATTGCGCCCTTCTGGACGCGAGCACTATAGTCGAACGCGCCAAGCCAGAAGAAGATTCAAGCGTATAAGCGATGGCGCAGACGAGCTTCTCAATATATTGTGCTGCGACGATAATGCTAAAGCTCATCAGGGGCCTTCATATGTAAGAAATCGAGTCGAAGATTATCGTGAATTGTCTCGCAATAGCCTATTGCGAGTTAAATGGTCAAGCAATATCCCTTATTTAGTTTCAATTACCGACGACGGGTGGAATTACTTCGAAGGATGGTTTCTGGACCAGGAGGTTCCAATGAATATCAATGTAAACCCCGTATTCACCAATAACGTCTCAAATAATCCGAGCATCTCTTCAACTTCAGCGTCCTCATCTACTTCCTCGTCGACTATGAATTCAACTAATGCCATTCAGATGGTGCTTAAACTTGAACTAAGTGATGAAGACAGGAATGTCGCCCTGAGCGCAATCGCTGATCTAGATAAATCCTCAAAAAGGGATGATAAGAAGGACTTTCTCGAAAAGATTGAAAAGCTTTCGGCTATCGCAAAGAACGTTGGCCCATTAGCGTCAATTGTCATTCCGTTGATTGAAGCAGCCGTAAAACAATTTCTCGGGAATTAAGAGTGGGTCTAAGTAGAACAACCATTCGTTACCGCGTATCGGGCTAAACTGGGACTGCCCCAGCTTCGGCTACTGCCTGCCCAAGGACAACAAGCAGCTGCTGGCGAACTACAAGGACGTGCCCCAGAACCTGATCGAGGCCAACCGCACCTGCAAGGATTTCGTGGCCAACGAGGTGCTGCAGATGGTGTGGGACCGCGTCTACGAGGGTAAGCCGAAGCCGGTGGTGGGCGTCTACCGCCTGACGATGAAGTCCAACTCCGACAACTTCCGCGCGAGCTCCATCCAGGGCGTCATGAAGCGCGTGAAGGCCAAGGGCGTGCCCGTGGAGGTCTACGAGCCCACGCTGGACGCGCCGGAGTTCTTCGGCTCCGAGGTCACGCACGATCTGGAGGCCTTTAAGGCCGGCTGCGACGTGATCGTCGCCAACCGCTGGAGCGACGAGCTCGCGGACGTGGCGGATAAGGTGTACACGAGGGATCTGTTTAAGCGGGACTAGGGGAGAGGCGGGCTGCACTCCATCGGCTGACGACATTTCACCGTCTCAAGGGAGGATTGTATCGGACACATCGATACAACCCTCCCTTTTGTATTTAGAAGAAGCAAATACGTTATTACGCAAATAATTAGCTTCGGCTGATTATTTGCGATCAACTGATAACATCTAATAATCGAGACCTTCTATCTAATATTTTTTAGCACTCAACCAACATCGATTTATGTTTCATTATTTATGACTGGCTATTAGTCGATCAGATAATTTGTTGATGGACAATTACCGTGCAGAGCTTGGAGTTAATTATGCAGATGCCTTACGTCAGCCAGATTACATTAAATACAGGAGATTCAATCTCTTTAAGCCCTGATTCAATTCTTGTTTTTGTTGGCCCAAATAATGTTGGCAAAAGTCAAGCTATTCGAGATATCTACGCATTGGCTTCTGGTAACGCCAATGGCATTTTGGTAAATAGTGAGCTGATAGAAAAACCCGATTTCGATGATGTTGATTTGTTTATGAAGCAGTATGCTGTTCGCAATTCGGGGCAACCTTTATTTCATGGTCTTCATTTTCAAATTTATGGTTTTGATTACAAGGAATATCCGAGCCATCTATCGCCAAAGGATTCGCTGCCTGATGGGTTTCGAGAAGCCTATTTCGCGTTTCTCAATACTGAGGACCGTTTGGCTGTTTGCAATCCTGCAGCCCAGATTGAACGAGCTGCACCAGCTGAAAATCTGATTCATGTTCTTACTCGCGATGATGACTTTAGAACCAAAGTGTCCAATGCCTTTAGAGAGGCCTTTGAAACCGACGTTATGCCCCATTATGCAAACGGTGCGAGCATACCGTTGTGCTTGGGTGACGACATTCATTCTTTTGAGGCTGAAAGCTCGTTTGAAATTTACGAACAATTGAACAGGTATTTGGATCGATATCCAAAAGCCCATCTGCAAGGTGATGGCATTAAGAGCTATTTGGGAATCCTCTTATATCTATATTATGGACAGTATTCAACTCTATTTATTGACGAGCCAGAATCTTTTCTCCATCCTCCTCAAGCCTTTCAAATGGGAAGAACTCTTGGAAACTCAACTGATAAACAGCTGTTCATTACAACTCATAGCAAAGAATTGCTGAACGGCTTGCTTCAAACTAGCTCAAATCGTTTGAAAATTATCAGAGTTGAAAGACACGGAAAATCAAATAAGTTTGCCCAAATAATACCTGACGATCTTAACATCCTGAATACAACAACGTTTCTCAAGTACAGCGACGTCGTGGATTCATTGTTTCACACGAAAACCGTGCTATGCGAAAGTGATAGTGATTGCAAATTTTATGAGGCCATGCTGGATAAGGCTTCTGACCGTCATGGAGCAACTGCTTCTACTCTCCTATTGCCCGTGGGAGGGAAGTCCCGTTTTAAGGACTATCTAAAGCTCCTAAGACGGCTTTCGATTGAACCGACAATAATTCCTGACGCCGACATACTAAATGATCCAGGCTTGTTGAAAGCCCTTTTACCTGAATGTGGTGGAGCCTGGGATGATATTAAGAATGAATGGAGCAATCTTGATGAGACTTTAAAGGCAGATTGCAGAGACGTTACCTGTGTTTCAGCTAGAGCGGAAATCAATGCATTGTTCGATGAATGCAAATCGCAGGTTGTCACTTCTAAACTTCGCGGCAAAATAATGGCAATCTTGGCAACAGATTCTGCTTGGAGTCCGGTTAAAAATTATGGAAAGGTCGCTTTTAAGGGAGATTCACGACATAGTTACGACATTATCGAGAAATATCTCACTGACAGAAATATATATCCCGTTCCCGTAGGTGAACTTGAGAATTTCATCCCTGACGTTAGCTCACATGGACCAGACTGGGTAAATCTTATCTTCGAAAAATATCCTGATCTCGATGACCCGGTCTATTCCGATGCAGCAAATTTCGTTTCAACTTGGGCCTAATTAACTGTTGCGTTTTACAACCGAGCTGTTGATTCGGACGCACCTTCGCCTCTCCCAGCTTCGGCTACGACGGCAGCTGCCTGCCCAAGGACACCAAGCAGCTGCCGGCCAGCTACAGGGACGTGCCGCAGAACCTGATCGAGGCCATCGTGGAGGCCAACCGCACCCGCAAGGACTTCGTCGCCGGCGAGGTGCTGCAGATGGTGTGGGACCGCGCGTACGAGGGTAAGGAGAAGCCGGTCGTGGGCGTCTACCGCCTGACGATGAGGTCCAACTCCGACAACTTCCGTGCGAGCTCCATCCAGGGCGTCATGAAGCGCGTGAAGGCCAAGGGCGTGCCCGTGGTGGTCTACGAGCCAACGCTGGACGCGCCGGAGTTCTTCGGGTCCGAGGTGACCAACGACCCGGAGGCCTTCAAGGCCGGCTGCGACGTTATCGTCACAACCGCTGGAGCGACGAGCTCGCGGAAGTGGCGGACAAGGTGTACACGAGGGAGCTGTTTATACGGGACTAGGGGAGAGGATTCCCAGCAGCGACTCTAACCTTGCGTATTAATCCATTTTTCGAAAAGAGGGTATATCGGCTTTCGCCGATATACCCTCTTTTGATTAAACAAGCCTCATCAACCTTTTAATATGTGTTGGTAGATATACGTAATTTATTGGTCTCTACTTTGCAATTGCCACCTGAGGGGGCGCGCATGAATAAAGCGTCAAAAATAGATAATGCATCGTTATTGTCTCTATTTATGTTCACGGTGCAGGAATACGATGCCATTACTGCATGCATCCCCTTGCCGACAAAGATTGAATGCAGTTCTATTTCAGATCCACTTGGTCTTCGCGGTTCTAAGATAGAAGATGTCGAGATGGTCTGGACCGCAATTAGTGTCCGCATGATGCTTCAGCGGAAGTACTTTTCTAATGGCGAGCGCGTGCAGCTAAAGAAGCTTTTTGATATCGCCGAAACCGACTTGCGCTTCAATACAAAGGCTATCGGAGATTTGCGCGAAAGGCTCAAGCAGCCACTCGGAAGAGATATAGAACTCCTGCTTCAAGACGGAAACGATGTACAGGGGCATTTTAGCAACATCGAAGATATCGTTTACGGTAGCTTACTGCATGCAGATTACGATAGGGCAATGCGGCTGCAGGCGATTCCCAACAATGTAAGAATGCACGCTCTTGCACCATTTGTATTTTCACGTGAGCAAATTATTTTCAAGTTCAGAGATTTATGCATTTCGGCAGAAGTGCCTACGCTTGCAAGAATTGACGGTAGCAAGGCCGCTGTATTGAACCTCGATACCTCCCGTGGCGAGGCTAAAGAAGTTTCTGGATCTCCCTACTGGTCGAATATTGCTGGGCACGATGCCGACGTGGATGAGCTTGTCTGTATTGCCGAAAAACTTTCTGACGATGATGCGGCTGCATTTCTTATTGCTAAGGTTTTTGTTGGGCTGCTAATGGAAGATCCGCTTGATGTGGAGAAGCTCGATGATGTTGTTTGGCAAGGCTCCTGGCTGTATCGCGATGGTTTTAAGCATGCGGCAGGGCTCATTCGTTCGATTCCAGATATTGGGGCGTCTTCGCATATTGCTCACGAGGGCGGCCCGAATAACGCTCAAGTTAAACTATTCCCAAATGTTCCAAACGCATGGATAACTAACACACCGCAGCTTTTGACGAATGTTTATCAAATCCATATGGAAAAGCGCTGTGGGGAGTGGAAGGTCATTGCGATTACGGAACCTTAGTCTGAAGAATGACGGTAGCCGTGAGCTAGTGAAACCCAATTTAGGAAACCCAGTTGTCATAGTAGGTATTTGTCCTAACCAAGGTTTAACCTACATAAAATCACCCCGGCATTGGAGGTAACTTAGTGTGTACTACATCTAAACTAAGCAAAGTTGTTTATTTCGATGAAGGTTCTGCAACCGACTTTATCCAAATCGTTCACGATGGCGAGCTTAAGAAGACTAGTGAGTTGTTCTCTTCTGAAAGCAACAATGACAACGGTTCCGTAAAAACTGAAAGCATGATTGGCATAGGAGCCGTATTTAAAGGTTTAATTGGTGCCAGAGCGTCAGTGGAAGCTGATGCTTCGTTTTCCTCAAGTTTAGAATCTGGTGAAGTGGTAAAGAACATCATTACCAACACTCTGCTTACTGACTTTATCTCCATAGTTAACACTGAAGGAGATTCCTCTATAGAAGTGTTTGATGGGTATGAAATCAAGCCGATTAGCAACTCCATGTCGAGCTTTATGCTTTTGACTCCCTACTTGAGCATGCTTCGTGGCGGCAGTTCAATTCCTGCTGGTGATTTTGCAATTTCACTGGACCGAATTGACGAAGCGATAAAGAAAGCGAAAGGATATTACGAGTTCCTCGCTATTAATAAAAATAAAACAAGCGACATGAGGCTTCTTCGCTTTAATGGCACTGCATTAAAGAATAATTACAAACTGAACGACCTTACTAAAATGGATCTTCATTTTTACGCCGTAAAAGTTGGTCAGTCGAGCCTGTTTGATCTTGATATCGAAAATGAGTTAGAGCTTACAGGGGTGTCAGGAGAAGGAAAGAATCCTGACTATCCAATTGATGATAGCCATACAGTAGTTGTTGATGCCAAGACAAACTCTGACACTACCCTAGATATGTACGATGTTATTTTGGCAGGTGTTAGAAGCAATGGCTAGCTCTGTTCATGTATTTTGGGGATCCAACCAGGATTTCGAGGACTACGTTTCAGAACGCATTAACGAGTTTGAATCTACGATTACATACCTTGAGCTAATCAGTGCTTACAATACAAAAATGCGCACCACTTTAAACTCCGCAACAAGTGAGACATCCCATTTTTACGATGCTGTAGATAATGTCGTTGTGAGGTCAGCTGATTTTGGCTCTGTATCCGCTCATGTTATCTACAACTTTGCTGCCATTGCTTTGCAAGGATGCAATTTCGAAACAATGTATATTCAAAATCCGCCACGTCAGGTTCTGCGCTCGCTCCAAACTGCCTTTCCTGATTGTCTCGTTCATTCGTCAACGGAGTATAAAGAAGTAAACAAGAATATCCTTCTTGATGTTCACAGGCGTCTTGCAGCCACAATCCTTGGTCAAAAAGCCTGTAAGAATGAAATCGATTTAAGCTTGTATCGTATTTCAAAAATGGGAAAAGAGAAGCCTGCTGTTCTTCTATTCTATGGTCCGTCAGGTGTGGGAAAAACCGAAACAGCTAAACAGCTTAGCGAAGCTTTGGGTGGGGGTCTCACGAGGATTCAATTCTCAATGTTTCAAAACCAAGAAGCATTCGACTATCTATTTGGCGGCGAGCATTCGAAGGGCAGCTTTGCGCGAGACTTGCTTGCAAGAGAATCAAACGTTGTGCTCCTTGACGAGTTCGATAAGGTTAACCATGGTCTCTACAATGCTTTCTATGAGCTATTCGATGAGGGAGTTCTTGTCGATAGTTATTACCGTGTCGAAATGGGTAATGCAGTCTTTATCTTGACAACGAATTTCGAATCGGAAGAAGAGATCAAGAAGGCGCTTGGTCCGGCCATGTTTTCTCGTATTAGCGCTTGTATTAAATTTGAACAGCTCGCACCTGAAGAGCTTCAGAAACTCATTAATCGACATTTTGATTACTTGCTGCAGCATCTTGATGATGAAGAGAAAAGTCATATTGAGCAACGCGGTGTGCGGGACTGGTTTCTCGCAAATGCCTCTAAATTCGACAACGTTAGAACTTTAAATCGAAAGATGGAAAGAGCTATATTTGGCGTTCTAACCAATGAGCTTCTTAAGGAATGCTCCAAGGATTGACGGACCGCACCTTCATTCACTTGCTTTCCGTATCTGAGCCCACAGACATCTCAACGCGACCAGGCACCAACTTCCTTTCACCGACTGGCAAAACGATTTGCACCTAATATCGGGATTCGATCGCTGGTTTTCTTCTTCCTCCATTGTGTGATCTCGCTACACTAATAACTGCTGCCACCAGGCATTTTCTAGATGCAGCTCCCATTGGCTCTTGCGAAGATCGGAGCGGTTATGTTTGCCACCGCGTTCCACACTAGCCGACACTACATTCTGCTTACTATCATGGCCTGCCTATGCGTTTTGCTGGGCGGGCCTTCTTATGCAGCGGGCGTGAACAGCCTGTTCATTGCTGGCGCCACGTACTACGAGCCGGGTGCGTCGGGCTCCAGATGGGCCTGGACCGATGCCGACCATCTGGAGCTTACCGGTTAGCACTCACGCACGACCTTGATGCCTTCAAGACCGGCTGCGACGTGATTGTCGCTAACCGCTAGAGCGACGAGCTCGCGAACGTGACGGACAAGGTATACGCCAGGACCTGTTTAAGCGGGACTAGGGGAGAGGGCATACCTGACCGTGCTGAGCGAGAGCCGGTTTTTCGTTAACTTATCTGTCTAGAGAGGACTGCGGCGTATCGATACTAGCCGTTGCACCGCCGTTCAGCTTCTTTACTTGTACTTATCTCATTTGAGCTATTTTAAAGTATTTCAATTTCCGCCAGCCGTCTGCCCATGTAGCAAATGCATAACGATTGCCTTCCATACAATCGGTAAGTAAAATTGAGTCATGATTACACTCGTCGACATATCTGCCGCTGTTTCTCGCGTACTGTCTCGCTACGATGTCCGCGAGGCGTATCTTTTTGGCTCTTTTGCCCGCGGCGAGCAGACGCCAGATAGCGATATCGATTTACGTCTAGTCTGCGGCGAAACAATGACATTCGGCACACTGTACGAACTCTCCCTTGAACTTGAAGAGGAGCTCGGGCGAGAGGTTGAGATTGTGACTAATCCGCCCGAGCACATGCGTCCGGCTTTCCGCAAAAACATTGAACAGGATGAGGTGCGTCTTTATGAAGCGGCGTAAGCGAGACGCCGAGCTCATCGATGTCATTCTGTCTGATTGCGAGACGCTGACTAAACGTATCGACCATTTTGGCTCTACGGAGAGTTCCTTTGTTTGCGATAGGAGCGAGGAAGGCGAACTTGCCTACGACGCAATCATGAGCCCTGTTTACAGAATCGCTGAGGATGCTCTCCATCTTTCTGATGAGGTCCAATCAGCTTTTCCGGAGTATCCCTGGAATGATATTAGGGGTTTTTGCAATTTCGTAGCGCACGGTTATCGAGAGGTTGATCGATCCCTTGCTTGGAAAGTAATCGTTGATGATATTCCCGAGCTAGAGAAAGCTTTGCGAATCTTTAAGGAGCGTCAGAGCTAATGCGTCGTTGGTTGGCGCTGTACCCTTGGTAGCCTGCGACCCCATGCCGGGCTCGGCCCCTCCTTTCACCGATTGGCAAAACGATTTACACCTAATTCCTGGCACTGTTCAGGGACATTTTCTTTGTTTGTGCCTTGATCTCGCTAAACTGACAACTGCTGCTACCAGGGCATTTTCTGGTGCACATTCTATTGGCTCCTGCGAAGATCGGAGCGGGTATGTTTGCTGCCGAGTCCTACACCAGCCGTCATTACATTGCGATTGTTGCCATGGCCTGCCTATGCGTTTTGCTGGGCGGGCCTTCTTATGCCGCGGGCGCGGAGAGCCTCATCATCGCAGGCGCGACGTACTACGAGCCGGGCGTGTCGGGACCCGGCTGGACCTGGACCGATGCCGACCACCTAGAGCTTAACGGCTACGCGGGCGAGGCCATCGGCGCCGAAGGCGACCTGGTGCTGACGCTTACCGGGCAAAACTCCGTGACGGAGTCGCATGCGCCCGATGCGGACATCACGCTGTGCGGCATGGAGGTGTGGGGCAACCTGACGCTTCGCGGTACCGGGACCCTGACGGCGACGGGCTCGCAGTGCGGGATCCACGTCTCGCAGGCGCTCGTGGTGGACGGCTGCACCGTCGATGCCCGGGCGGACGGGGCCGATATTACGGACGAGGCGGTCGCCGGCGTGATCGCGGGCGACATGACCGTGCGCGGCGGCGGGCGCATCGTTGCCGCGGGCGCCGGGTCCGGAGCGGGCGTGCGCGCCTACGGCGTGTATCTGCAGGACGCGGGGCTTGGCGATGGCGCGGCCGACTGCCGGCTTTCCGTCGACGCCTCCTGGCTTGATGCGGCCGGTGCCGATGGCGGCGTTGCGTGCACGGGCGGGTCGTTTGCATCCGCACGGTTTGTGACGCCTGCGGGTGGGGCCTTTGGTGCTAGCGGCGTGGTGGACGCCTCCGGTGCGGTGGCACCGCGTGTGGTGGTTGAGCCCGAGGGTGCCACACCTCCGGCGGGGGAGACGGACGGGGTCGATGTGCCTGGCGATAGCGCGGACAAGTCTCCCGCCGATGCAGGCCCCGCTGCCGGACAGCCCACCGCAGGGTCCACGGCAAATCCCGCGCTGAAACCCGCGGCCACAACAACCAAGACAACAACGACAGTAACCAAGACCACGGTCGCCAAAGTCCCCAAGCCCAAGGCTGCCACTGTGACACTCCCCAAGACCGGCGACAGCAACTGGATCGCAGCCTCCTTTACGTTTTTCTTGCTTGGAACAACGCTTCTAGCCGCCGCATATCGCTGCTGAGGCGGCGCAACGCACTTAGCTGCAATACAAGAACTCTGTTGAAGCTTTGAGGGCAACACTTCCGGATAGGGAGCGTTGCCCTTTTCGCGCATGCAACATCTGACGTACTAGCCATATGCGTTTTCGCGCTGTGAATGAAGCAGCGTACCTTTCTTCAAAATATGATCACCCCAAAACCTTTCTTCCGGACCGGCGCTAACTTGCACTTTTAGGTACTGTGAGATTCTGGGACGCATGGAACCGCATGGGTGGCATTCGCACTTGCTTGGAGACCATTGAGGGAGCCGTCGAATGAAGTTGACATCAAAGGCGGAAGCCGGTGTCAACGAGCTTGTCAACAATGAGGCTAAAGGCCGATTAGTATCTTATCCGCATCGAGGGATGGGATTAACATAGGGACGAAGGAGTTTTGCTTGAGAGGTTCATATAACCGGCCCATCGACCAAGAGGGGCAATGGGGCCATCTGATATCAACGTTGGGCGATATGCAATTCGCCTGGACAGCATAAGAGGTGCAATTGGAACGCATAGTCACGAAGCCAACCAGAATCGATCTGCATATCCATTCTGCTGCAAGTATCGCCACTAAGGACAAAGGTAAGAAGGAACTTGCCGACTGCGATAAAGACCATGTTGATGCGCTGCTTCGCGGTTTGAAGGCGCATGACATCAACATGTGCGCAATCATTTGCTTTGTTCAGGGTATGCCCCAGCAGTTCCACGCTGCCGCCGGTGGGGTGTACAAGCCCCAGCAGCATCTTCATAGTG
>CATWID010000051.1 GCA_958350755.1 uncultured Collinsella sp.
ACATTCCGGACCTGGTGCCCGTCATCTCGGCCGTGGCCTCGCTGGCACAGGGCCGCACCTTTATCCGCGATTGCGCCCGTCTACGCATCAAGGAATCCGACCGTCTGGTCACCACCACCTGCGAGCTCACCGCGCTGGGCGCGCAGGTGCGCATTGCCGGCGATGACCTCATCATCAAGGGTGTCGATGCCTTCACCGGCGGCGAGGTCGATTCGCACAACGACCATCGCATCGCCATGATGGCCGCTATCGCCGCGAGCCGCGCCACCGGCGAGGTCGTAATCCACGGCGCCGAGGCCGTCAACAAGTCCTATCCCGATTTCTTCGACCACTACCGCCTGCTGGGCGGCAAGGTCACACTCGAGGAGGAATAGCATGTCCTCGACCTTTGGCAACGTCTTGCACTTAAGCATCTTCGGCCAGTCGCACTCCCCCGCCATCGGCTGCTCACTCGATGGCATCCCGGCGGGCATCGCCGTGGACCAGGAGCAGCTGCAGGCCTTCCTTGACCGTCGCGCCCCCGGTCGCGACGAGACCGCGACCAAACGCCGCGAGGCCGACGACGCCCACATCATCGCCGGTGTGGTCGATGGACATACCACCGGCGCGCCCATCGCCGCGATTATCGAGAACACCAACACGCGCTCCAAGGATTACTCCGAGCTGCGCCGCAAGCCCCGCCCCGGACATGCGGACTTCCCTGCGCGCGTGAAGTATCACAACATGCACGATGTCGCCGGTGGCGGGCACTTCTCCGGCCGCCTAACGGCACCCCTGTGCATCGCCGGCGGCATTGCGCTGCAGGCACTCGAGGCCCGCGGCATTAAAGTAATGGCGCACGTCGCGCAGATCGGCGGCATCTCCGACCTGCCGATGGACGATATGGTCTATCGCGAGGCCGACCGCAAAGCGATCCTAACGAACGATCTTCCTTGCATTGACGCCGCCGCAGCCGGCCGCATGCGCGAGGAGATCCTAGCCGCACGCGACGAACTCGACAGCATCGGCGGCATCGTGGAGTGCGGCATTTATGGGCTTCCCGCGGGCATCGGCGACCCCATGTTCGACGGCATCGAGAACCGCATCGCGCAAATCGCGTTTGGCATTCCCGCCGTAAAGGGCGTGGAGTTTGGCATGGGCTTTGCCGTGGCCGCCATGCGCGGCAGCGAGAACAATGATCCGTATCGCATCGATGCCGAGACCGGCGAGATCGAGGTCGAGTCCAACAACGCCGGCGGCATCCTGGGCGGTATTTCGACCGGCGCGCCCGTCATGTGGCGCATGGCCGTAAAGCCGACGCCCTCGATTGGCCGCGAGCAGCAGACGGTGGACATGGACGCTATGGAAAATGCCGAGCTCTCGGTCCACGGCCGCCACGATCCCTGCATCGTCCCCCGAGCTGTCCCCGTAGCCGAAGCAGCCGCCGCCCTCGCCATCTGGGATGCCCTCCTCGAGGACGCCGCCCAGCTCTAACCCGACTCACCTGGGTTGCCTGTCAACTCAGCCGTTACGCGAAAGGGACCTCCATGGACCTTGCTGACATCCGCCAGGCCATCGATGGCATCGACACCACGCTCCTCAACAGTTTTGTCGAGCGCATGGACATTGCCACCGAGGTCGCCAAGTCTAAAATCGAGATGGGCAAGGCCGTCTTCGACCCCGCCCGCGAGCGCTCCAAACTCAACAACCTCGCCAGCCGCGCGCCCGAGCGCTACGAGGCGCAGACCATCACCCTGTTCCGTCTCCTCATGAGCATGAGCAAGGCCGAGCAGCAGCGATACATCAACGAGCTCAAGGGCATCACCGTCTCGCAAAAGGCCCACGCCACGGCTGCAGCCTCCGACACGGCCTTCCCTCAAACGGCCACCGTTGCCTGCCAGGGCGTTGAGGGCGCTTACAGTCAAATCGCCGCGTGCAAACTCTTCGACGTGCCCGACATCGCGTTTTTCGAGACCTTCGAAGGCGTTATGCGCGCCGTACGCGACGGCTTCTGCGAGTTTGGCGTGCTGCCCATCGAGAACTCCACCGCCGGCTCGGTCAACGCTGTCTACGACCTGCTCGCCCAGTTCGACTTCCACATCGTGCGCTCGCTGCGCCTCAAGATCGACCACAACTTGCTCGTCAAGCCCGGCACCAAGCCCGCGGACATACGCGAGGTCTACAGCCACGGTCAGGCCATCGCGCAGTGCGCCGGCTTTATCGAGGCCCACGGTCTGCACGCCACCAAGTACCCCAACACGGCTATGTCGGCCGAGATGGTCGCCAGCTCCAAGCGTACCGACGTTGCCGCCATCGCCTCGCGCAGCTGCGCCGCACTCTACGGCCTGGAGGTGCTGGAGCCCAACATTCAGGACTCGGACAACAACTACACGCGCTTCGTCGTCATCAGCCGCGAGCCGCGCGTCTACCCCGGCGCCAACCGCACCTCACTCATGATTACCACGGCCAACGAGCCGGGCGCGCTCTATCGCGTGCTCGAGCGCTTCTACGCGCTCAATATCAACCTCATCAAGCTCGAGAGCCGCCCCATCCCCGGTCGCGACTTTGAGTTTATGTTCTACTTTGACCTGGACTGCCCCTTTGGCAGCAAGGCTCTCGACGACCTGCTCGATTCCATCGACGACGTGTGCGAGAGCTTTACCTACTTTGGCAGCTACACGGAGGTGCTCTAGATGACCGATACCGCCGCAACCCGCCCCTACGGCGTGCTAGGCCGCGTGCTGGGCCACAGCTACACCCCGACCATCTACAAAGAACTCGCGGGGCTCGAGTACGTACGATTTGAGCGCGAGCCCGAGGATCTTGAGGCCTTTATGACAGGCGACGAATGGGAGGGCACCAACGTGACCATCCCCTACAAGCGCGCCGTCATGGACTACCTGGACGAGCTGAGCCCACTCGCCGAGCGCATGGGAAACGTCAACACCATCACACGCCTGTCTGACGGCCGCTTGCGCGGCGACAACACCGACTACTTCGGCTTTCAGTGCCTGGTCGAGGAGCTGGGCGTAGAGGTCGCCGGCAAGAAGGTCCTCGTGCTCGGAGCCACCGGCGGTGCCGGCACCACGGCAAGTATGGTGCTCGGCGATCTGGGCGCCACCGTCGTGCCGGTGGGCCGCACGAGCGAGGTCAACTACGCCAACATCGCGCAGCAGTCCGAAGCCGCGCTGCTCGTCAACTGCACGCCTGCCGGAATGTACCCCCACTGCCCCGACGCCCCCTGCACGCTCGAAGGACTCGATGCGCTCGAAGGCGTTATCGACATTGTCTACAACCCCGCTCGCACGGGACTCATGCTCGAGGCCGAGCGCCGCGGCATCCCCTGCATCGGCGGCTTGCTGATGCTCGTGGCCCAAGCGGCACAGGCCGTCGAGCGCTATACCGGCAAGGTCACCCCGCGCGAGCGCATCCTGGACGTGACGGAACGCTTGTCACGCCGCGAGCAGAACATCGCCCTGATCGGCATGCCGGGCTCGGGCAAAACCCGCGTGGGTGAGCAGATCGCCCTGCTCACCGGCCGCGAGCACATCGACTTGGACCGCGCCCTCGAGGAGCGTCTGGGCATGCCTTGCGCCGACTTTATCGTCGAGCGCGGCGAGGCGGCCTTCCGCGAGCAGGAGACGGCGGCCCTGGCCGACATCTCCAAGCGCAGCGGCCTGGTACTTTCCACCGGCGGCGGCGTCGTCACGCGAGACGAGAACCACCCGCTGCTGCACCAGAACAGCCAGATTGTGATGCTCAACCGCAAGCTCGACGAACTCGCCCACAAGGGTCGCCCCATCACCGCCCGCGATGGCATCGATAAGCTCGCCGAGCAGCGCATGCCGCGCTACCGCGCCTGGGCCGACTACATCATCGACTCACGCGACTGCGCCGCCAAAACCGCGGCCGCCATCGTCGAGACCCTCTAACCTGCCAAAAAGGGACAGGTTTATTTTGGCAGGTTTTATCTGGGCAAACGCCGAAGATCGCAAGACCAGCCACGCCAACCAACTGCAAAGGAAGCAACCATGAAGGCACTCGTCATCAACGGCCCCAACCTCAACATGCTCGGCATTCGCGAGCCGGGCATCTATGGCAGCGACAACTACGACCGCTTAGTGCAGATCTGCCAGGAAGCGGGTGCTGCACAGGGCTTCGACGAGGTCGAGGTCTTCCAGTCTAACCACGAGGGCAGCATCGTCGACAAGATCCAGGAGGCCTACGGCAAGGTCGACGGCATCGTCATCAACCCGGCGGCTTACACGCACACGAGCGTGGCGATCCTCGACGCCCTCAAGGCCGTCGCCATCCCTGCCGTTGAGGTGCACATCAGCGCCGTAGAGACGCGCGAGGACTTCCGCCAGGTAAGCTACGCCCGCCTGGCCTGCTTCGCCACCATCACCGGCGAAGGCCTCCAAGGCTACGCCCACGCGTTGGAGCTGCTGAAAGAGCGTCTCGAAAAGTAGCCTCGCGAGCAAATCCATCAACGCGATTCATACGCTAATAATGCCAGTGCCGCCAGCAGCAACCTCGCTACTGGCGGCACTTTATTACTGGCATATAATCATTGCAGTCACACAACGTCTGGAGACGCACATGCTGAGCATTCACCTGGGGGATTACCCCGGTTCCATCTACGATACCGAAACCTATTTTAGGAACTCATACTTGGACTCATGGTTCGAAGACCCTATGGCCGCACAGATTATTAAAAGCGTGGACGGATCAGAGCTCATCGGTCCCCACAACATCGTAAGCAAGCAGCTGGGCTCAATCACCCCACTCGAACTGTCCGGCGGCGTTAAGACGCTGCTGCTGGTGCGCAATCTCCCAAACATGGTGTTCAATGCATCCACTTGCGGAGATAACTGCGCTCGCTGGCTGCTCAAAATTGGCAAAGAGCAGGATGTGCTGGTGACCCTTTACCACATCATGAAGTTCCCCTGGAAGAACTTTGAAATCCGCATTGAAAACGATGACCGCATCGTCAGAAACATGCAGGAGTTTGTCGGCGCCACGAATGACTTTTTGGATGTTGATGAGTAATGAAGGGAACGCATACCGTTGTCGTAGAGCGTGCAAAGGTCAAATACACACTCACCTTTAAACGCAACATTTCCTTCATTCGCGGTAACAGCGGCACGGGCAAAACGACGCTCATCTCGATGATTCGCGACTACAACGACCGAGGACCGGAAAGCGGCGTTACACTCAGCTGCGACGCGCCATGCGAAACGCTTTCCGGCAGACGCTGGGAGCGCGAGCTGTCGATCATCGAAGATTCGATCGTCTTTCTAGATGAGGGCAACGAGTTTATCTACTCAAAGGACTTCGCCAAAGCCATCAACGGATCGTCCAACTATTTTGTTCTGATATCTCGTCGCGACGCCAACGAACCCCCCTACAGCGTCGACGAGATCCTAAAGCTAGTCAACACCACAAGCAAGACAATTAATGGCCGCAAGAGCGACAGACGCTTCTACTCGGTGACTAAACCGCTATATGACCACACGGCAAGCATGCTGTATCAGGACCTTAACGTAGGGTTCGACAATCCTGACGCCGTAATTGTCGAGGATAGCAAGTCTGGCTATCAATTCTATAGCACCCTTTGCAACCGACTGGGAATCCCCTGCTATACCGCCACCGGCGTAGCGAACCTAAAACGAACGATTCACGAATGTCCCGAGCAAAACATCCTTGCCATAGGAGACGGCGCAGCGTTTGGTCCCTACATCGAAAAGGTGCTCGGACAGCGCGTTTACAAGAACGTTCGCTTGTTCCTCCCTGAATCATTTGAGTGGACGCTTTTGCGATCTGGCCTCATCCCCAACAACGACATTCCAAAAATCCTCAAGGACCCTTCGAGCTATATCGAAAGCCGCGACTACCTGAGCTGGGAGCGGTTCTTCACCGACGTATTGATCAAGTACTCTGCAGACACTCGCTACGTCTACAGAAAGGCACGGCTCAACGAGCAGTACCTAAAGCCGCAGGCGATGGATGCAGTTGCGAGCGTCTTGCCCGAGTGTCTGAAGGCATAATGGCAGTGGGGAGGACCAACTTGGTCCTCCCCACTGCCATGGAAACCCAGCACACGCAATAGCTGCCGGCAAGAGCGGCAACTGTCGCAACCACAAACCCATCCACGCGGCGGCTCGAAAGCTCAAGCCCACTCAGCGCGGCAAGGACAAGCCAAGTGACACCGGCTCCAATAAACAGCAGGGGCTTGCTCACGCTCGGCTCGAGCCCCCCTTGGCGCGCCGTATAGCCAATCCACATCAGCAGCACAACAGCAGCTCGCGCCACGGCTTCGGCCTAAACGTATACCCGGCAAGAATAAAGAACACCTGCATGTGAAAAAAGCCCAGACCACCAAGCGGCCCGGGCTTAATAAACGATGGTGCTCCATGGCGGATTCGAACCGTCGACCTTGGGATTAGAAGTCCCCTGCTCTATCCAACTGAGCTAATGGAGCAAATAACAGCACGCCCAAGCAAGCGCAAGCCTGTCAGGCGCAAGTAATTATAACCTAGTTGAACTGCTCGCGATACGCCTTGCAGACCTCATCGACCGGGCCGTCCATGCGAAGGTCACCCTTCTCGATCCAAACGGCACGCTGGCAGATGCGCTCAACCTGCTCCATGGAGTGCGAAACGAACAGAACCGTCACGTCACCGCTCTGGATAAAGTGCTGGATGCGGGCCTCGCACTTCTGCTGGAAGAACACATCACCGACGGAAAGTGTCTCGTCAACGATCAGAATATCGGGCTCGGTAATCGTCGCGATTGCAAAGGCGATACGCGCCACCATGCCCGAGGAGAAGTTCTTAAGCGGCATATCGACAAAGTTCTGCAGCTCGGCAAACTCAATAATGCCGTCAAAGTTGGCATCGATGAACTCCTTGGTATAGCCGAGCAGGGCGCCGTTCAGATAGATGTTCTCGCGGGCAGTCAGCTCGGGGTCAAAGCCGGCACCAAGCTCAATCAACGGCGCGATGTTACCGTGCACCTTAACGCTGCCCTCGCTAGGCTCAAGCACGCCAGCGATAATCTTGAGCATCGTAGACTTGCCGGAGCCATTGGTGCCAACCAGACCGACAACTTCGCCGCGATGAATATCGAACGAGATGTGCTTAAGCGCCCTAAACTCCTCAAAGAACAGCTCGTGCTTGGCGAGCTTGATGAAGTACTCCTTGAGGTTGGTCAGCGACTCGGACGCCATATTAAAGATCATGGTGACGTCGTCGACCTCGACAGCCAGAGGCTGCTCGCTGTAATCAAAAACAGATTCAGTCATCACAGCACTCCTTAGATGTAGAGGATAAATTTGCGCTCGGACTTATGGAACACGGTATAGCCAATAATAAGCGCAAGAACCGCCCAGGCAACGCACATACCAAACGTCATAAGCGAGGGCGTAGTCTGGAACAGAAAGATATCGCGCATAAACTGCAGGTAGTTGAACATGGGGTTCGCATACATCAAGATACGCACGAGATGCGGCATTTGCGCAATATAGTCAGTCGTCCAGAAGATGGGCGTAATGTAAGTCCACGCCGTAATGATGACGCTCCACAGATGCATAACGTCGCGGAAAAAGACCGTAAGGGCAGAGAGCATCATGCCCAGGCCCATGCAGAAGCACATAAGCAGCAGCAGGCAAACCGGCAGCAGAATCAGGTGCCAAGAAGGCATAACGCGGAACCACAGCATGACGATGGCGACGGCAACCAGCGAGAAGGCAAAGTTGACTAGCGAGAAGAGCACCTTCTGCACCGGGAAGACCCAGCGGTGCACCTTAACCTTCTTGAGCAAAGGGGCAGCACCCACGATCGACGTCAGGGCCTGGTTCGTAGACTCGGACATGACGGCAAAGGTAATGTTACCCACGATCAAGTACAGCGGGTACATCTCGGGCGTCATTGAGCCATTGCGGCCCTGGCCAAAAATCGTCGAGAACACGATGGCCATAACAATCATCATCAGCAACGGGTTGAGCACCGACCACGCGACGCCCAGAACGCTACGGCGATACTTGATCTTGAAATCCTTGGTAACCAGCTGACGAAGGATAAACGCGTCCTTCTCAAATTCGTTCTTAGCAAACGTCGCAGACAGACTGCGAGTTTCTTGTTGCTTTGTCTGATCCGACACGGATGCAACTCCTTTACTCGTAATCGTTGACAAACGAACAGTATAGACCCGACGGCCATGCAAACGATACGCGCAACAAAACTGGAGAACTAACCCACATCTTAGGATGCCAAGCCCAAACGGCTATACTTTCAAGGATTGAATATATAAGGAGCATTGAGTGAATTCTGAATCCATCGCCGTCATCATCCCCTGCTACAACGAAGCCCTCACGATCGGCAAAGTCATCGACGACTTTCACCGCGAGCTTCCGCAAGCGACGATCTACGTATACGACAACAACTCGTCAGACAACACCTCTCACATTGCTGCAGAGCACGGTGCCGCAGTGCGTTTTGAGCCGCGCCAGGGAAAAGGCAACGTCTGCCGTCAGATGTTCCGCGACATCGACGCCGATTGTTACCTGATGGTCGACGGCGACGACACCTACCCTGCCGAAGCGGCAAAGGCCCTCTGCGAGCCTATCCTCAACGGCACGGCCGACATGACCGTAGGCGACCGCCTTTCCAACGGCACCTACACCGAGGAAAACAAGCGTGCCTTCCACGGCTTTGGCAACAATCTGGTCCGCGCCATGATCAAGTGGATCTATGGCTACAGCTTCGATGATGTCATGACCGGCTACCGCGCCATGAGCCGCCCGTTCGTTAAAACCTTCCCTGTGCTTTCCGAGGGCTTCCAGATCGAAACCGAGCTCTCAATCCACGCCGTCGACCACCGCTGGCGCATCAAAGATGTGCCCATCGAGTACCGCGACCGTCCGGAAGGCTCCGAGTCCAAGCTCAATACCGTGAGCGATGGCATTAAAGTCGTTGCGATGATCGGTACGCTGTTCAAGGACTACCGCCCGCTGAAGTTCTTCAGCCTCGTCGCGCTTCTGTTTGCGTTGATCGGCCTCGCCCTGGGCACGCCCATCGTTGTCGAGTATTTCCAGACCGGCCTCGTCCCGCGCTTCCCCACCGCCATACTCGCCGCCTCGTTTATGTTCCTGTGCGGTCTGAGCCTTGCGACCGGATTCATCCTGGATTCCGTGGCAAAGGTCGAAAAAAAGCAGTGGGAGGTCAACGTGTACAGCAAATACGCCTACGACGACCAGCCCGGCCACCCTACTTCCAAGCCAAGCGAGAGGTAGACCGCCATGCCGCTCATCTCCATCGTCGTGCCGTGCTACAACGAGCAGGAATCACTTCCGATCTTTCTCAAAGAGCTCGATGGCGTCGTTCGCATCATGACCCAGCAAGACCCCGGCATCTCCTTTGAAGCCGTCCTCATCGACGATGGCTCGGCAGACAAAACGCTCGCCGTCATGAAGGCGGAAGCCGCGGCGGCGCATCCATACGCTATCCGCTGGCACTCTTTCTCGCGCAACTTTGGCAAGGAGGCGGCATTACTCGCCGGACTCCAGCACGCAAAGGGCGACTATGTCGCCACCATGGATGCCGACATGCAGGACCCGCCCTCGCTCCTGCCGCAGATGTACGAAATCTTGTAGACCGAAGACTACGATAACGTCGCCACACGCAGGACCACCCGCGAAGGTGAGCCTCCCATCAGGTCGTTCTGTGCCCGTATGTTCTACAAGATCATCAACCGCATTTCCAAGGCCGACATCGTCGACGGAGCACGCGATTTTAGGCTCATGAAGCGGCCTATGGTCAACGCCATCATCTCCATGGGCGAATACAACCGATTCTCCAAGGGCATTTACGGCTGGGTCGGCTTCAAGACCAAATGGCTCCCCTACGTAAACGTCAACCGCGTGGCCGGCGAGACCAAATGGAGCTTTTGGTCGCTGCTCCTCTATTCCATCGACGGTATCGTCGCGTTTTCCACGGCACCGCTCTCCCTCGCCGCCCTCACGGGTATCGTTTTCTGTCTCATCGCCATCCTGGGATTTATCGTCATCCTAGTCAAAACGCTTGTTTGGGGCGACCCCGTCGGTGGATGGCCGTCGCTCGCCTGCCTCATAACGCTGTTTGGCGGCATGCAGCTTCTGTGCCTGGGAATCATAGGTGAATACTTGGCAAAAGCCTACTTGGAAACCAAGCGACGTCCCATCTATATCATTCGAGAATCCAACGAGGAATCTGATGACACGGCCCAATAACAGCACGCTCAAGAATGTGGCGTTCTACGCCGCCTGCTTCGCATTTTCCGTCGCACTCTTTGTCGCACTTGCAGTGGCAGGGCATGTCTACCCCTTTGGCGACAACTCGTTTCTCACCAACGATCTCAAATACCAATACATCGACTTCTTTGCTTGGTTCCGGCGCGTCCTTTTAGGCGAGGCAAGCCTTCGCTATTCCTTCTCGCAAGGACTCGGCATGAACACATGGGGGCTCTATAGCTACTACCTCGCCAGCCCCTTCAACCTGCTCTGCGCGCTGTTTCCCGCAGACAAGCTAACGCTCTTCGTGTTTGTTATCTCCGCGCTCAAACTGGGCTGCATCCACATCAGCAGCGCTTGGTATGTGCAAAAGCGCTTTGACCTACCCAAGCCCGCAGCATTCCTGCTTTCCCTCTCGTTCACGTTTTGCAGCTGGACCATCAGCAACCTACGCAACCCGCTCTGGATCGATTGCCTCATCCTGCTGCCCATCTGCGCCTACGGATGCTACGAGCTCATCCGCAAGCAGCGCATGATCCGCCTCGTCATCGCAACGGCGCTCAATGTCATGTTCTGCTGGTATACGGCCTACATCAGCATCCTGTTCCTCTGCATCTTCGTATTGGTCGAATTTGTCGATTATGTTGCAGAAGAAGGTTTTAGCTGGAAGCTCATGCTCGATCGGGCCCTGCGATTCGCCGGGGCTATCGCGCTCGGACTGCTTCTGTCCGCCTGGACCTTTTTGCCGACCATCCTTGCCATGTCCAAGGGCGGTCCCGTTCTAGCACTCGGCCCCCTACTTAAAACCAGCCTCAAGTCGCTCATCAGGGGCTTTCTTCCCTGCATGTGGGTAAGCAACGAAAGCACACCGCAGTTCTATTGCGGCATCGTCATGATGCTGCTTGCGGTGAGCCTGCTGGTTAACCGCACGGTTTCGATCAAGACGCGCATCGCAACACTCGTCGTCACGATAATCCTGGTCGCAAGCTCCGTTTTGAGCCCGCTCGAGTACATCTGGTGCGGCATGCGCGTTCCCAACGGCTTCTACTCGCGCACGGCTTTTTTGCTGAGCTTCTTTGCGCTGTGGGCCGCAGGACACGCGCTGCATGCGCTCAAAAACCAGCCTAAATTGCGTCAAGCCTATCGCCCCGTCGTCATCATGCCCCTCCTGGCACTAACCGCCATTGAGTTGTTTGCCAACGCCCATGTTATGTGGAACCAGCTGTACACAGGCTATTCCGAAAAAGCCAACAGCGCCTATGTCGCCACCGCAACCGACACTATCACGACCATTCAAGACCAGACTTCGGCGTCGTTCTATCGCATTGACCGCACAACCACACGCGTCGACAGCGCCGCCCTCAACGAAGGCTTGGCGCTTGGGTACAACCGGTTGTCTTCGTATTCGTCTGCCAACAATCCGCAGGCCATCGCACTGCTCAACTCCCTTGGATACAGCAGCGTCGGCGAATTCTCGACCCGTTATGCCGAGCCCATTCTTGCCGTTGATGCCCTGTTGGGAGTCAAGTACGCCATCGCCGAGCACGCGCCTTCGGGATACGCGGCAATGACTGAAATAGCCGATACAGCAAGTGCGGTGTACGAGAACCCCTATGCGCTCAGCGTTGGTGTCATGACATCCAATGACATTCAAAACTGCACGTTGAAGGGCGAGAACCCCTTCGAAAAGCAAAACGACCTCTACAGCAAAATCCTGGGCCGCGAGGTAATGCTCTATACCAAAATCGAGGCCAAAAACACGGAGGATGACGAGAACTTAAGGCAGTGGAACGCCACCGTGCCGTCGGGTTCCATCGGGTATCTCTACATCAACAAAGATGCGACCGCCGGCAGTTATTGGCCCGTCACCCTTACCATCGACCAGCGAACGATCGGAAACGAGGCCTGGAGATTCGACAATAATATCCGCCAGATTGCGGATGCATCGGACTCCCCGAGCCAGCATACGGTGTCAATCGGAGTCGCAGAGGGCTATACAGACATGCCCCAAGACAATGAGCCGGTCTTTTACGCCCTCAATCTGGACGTTTTCGAGCAGATTATTAACGAGCTTAAGATGAGCGAATTTGTTCCGACGGTTTTTGAGGACGGAAGGATCGAAGGCGAGTATACCGCCAAGGATGACGGCAACCTACTGCTGAGCGTTCCGTACGATGAGGGCTGGAACGTAACGGTAAACGGAACCGCCACAGAACTAACGCCCGCCGCCGATAAGGGCTTGTCATCCCTGAACATGCAGAAAGGCGCGAATAGGATCGTGATGACCTACAAGACTCCGGGCGCCCTTGCGGGGCTTGCAGTGAGTCTGGCGACCGCCGCCGCCCTTGTTGCAGCGGGGCTATTCACCAGGCAAAAGAAAAGCCGCCGTTAAAGAACGGCGGCTTTTACTCTCGAAAAGTTAATAGCGGCTAGAGCGTCTTGAGGTACTCCCCCAGCTCTTCCTCCCAGTCGGGCATGTGGAACCCGACCGACTCGAGTTTGGACAGGTCGAGCGCGGAGTGGACCGGGCGCGGGGCGACGGGGCCGGCGGCATTCGCGTAGTAGTCGGCGGTCGACACCGGCACGACCTTGTCGCCATTGCCGTTGGCGGCCTCGAAGACGGCGCGGGCGATGTCCGCCCAGGACCTCACGGCACCGGAGCCGGTGCAGTCGTAGGTACCGTAGGGGGCGTGCGAGCCCAGCACGTGGAAGATGGCCTCGGCCATGTCGCGCGTGAAGGTCAGGCGTCCCAGCTGGTCGTCCACGACGGTGACCTTGTCCAGCTTGTCCTCGGGGTCGGCGACGCGGTCGGAGAGGCCCTTCATGGTCTTGACGAAGTTGT
>CATWID010000052.1 GCA_958350755.1 uncultured Collinsella sp.
CTGCGGGAATGGCCTATTTGCTCAATGTGTTCGGCTGAGATCGGAAATCAACCCCATCGCTCGCTGCGGTACACTTACCTAAAGTAAACCATGAAGGGAGACATTACCTATGAAGAAGATCGTTTTGGCTTGCGGTGCTGGCGCTGCTACTTCCACGCTCGTTGCTCAGAAGGTCGCCACCATGCTCGACGCCAACGGTTATGCCGGCAAGTATGAGATCGTGCAGTGCGCCATCTCCGAGGCCAAGGACGCTTGCGACGAGGGCGCCGACCTGCTGATCGCCACCACCGTTGCCCCCGAGGGCCTCACCTGCCCGTACGTGAGCGGCGTGCCCTTCATGACCGGCATGAACCGCGTCGCTGCCGAGAAGGCCGTTCTTGACGTCATGGCTCAGTAGGCGCTGCCTGCATGAGTGAGCAGAACGCCAATCCGGTAGAGCTCTTTGGTATGCGCGTTGCCCATGTGGGCATTAACGCCGCCGACCCGGCAGACGCCTTGGAGATCGCGGAGCTGTTCTCGACGATGATGGGCCTGCCTGTTATCGAGACCCCGGTTTCGTACTTTAACGATTCGCTGGTCGAGGTTATGAAGCAGAACGGTCGTGGCACCAAGGGCCACATTGGCTTTGCCGTCAACGACATCGATGCGGCCGAGAAGTGGTTTGCCGAGCGCGGGCTCGAGGTCAACGAGGAGTCGCGCGCGCTGCTGCCCGACGGTAGCACCAAGCTCGTGTACTTTAAGCGCGAGTTCGCCGGCTTCGCCGTGCACCTGTGCCGCGAGTAGCGCACGAGCTGCTATGGCTAACGAAAAATGGGGTAAGGCGCGTGGCTTTGCCCCATTTTTAATGCCGAGAGGGTGACTGACGGGCTGCCGTAAATCGAAGGTGAATGCTTTTCCGCGAAGTGAACGAGTGAAATCGAGCCCCTGAAGCATCGACACTTTTACGTCGCTCTTTCCTGCGGTTTTGTCAGGTATTTCCTGCGGTTTTGGCGCCAAAAAGTGCGGATGCTTCGGGGGTCCAAAATAGGTCGCTCACTTCGCGGAAAAGCATTCACCTTCGATTCGTGAGAGACGCCCCTACCGTGGCAGCCGAATCGTAAAGCGGCTGCCGACGCCCTCGACTGAGGTCACGCCAATGACACCGCCGTGGCTGTCGACGATCCACTTGGCGATAGCGAGCCCCAGGCCCGAGCCCTGTGCGCCGGCATCGCGTGCGTTGTCGGCACGGTAGAACCGCTCGAAAGCGTGAGCTGCGGATTCCTGGTTCATGCCGATGCCCTCGTCCTCAACGCTTATGTCAATCGCGCCCGTGCCCGCATCGGGTGTTATGGCAAACGTGGCGGTCGTGCCTGCGTCCGAATACTTGGCGGCGTTTTGCACGATCACGCGCAGCGCCTGCTTCACGAGTGCCACGTCAACCGATGCGTTGCAGCGCGGGTCGCCGGTAAGTGCGGCATCATACGCCAGCCGATATGTGTGCCCGGCATCGATCATCTGTGATTCTTCGCAAACCTCGCCGACCAGTGCAGCCAGGTTGGTATTCGCGCGCCGCAGCACGGTGCGACCGGCATCGCCGCGCGCTAAAAACAGCAACTGCTCCACGAGCTCCTGCATATGCTCGCTTTCGGCTTTGAGCGAGGCGATGGACTCTGCCAGCACGTCCGGGTCGTCTTTGCCCCAGCGGTCGAGCATGTTCACGTAGCCCTGAATCACCGCGATGGGCGTGCGCAGCTCGTGACTCGCATCGTTGACAAAGCGCATCTGCTGCAGCTTGGCCTCTTGCATCTGGCGCAGCAGGCGGTTGAGCGCGACCTCGATACTCGCCAGATCGGCGTCGCCGGTGGTGACGCTCGGCGAGTCGACGCTTGCGCGCTCGATGGCCTGCTCGAGCGTTTCCATCTTGCCGCCGGCGAGCTGCATGCGCCCGAGCTCGTCAACGCGCAGGGCCAGGTCGTTGAGCGGTGCCATGGTGCGGCGCACGCGGCGGGCGCCGCCGAGCATGTTGAGCACGCTGATGACTTGCCAACCTACAACGACAAGGTAGAGGGGCCACAGTGCGACGAGGTCCTGCGCGAGGGGGAAGGTCTTGGTGGTACGCGCAAACTCGACGGTATAGGTGAGCGTTGTCAGGTCCCAGCCGCGCGCGGGCGTCAGTGACATGCCGTGAACGCTAGCGCTGGGGATCCATCCCGCGGTAAACGCGCCATCGGGCAGCGTCTGGTTGTAGCCATAGACGAGGATCGCCGCCGCAACAAGCAGCAGTAACAGATCCAGCCAGACGTAGCTCACCAAGCGGCGCCACATATAGCTCCAGTTGATGGCGCGGGCGATGGAGGTGACGCGCTTAGCCTCGTCGTTACGCGCGGCAGACATAGCCCACCCCGCGCACGGTCTGGATGATGCGGGCACTGCCGGCGTCTTCGATCTTGGCGCGCAGGTGCGCGATGTGCACGTCGACGTTGTTAGTGTCGCCCACGTAGTCGTAGCCCAGCGCCTCGTGCGCGATGCGCTCGCGCGTGAGCACGGTGCCGGCATGTGCCATAAGCAGGGCGAGGACGTCGAACTCGCGAGCCGTGAGCGCGATGGGCGAGCCGCCGACCGTGACTTCGCGGCGGTCGGGGTCGAGCGCAACCGAGCCCACGGTGAGCACGGCGGGGGAGGGCACGGCAGAGGTCTTGGCCGAGTCGCTAGCCGGGGGTATCGCAACGGCGCACCCGCCCGCACCGCCCGCCCCAACGCCGCCAACGCCCGAAGCCGCCCGCACGGCCTCCGAGCGCTTCAGCGCCACGCGGATCCGTGCGAACAGCTCCTCAATCGCAAATGGCTTGGTCAGGTAATCGTCGGCGCCGGCGTCGAGCCCGGCCACCTTGTCCATCACGGCATCGCGCGCGGTGACCATGATCACCGGCACATCCTTGTGCTTGCGGACACGCCGCAGCACCTCCATACCGTTGAGCTGCGGCAGCAGCACGTCGAGCAGAATCAGATCGTAGTCGCGCTCCAGCGCCAGGTCAACGGCGGTGCGGCCATCGGCGGCGTGCTCCACCTGGTAGCCCTCGTGCTCCAGCTCGAGCGTCACAAAGCGGGCGATTTTCTCCTCGTCCTCTACAATCAGGATCCGTGCCATACGTGCCCCCGTCTGCGATTACTTGTCGTCGTTGAGATTTTGCTTGATGTCGTCCGCGGCATTGGCAGCGCTGTCCATCAGGGTGTTGATGCTGCCGGGCACGTCGCCGTCGCTATCGATGCGGTAGCGCATGCCAAAGAACAGGCCAATGAGCATCAGCCAAATCGTGGCGCCCCAGGCAAACAGCGCGACGATGGGGATCAGGATGGGGATGTTGAGGATGATCGCATCGCGGCGCGTGGCGATAAACTTGGTGTCCAGGCTCAGGCGGAAGAGCTTTTTGAGGTACTCCCACACGCTGTCCATCTTCTTGGAGAAGTCGGTCTTTTCGCTCGACTTTTCGTAGGCGGCCTGCGCGGCGACCATCTCGGCCGAGGGCTCATCGACTGGCGCGGACTCGGTGGCGGCGTACGCCGACGTGGTCTGGGTCTTGCCCTGCGACTCGAGCCAAATGATGGCATCCAAAACGTTGCCGTTGGCAGCGTCGAGCGCCGCCTTGGCATCGGTGTAGCTCACGCTGCACTTGGTGCGGATGGTTTCAACTTTTTCGAGGTCGTCCATGGCCTGTCCTTTCGTTCGATGGGCGCGACGCCGGGCAATTTGCTCGGGCGCGAGCGTTGCGTTCGGCGGCCTGCGTTGCGCGGCGCCGCCCCGCTCTTGGTCGAACTCTATAGTGCAGGTTATAGATTAAGCGATTCTTGAGCCAAGATTAATGTTGGATGAGTTTTTGGGTGGCAGTGGGAAAAGTATTAGACCTCGATAGCGGGAGATGGGGTGCCGGTATCAAGCCGGCGTCAGAAATGGGATAAGCAAGGCGAACGGATCATATGGATTAAAATCGCGTTGCAAAAGTATGAGTTTCACACACGGCAGCCATGGAAGGACCTTAATATTACTTAGGCATGCGGCATTTGACGCCAGTCCTAATTGAAAGGCCAAGGGTAAATGGCTCCATGGGCAAGTGATTCTGTTTGCTAATGACCGAAAGCACCAATCCGTCATGTTGATTAAGGTTTCTGTTTGCTTGCATGGTTCGCTAGCTGCTAAAAGGTTGACCGATTGACTGTTTATGGCATCGTTAGTCGTCGGTGTTTTATAACATTAATTTAAAATAGCTGCAGTGGCTGAATGAATATAGAGAAAGGACTATCAATGGAGTGCAACTGGATTTACTTCCCATTAAACGGTCGTCCGCCGCAGCCGTTAATGGACGTTGTAAAAGCTGTAAATAAAAATATTGAGCAGATTCGTTCTGATAAAAACAGCGAGCACAGCGATAGCGTGCTCCGAATTTTGGCGTTCGATTTGGAGCAATTTGGTTTCAATGTTGAGGTGGGGAAAAAGAAAAACGAGAAACTATCGATGCCAGTGTTGTATGGGGAGAAAGGCTTAATTGATAAAGCTTTTGAGGTCGATGCCGTCCATAGGGACACTAACACGATAGTGGAGATTGAGGCCGGGCGCGCTGTCGCGAACAACCAGTTTCTGAAGGATTTTTTTGAAGCGTGCATGATACAGGATGCAGCATATCTTTGTGTAGTCGTTCGTAATGTGTACAAGAGTGGTGACAACTCAAGCAGAGACTACGAAAAGGTCGTAACTTTTTTCAAAACATTGTATGCAAGCGGGCGCATGCCTGTTCCGTTAAAAGGCATTATGGTTATTGGGTACTAACTGCAGTGGTTCTTTCAGTTTTGGAATAGTTCCGCGTGTAACTATTTGTGTGTCGGGCACATGGTGACTTGGGCAGCGGCTCGGACTCAGCGGATGCGAACAGCATGTATGCGGCAAGGTTTTCAAATTGTTTTAGAGGAAAACCTCTGCTGCTCAGTCAGCATTCGGCACCCTTCCCAACGCACGTATGATTAGCTTTTGAGATCGCTTCTGCTCTCTAATGGCGGCCGCAAGAGCCCTTCGACGTTCGATTTTGGCTTGCAGCTCATCAACCTTTGTAGCGGGTACATAGTCACTTTTGACCTTGTCGCCGACTCGATAGTTGAGATAGCAGTATTCGTGGCCCTTTATGTTTCGCATGCGGATGCTGCCCTTTGGAAGGAGACTGATTTCCTGCTCCATGAGGCCCAAGAGGCGGCTCGAGCGTGCATATTCCTCTTCTAGGACATCTTCTAAGACGGACATGGAGCCTCCTTTCCGAGTAGTTACCCTACATTCTATCAAATCCATTAACTTGTAGGGTAACTCAAGCATGTCCGCACGACATGTGACACTTACCCTGCCGCCCTGCTCTGCCGCGGCGGCATGTACCCAAACAACGGTCCTCTAAGGAGTTCGATATCGATGAGTGATAACACCAAGCATCTCGCAAAGAAGTGCGTCAAGAACGCGGGGCCGTGCCTCGTGCTGTGCCTTGCCGGCGCAACGGTCGCGCTGCTGGCTGTTCTGGGGCCGTTTGATGTGCTCCGAAGTGCCAGTTCTCTGCATGTTTGCATGGCTCTTGCCGGCGCCATGATGACCGGCGGCGTGCTCGATCTGATCTTTTGGGTGTTTGACCCGTTTGGATGGAAGAGCGAGGGGTAGGTCCCAAAGGATGGAAGGGCTGGAACGGTTGACTTAGTGATCGTGCAGAATGTGGGCTAGCGACTTACAGGGAAGCGGTGATCCGATGACGGTCTATGTGACGGGCGACGTCCATGGCGGCGCTGACATGCAAAAGCTGCGCGATTGGGATCTTGGGGAAAGCCTGACGAGCGACGACTATCTCATCATTGCCGGCGACTTTGGCTTTCCGTGGGATTTCTCTGCCGAGGAGTGCGCCGACATCGCTTGGCTGGAGTCGCGCCCCTATACCGTGCTGTTCGTCGACGGCAACCACGAACGTTTCGACCACTGGGCGGAGCGACCCATGGAGTTGTGGCACGGCGGACTGACACAGCGCCTGTCGGACACCTCGCCCATACGGCGCCTGACGCGCGGCGAGGTTTTTGAACTCGACGGCTCAACGGTCTTTACCATGGGCGGCGCCACGAGCGTGGACAAGGAATACCGCATTCCGTATTCCAGCTGGTGGCCGCAGGAGTTGCCGGACGAGCGCAACTTTGAGGAGGCACGGACGAAGCTCGACAGCGTGGGCTGGAAGGTCGACTACGTGGTCACCCACACCTGCTCTACGCGCATGCTTTCGCCCACGCTCTATCCGGCGCCCGGCTGGAATTGCCCCGCCGTCGATCGACTTACGGCATTTTTTGACGAGTTGGAAGACCGCTTGGACTACAAGCGCTGGTACTACGGGCATTTTCATCGGGATGCCAACCCGACCGAGCGCCATACCGTGCTCTACGACTGCATCGTTCGCCTGGGCGACGAACTCCAGCCTTGGGATGTTGCGTAGGGGTGGGGCGTATTTGGCTACTCGGCCGTTACAGTGATGTTCTCTCGGTGCGCGCGGATAACATCCCAGCTAAAGTGCTCGACCAGCCGCTCGGCAGAGCGCGGCGTGGTGTCCGGCGCGATGCCCGTTTGCCCGGCGAGCCAGCCCAGCAGCGCTTCGGGCGTGCCAAAGCGGGCGCGGAGTTCGCCCAGGTCCAGATCGCGATCTCGTTTGGAAAGGCGGCGGCCGTCCGGTGCCATGAGCAGCGGAATATGTGCGTAGTGCGGCGTGGGCAGTCCCAACAGGTGCTGCAGATAGATCTGGCGCGGCGTGGACCCCAGCAGGTCGCATCCGCGCACGACCTCGGTGACGCCCATGGCGGCGTCGTCGACCACCACGGCTAGCTGATAGGCAAACACGCCGTCGCTGCGGCGGACCAAAAAGTCGCCGCACTCGGTGGCGAGCGCCTCGCATTGGGCCCCGTACGTGCGGTCCACAAATTCGATCACGTCGTCTGCGAGGTCGTCGACGGTGGGCACGCACAGACGTGTGGCCGGGGCGCGCAGGGCGCTGCGGCGGGCCACCTCCTCGGCCGAAAGACTTCGGCAGACACCACGGTAGATGGGCGTGCCGTCGCTCGCGTGCGGTGCACTCGCGGCGTGGAGCTCGGCGCGTGTGCAAAAGCAGGGATAGGTGAGGCCGGCGTCTTTCAGCCGGCGCAAGGCGCTCTCGTACAGGTCCAGGCGGTCGTGCTGGTAGTAGGGGCCTTCGTCCCACTCCAGCCCTAGCCAGGCCAGGTCGTCAATCAATTGGGCGGCAAATTCCGGGCGCTTGCAGCGATCGTCCAGGTCCTCAATGCGTAACACGATGCTGCCGTCCTGGCTGCGGGCCGAAAGCCATGCGCACAGGCAGCTGAACACGTTGCCCAAGTGCATACGGCCCGAGGGCGACGGGGCGAAGCGCCCCACGACGGGCGCGGGAGCGGCCGGCGTCGTTGGCGCGTCGGCGGCGGGTGTTGCTATGTTGCGTGCGTTGATGTCCATGCGGACGAGTATAGCGCGGGGCGCGGTGGGGGAGACGCTGCCGTGGCCTGCAAGTTGCTGAGGCCGCGCGTTGCGCGTGCCGGACCACCGGCTCGGCACCTTAATCGTCGTCAATCAATTTAGCCCTCAAACGACAGAAACCCCGGCAGCTCTTCGCAACTGCCGGGGTTTCCGCGGAAAAGGGGGACATGATCCTCGAGCGGACGGCAAAGGGGCAAACCGTTTTCGCTCAACTGCTTTATGCCCCTCAACTGGCGGCTCAATCAGCGCATGCCGCGCCCACACAAAGCCGCTACACCTGTGATGGAGCTATGAAGTGGTATCTATTGCCGGAGCGGGCTATGCCAAGGAGTGTCCCAGATTGCCGGCAGATAAGGAACGTCCCCAGGTGCCGGCGGCGGGCGTGACTTTCGTCCCGTTTGATACTCCGCTGGCCTAGATGTTCGTCACATGAACCCGCAAACGTGGGACAATGACGCTGTTGGTATCACAGACAAAGGATGTGCCTATGAACGCCCCCGTTGCCCAGCCCTGTCGGCAGCGCCGCCTGTTTGCGCGATTCGCTTCCGTCTGCGCACTCGTCGCGCTTGCGTTGTTGCTGCTGCCTGCCGCCGCGCACGCCGACGGCTACTCCATGAGCCAAACCTATATCGGTGCCACGGTCGAGGCCGATGGCTCGCTGACCGTTGTCGAGGGACGCCAGTTCGATTTCGACGATGACATTAACGGCGTGTATTGGGATATCAATACAGGCTCTAACCAGCAAGGCGGCTCGGTGGTCGTCAATGTGCTGAGCGTCGAGGAAGACGACACTGCGTTTAACAAGGTCGACAGCGCAAACAAAGGCGACGACGGCGTTTACACGGTGGAGCAGTCCGACGACGGCGTAAAGATTAAGGTGTTCAGCCCTCACGAGAGCGGCGACAGCGCAATCTACTACGTGAGTTATTCCATGACCGGTGCGATTATGAACTGGGCCGATACCGCCGAGCTCTACTGGAAATTTGTGGGTGACGGCTGGTCTGCGGACTCCGATGACGTCGAGATGGAAGTCTACTTTGCAAATGCCGCTGCCGGGACGGCCGCCGTCAAGGGCGATAACTTCCGCGCATGGGGCCACGGCCCGCTGACGGGCGACGTGTCACTCGATGCGGACGAGCCCATGGTCACCTATACCATTCCCTGCGTGCATGAGGGAGAATTCGCCGAGGCACGCATCGCCTTCCCCAACGACTGGGTGCCGCAGCTCGCCGCCTCGAGCGAAGAGCGCATGTCGACGATTCTGAGCGAAGAGAAGGAATGGGCCGACGAGGCCAACGCTCGCCGTGAGCACGCGCGTGCGGTTGCCGGCGCGATTGCCGTGGTGTGTGTTGTCGTGGCGGTTGCCTATACCGGTGTGATCGTGATGCTTAAGCTGCGCAGGCCCAAGCCCAAGCCACTCTTCCAGGACGAGTACTTCCGCGATGTGCCCTCGGCCGACCATCCCGCGGTGCTTGCAGCTCTCATGAGCTGGAACGACGTGCCCGATCAGGCATATATCGCCACACTTATGAAGCTCACCGACGACCGCGTGATCAAGCTGGAAGAAGCGACCGAGACCAAGAAGAAGGGTCTGCTCCGTCGCGAAAAAGAGGAGCAGACGTATCGCATCACAGTGACCGACGAGGCCTGGAAGGCTGCCAAGAAGGACGGCATCGATCGCGACGTGCTCAAGGTCTTCTTTGCTGGCGTTAAGCCCGATAAGGACGGAGTCCGTTCGCGCACGTTTAGCGAGTTGGAGGAGTACGCTAGCGAGCGCACCACATCTGTTGGCGACAAGCTCGAGGACTATCAGAGCACAGTTAAGGGCAAGCTGGAGGCGCGCGAGCTTATTGCATCGGATGGCACTATCGCGATGGTGGCCGGCCTGGTTCTCGGCATCATCATTGTCTTTGGCATTCTGGGCTCTCTGTTCTATACCGACTTTGCGGATGCCAACGTCGGTGCCGCTATGATCTCGATCCCCGTCACGATCGTGGGCTTTGTCCTGAGCTGCACCTTCCGCCGTTACACGCCGGAGGGCGCCGAGGTGGCGGCTCGCTGCAAGGCGCTCAAGCATTGGCTCGAGGATTTCACACGCCTAAAGGAAGCCGTCCCGGGCGATCTGGTGCTGTGGAACAAGCTGCTGGTGATGGGCGTTGCCCTGGGCGTTTCGAAAGAAGTGCTGCGACAGCTGGCCGAGGCCGTGCCTGCGGATCTGCGCAACAGCGACGATTTCTACGACAACTACCCCTGCTACTGGTGGTATTACCATCACTACGGCAACGAGTCTCCGCTCGATTCGTTCAACGAGGTGTATCACGAGACCATCCGCGAGCTGGCTTCGAGTTCCGATAGCTCGAGCGGCGGCAGCGGCGGCGGCTTTTCCGGTGGCGGCGGTGGCGGCGTCGGCGGAGGCGGCGGCGGAACGTTCTAGCGAGCGCTTGCTTTGGGGTGGATCTTTCTGGGCGGTTGCCAGGGAAGATTCATCCCATTTTTGTGCATCGAAACGGGTCAAACTTTCCGCTGCGGACCTTCGCGCAAGGGACAGTGGACAATAAATGCCAAATATGAGTACTGTTGCTGCGTTGGTCACATATGTTTGCACATAATAATGGGCTCCTAATGAGAGTACTTCTCGTTAGGAGCCCATTTTATTGAACATTTGGGGAGTTATGTCAGCTCGTGCAGCTGGTCGTCATGCCTATAAGCATCAAAAATGCCCCAAATCGCTGCTACTAAAAAGGTAACAGTACTCATATTTGATGTTTTTTGACCAGGGCTATCTACAAACCCCCTAGGCCACTCATTGGGGACAGACTTAAATGACTAGTTGTTGGGGATCAGTCATTGGGGACGTTCTTAAATGACCAGGTGTGGCTGCTTGGGCTAGGCTGTTAGGTCGAGTTCGTAGAGAAAGCTTTCACGCGGCATGTCGTGACGACGCTCTTCGCGGTTGGCGCGGTGCGTGGCCGTGCGCTTAAAGCCGTGCAGCTCGTAGAACTTCCACGAGCAGTTGGAGTCGGTGTACAGGTGCGCCCTTGTCGCCCCGCGCGAGGAAAGGTACGAGACAGCGGCATCGAGCAACACCGAGCCAACGCCCAGGCCATGGACATCGGGGTCGACGGCGAGCAGCGTGACTTCGTTGTCGTGCGGCAATGGGCTGCTCTCGAGCAGGCGGTTGTTGGTTCGGATGGTTGCGCGCACAAACGAGAGATACTCGGCGCAGGCATCGGGCTCCAGTTCGCGCATCTGCGACAGCAACGCGCGTTCGGTATCCATCCAATGCTCGTTGATAGTGACGCCGGGGCTCTGTCCTGCGCGTGCAAGCGCAATGCCGCGCGCCTCGCCGTCAATTACCGCAACCTGCGAAAACGTCGAGGACGAAAGGCAATAGGCGAGGTCGCATGCGGCCTCAAGGCGGTTGTACTCATCGTTATCCGAATTGTTATGCCAAAGCTGCTGCAGAATCAGCGCGATGGCGTCAAAGTCTTCAGTATCAAACGGTCGGTAGAGAACCCGCGAGACCATGGTGCCTCTTTCTTTTGCGGATGCATATCGAGCACAGTTCTACCACGCCATTGGCATCTAATTATGGTGCCCCTGTGTTCCATCAACTCACCGTGCTCAGCGGCGCCTCTGCAACCCCCGCTCGCAAACTTTTTCTGCACAGCCGTGCGTTGCGGGGTGCAACGTCGCGCTCGATGCGCTACATTGAATCAGTATTTTCAATGCCGCTGCGCGAGCGCTGCAGATCGACGTATCACCGACTCACAGAGCACGGCGGCGTACCAGACAGGAGGACTGCATGGGATCTGATGTGAAGATCGCACGCGCGTTGATCTCGGTTACCGATAAGACGGGCGTCGTCGATTTCGCACGGACGCTGGTCGATGACTTTGGCGTCGAGATCATCTCTACGGGCGGTACGGCTCGTGCTATCGAGGATGCGGGCGTTCCCGTAACCCCCATCGAGGAGTTCACGGGTTATCCCGAGATGATGGACGGCCGCGTTAAGACCCTGCACCCCAAGGTTCACGGCGCGCTGCTGGCCCGCCGCGATTCCGAGCAGCACATGCAGGAGGCGGCTCAGCATGGCATTAAGCTGATCGACCTGGTCGTCGTCAACCTGTACGAGTTCGAGAAGACCGTCGCTAACCCCGAGGTCACCTTCGCGGATGCCATCGAGCACATCGACATCGGTGGTCCCTCCATGCTGCGCTCTGCCGCCAAGAACGCCGCGAGCGTTACCGTCATCTCCGACCCGGCCGACTATGATGCCGTCCTGGCCGAGATGCGCGAGACCGGTGGCTGCACCACGCTTTCCACCCGTCGTCGCCTGCAGGTGAAGGTCTACCAGACCACCGCCGCCTACGACACGGCTATCTCCCGTTGGCTTGCCGCCCAGGCAAGCGACGTGGCGGACACCTCTGCCAAGCTCGAGATTTCGCTGGAGAAGGTCGACGACCTGCGCTATGGCGAGAATCCTCAGCAGAAGGCTACGGTCTACCGCTTTGCCGAGGGCTGCGAGAACACCGCGAGCTCGCAGTTCCCGCTCGTTGGCTCCGAGCAGATCCAGGGCAAGCCGCTCAGCTACAACAACTATCTGGATGCCGATGCCGCTTGGAACCTGGTCCGCGAGTTCGACGAGCCTGCCTGCGTGATCCTCAAGCACCAGAACCCCTGCGGCTCCGCCGTTGCCGAGGACATTACGTCCGCTTACGACCGCGCCTTCGCCTGCGATCCCAAGAGCGCCTTCGGCGGCATCATCGCCTGCAACCGCGAGGTTCCCTTTGAGCTGGTTGAGCATTTTGCCGATCAGAACAAGCAGTTTGTCGAGGTCATCATCGCCCCGAGCTACACTGCCGAGGCGCTCGAGCGCATGGCCAAGCGCCCCAACCTGCGCGTGCTGGCTACCGGCGGCGTGGACCACGGCGCCCAGGTGGAGCTGCGCTCCATCGACGGCGGCATGCTGGTGCAGGAGGTCGACCACGTGACCGAGGACCCCGCGACCTTTACGTTCCCCACCGACCGCAAGCCCACCGACGCCGAGATGGCCGAGCTCGAGTTTGCCTGGAAGGTCTGCAAGGGCGTTAAGTCCAACGCCATCCTGGTCTCCAAGGGTAAGGCCGGCATTGGCATGGGCCCGGGTCAGCCTAACCGCGTCGACTCTGCGCTACTTGCCTGCGAGCGTGCCGAGGACTTCTGCGAGCGCGAGGGCGTGGAGAAGGGCGGCTTCGCCTGCGCAAGCGACGCATTCTTCCCGTTCCGCGACAACGTCGACGTGCTTGCCGCGCATGGCGTGACCTGCATCATCCAGCCCGGCGGCTCCAAGCGCGACGACGAGAGCATCGAGGCGTGCAACGAGCATGGTATTGCGATGGTCTTCACGGGGGCCAGGCATTTTAGGCACTAGAGGCTTTTCCAAGCACCCGACCTTGCCCCTCAAACCGTCGCTTGCGTACATTTAGTACGCGGCGCTCCTCTTTCGGGGCAATCTCGGGCACTTGGAAAACCCTTAATGGGATGTTGCTCTATCCCATTAAGCTGA
>CATWID010000053.1 GCA_958350755.1 uncultured Collinsella sp.
TCTCGGAAGGCACGTGCAGACCTTTCGTCATGGCCTCCTACCTTTCTTTCGGGCCTTTCGGCCGAATCTATCAGCACCCTTCCGTAACGGGCGCTGCTTGCTGACAGCTCTAGTTATATCCAAATTCCACCCGCAATTCCACCTCACCCCCGAACGGTCAACAAAGTTCGATGAACGGTATATCGAATATGATTCTCCCATAATGCACTTCGGCGTTCTAAAGTAGCTTTTCTAAGGTAAATGCTCTTTTTTCTTAAAAATCATTCGCAATTACAACTCCAATCTTTCGATTAAGAATTGCATATCTAAAACGGTTTTATGTATATAAATGACGCTTGTTCGTGTTTCTGTCTGAATTCGATGATATTCAGCTACCTATCATTCTTATTCACACATACTCACCAGTTGAGTGAGGATATAGACCGTTTTTCACAACGCGAAGGGCGTCAGCTCTATGGCTTGTCAGCGTAAGAAGTAGGTAAAGATACCGTTCACGCGATACGTCCGTGCCATAGGCCGACTAAATTGAGACAATAGTGAATAGTGTTAGGCAACCGTCCCCCACGGGGACTGAACGGACAGATGCATATGCCGAGCAAAATCGAAAAAAAGCAAGCCGCTGCAAAGCTGCGTAAGCCGCCGCGCGACTTCTCGTACACGCAAAACCGAGAGCTTAGCTGGCTGCGCTTTGACGACCGCGTGCTTGACGAAGCCTTCGACGAGACCGTTCCGCTGTTCGAGCGTCTAAAGTTCGTGTCGATTTTCGAGTCCAACCTCGACGAATTCCTTATGGTGCGCGTGGGCGGCCTGTCCGATCTGGCAGAGCTCAAAAAACAGCCTGTCGACAACAAGAGCAATATGACCGCCTCCGAACAGGTCGACGCTGTCATGGCAGAGCTGCCCGGGCTCCTTACCCGTTGGGAGTCCATCTTTAAGAGCATCGAGGGCAAACTCGACACCCTGGGCGTTCACCGCGCCCGCATCGATTCGCTTACGCCCGAGGAGCGCACCTTTGTAACCCGCTACTTCCAGGCCTACGTGTCGCCGGTTATCTCACCGTTGGTCATTGACCCGCGCCACCCCTTCCCCAACCTGCGCAACGGCGCGCTCTATCTGGCTTGTGGCCTGGACGGCGTCACCGACGAGGAGAGCCTGCTGGGCCTTATCGAGATTCCCGCCTCGATGAACCGCGTGGTCGAGATTCCCTCGCCCGCCGGCACCTACTCCTACATCTTGCTCGAGGACGTCATTCTTGCCTGCTTGGACAGCTGCTTTGGTTCCTATAAGCCGCTCGACCGCGCTCTGATCCGCGTCACCCGCAATGCCGATATCGACCCGGACGGCGAGGGCGTCGAGGAGGAAGAGGATTACCGCCAGCACATGAAGCGCATCCTCAAAAAGCGCTTGCGCCTGCAGCCGGTGGTGCTTGCCGTCTCCGGTTCGCTCGAGAAGGCGACGCTCAAGACCATCCGCAAAGCGCTCGAGCTTTCGCGCCGCTCGGTTTTTACCTGCGATATCCCGCTCGACCTGGGCTACGTCTTTGGCATCGAGGGCAAAATTCCCGAGCACCTGCGCAACGAGCTCCTCTTTACGCCGTTTAAGCCGCAGCCCAATCCCACCATCGACATGTCCCGCTCCATTCGCGAGCAGGTGCTGCAGGGCGACAAGTTGCTCTTTTACCCCTACGAGGCCATGAATCCGTTCCTGGACCTGGTACACGAGGCCGCATACGACCCCGAGTGCATCTCGCTGCGCATCACGCTCTACCGCGTGGCCAAGCAGAGTCGTCTGTGCGAGTCGTTGATTGACGCCGCCGAGAACGGCAAAGAGGTCACGGTGCTCATGGAGCTTCGCGCGCGCTTTGACGAGCAAAATAACATCGAGTGGGCAGAGCGTCTGGAAGAAGCGGGCTGCACCGTCATCTATGGCTCCGAGGGCTTTAAATGCCACTCAAAGATCTGCCAGCTCACCTATCGCGAGGGCATGGCGCTCACTCGACTCACGCTTTTGGGCACCGGTAACTTTAACGAGAAGACGGCCAAGCTCTACAGCGACTTTATGCTCATGACCGCCCATCCCGGGATCGGCGAAGACGCCAACCTGTTCTTCCGCAACCTGTCGCTGGGCAACCTGCGCGGCGACTACCGCTTTTTGGGCGTGGCGCCCGTCGGCCTTAAGCCACTCATCATGCGCGGTCTGGACCGCGAGATCCAACGTGCTCTCGCCGGCGAGCCCGCGCGCGTGTTCTTTAAGCTCAACTCGCTGACCGACCGCGAGGTCATCGACAAGATTTCCGAGGCATCGTGTGCCGGCGTGCGCGTGGACATGATCATCCGCGGCATCTCGTGCCTGAAGCCCAACATTGCGGGCAAGACCGAAAACGTGCACGTACGTTCCATCGTCGGACGTTTCTTGGAGCACGCGCGCGTCTATGCCTTCGGCGTGGACTCGGACATGATCTACCTGAGTTCTGCCGACATGATGACGCGCAACACCGAGCATCGTGTGGAGATCGCCTTCCCCGTGCTCGACCCCACCTGCCGCGCCCTGGTGCACGAGTACATGGGCATGCAGCTGCGCGACAACGTGAAGGCCCGCAGCCTCACGAGCGACGGCACCTGGGTTCCCGTAGAGCGAAAAGAGGGTGAGAAGCCCTTTAACTCGCAGGAGTTCCTGTTGGAGCGCGCTTATCGCAACGCCGAGTCCGCAGCCGTGGCTTCGGAGCCCGTCGCCAAAGCAAAACCGGAATCCGCACCTGTTCTGGGCCCCAAGCCCAAGCCCCAGGCGGACGTTCCCAAGGTCCAGGCGGTCCAGGCAACCGTCATTGAACCCGACCTGGAATCCGAACCCGAGCCTGCGCCCCAGCCCCAGCCTCAGCCGCAGACCGTCAAGTCCGCGCCCCATGCAAGCGCCCGCCGCGAGAAACCCGCCGGCAAGACCAAGGCCATCGAGCGCCATCGCCCCGGCCGCGTGCGTATGGGTCTGGGCCTGATCGGCTTAGGCCTTAAGACGCTCATTACCGGCAAGACGAAATAGACGTTTGTAGAAGCGCACCGTATTTGAGGAATGCCTCAGGTACGGGGCGCTTTTCCCTGCTACCATGGTGCGAATAACAACGCGAATGACAGGTAGGGATATGAAGCTCACTATAGAATCGATGACCTACGGCGCCGACGGGCTGGCGCACGCCGACAACGGCAAGGCCGTCTTTGTGCAGGGCGCCGTGGCAGGCGACACCGTCGAGGCCGAGGTCGTACAGGACGGCAAGTCGTTCATGCGCGCCCGCACCACCGAGATTCTGGAGCCAAGCCCCGATCGCATTCAGCCTCCCTGCCCCTTCGTGGGCATCTGCGGTGGCTGCTCGTGGGGCAACCTCTCACGCACCGCTCAGCTTGCCGCCAAGGAGCAAAACCTGCGCTCCACGCTCGAGCGCATCGGCAAGTTCACCCCTGAGCAAGTCGACGAGCTGGTGCAGCCCATCCGCCACACCAAGGACGATTGGGGCTACCGCAATAAAATTGAGCTCGAACCGACCGTTGTAAACGGCCGCGTGCGTCTTGGCATGCACGGCGTCGATCCCAGCAAGATCGTGACCGTCGATTCGTGCCCGCTGTTCGATAAGCGTTTTCCCAAGGCGCTCAAGTCAGTCGTCGGCGCGCTCAACTATCTGAGTGGCAGCCACGACCTGGGTCTGGAGCGCGTGGGCATTCGCGCCTCGCGTCGCACCAAGGCACTCGAGGTGGCGCTCTGGACGCCTACGGGCTCTTTCCCGCGCTCACAGGTCTCGCGCGTGCTGGCAGACGCCGCACACCCCACAAGTGTCGTGCGCGTGATGAGCAAGGGTGAAAAGAAGGCCCGCCGTGTCTCCAAAGTCGAAATGCTCGCCGGAGAGGGCTCGTGGACCGAGAACATCGCTGACGGCCAGATGCGCTTGTCTGCCCCGTCTTTTTTCCAGGTCAACACCAAGGGTGCCGAGATTTTGATCGACCTTGTCATGGACGCCCTCGACCCGCAGGAAAACGAGCTGGCCGTGGACCTGTACTGCGGTGCCGGCACCTTTACCCTGCCGCTCGCCCGCCGCTGCGATTTTGTCGCCGCTGTCGAAGCCTATGGCCCGGCCGTGCGCGACCTGCGCCGTAACCTGGAGATCAACAAGCTCGACAACGTCGACGTCATCGGCGGCGACGCGGTGCGCGAGTTCCCCGATCAGGACGCCGATGTCCTGGTGGTCGACCCGCCGCGTGCAGGCCTCGCCCCCGAGGCGATCGACCTTATCGCCAGCACGAGTGCCCGCGATGTCGCCTACGTGAGCTGCGACCCGGCCACCCTGGCGCGCGATCTCAAACGCTTTGTCGAGGAAGGCACCTTCTCCCCCGTCAAGATCACGCCAGTCGATCTGTTCCCGCAAACGTTCCACTGCGAAACCGTCGTCCACCTTAAGCGCAACTAGACTGTTTGCCCCAGACCACGCCCGATGATTTTTCTGGCACGGGGATAAAAATAGATTTGCTCCGAATGATTATTTAATCCCCGTCCCGAAATTGAACCGCCCCTCATTTCTTGAACATTAGAAATGGGGGCTTCTTTATGGACGGGAGAGTCAGGCACGACGCCACGCTGAGGACTCTTGCAGCAGAGCTTTGCGACAGGGGGTGCGGGCGCGCCGAAGGCCAGCGGGAGGCCGAAGGGTGCCCGGACCCGGCCGGGGCCGGCGGCGTGCGAGGGCAAGCTCATGCGACGGAGCTGCTGCCCGGGCGCCTGAAGGACGAATTCTACAGGAACCGGACGTGGCGGAGCTTCGAGGAGTTCAAGCGGGACCTCGAAGCCTATACCGTTCACTGGAACAAGAGGAGGCGGGTTAAGCAAAAGGGACTGACCCCGGAGGAGTTCCGGAATCAGTCCCCATGCGCGGCATAGGCCGCTAATTGACCCGTCCAAGTTTCGGGACTCAGTTCATTTCAGCGCCGCCCGAGAAAGCTAAACGCCTTCTGGCAGGTTGTCCCGAGCCGAGGGCGGCTACCTTGATCGCCCTCGGCCCTCACCCACCTCAACTGCTCCTCAATTACATAGAGCTGGTCGAAAAGGGCGCAGGCTAGCGGGCGCCTTCCTCGTCGTCGTTGGGTCGGTAGGTGATGAACTCGATAACAAAGGCCAGAACGGCAGAGACGAGTGCGGCGATGATCGCGTAGATCATGTGGGAGATCCCGGCGCCACCAGGGGTCCCGTCGATGAAGTTGAGCAGGTTGAAGACGCCGAGGCCGCCCGAGATGTACATGAGGGCGCCCGTCATTCCCACGATGGCGCCGCCCACGGCGGAGCTCAGGCATGCCACGACGAACGCGCGCTTGTTGGGGAGGGCGATGCCGTAGATGCCCGGCTCGGTGACGCCGAAGAAGAAGGCGGAGATCATCGCGGGAAGGGCGATGCCGCGGAAGCGCTCGTCCTTGTTTCTGAGGTACATGGCAAAGATGACCGCTCCGAGCGCGAACCCGTGGCCGATGGTGGCGGCGAGCACGCTGTCGTGGCCGAGGGTGTTCAGGTTCATGATGGAGATGGGGATGAGGCTCCAGTGGAAGCCAAAGATGACGAGGCACATCCACAGTCCGCCGACCAGGGCGCTGCCCAGGACGGAACCAACCACGGGAAGCTGGAAGATGAACGAGAACGCCGCGCTCAGCAGGTTGGTGATGAGGGTGGCCACCGGGCCGATGACGAGGTAGCCCAAGACGATGGAGACCGTCATCGTGGCGAGCGGGACAAGGAACATCTTGAGCGCAGCCGGCATCCAGCTCTTGAGCCAGCGCTCAAGGATAGAGCCGAACCACACCATGAGAAGGACGGGGATCACCGAGCTCACGTAGCCGGACACGGGCATGATGATGGGGAGCCCGAGGGCGGTGGCGTACCACGAGAACGTGCCAGCCACGCCGAGGTCGATGCTGCCGAGCGCCTCGCCCGAGGTCAGGGCGACCATCGTCGGGTAGAGAAGCGCCACGCCGATTGCCACGCCGGTGAACTCGTTCATGCGGAACTTGCGCGCGGCACTGAACGCCAAGGCGACGGGAAGGAAGTAGAAGAAGCCGTCAGCCACGGTGTAGAGCAGCGTGTAGAGGCCGTCGTTTGCAAAGGCCGGGACGAAGTAGGTGATGAGGGCAAGCAGTCCCTTCATGATGCCTGCGGCGGCAAGCGGTCCCAGGATGGGCTGGAAGATGCCAGAGATGAGGTCGATGACGACGGAGGCAACGGTCTTATCGCCCTGGGGCTCGTCGTCGGCGCTTGCGCCGCCCGAGAAGTTGCCGGCCTCCAGGACCGCGTCGTAGACGTCCTCGACGATGTTACCCACGACCACCTGGTACTGGCCGTTGGCCTGGATGACCTGGATGACGCCCTTGAGGGCCTCGATCTTGGCAGTGTTGGCGCGGGACTCGTCCTTGAGTTTGAAGCGCACGCGCGTGATGCAGTGCGCGACGCTGGCGACGTTCTCTGTGCCGCCTACGTTCTCGAGTATGGATCTGGCCAGATCGTCGTATTTTTCAGCCATTATTTTCTCCTTAGTGATATTGCCCGGGCGGCTAGCCCAGGTCGCCTCCGTTGGTGGCGATGGCCTGTTGATACCAGTAGAAGCTCTTCTTGCGCCTGCGCTCGAGCGTGCCGTTGCCCAGGTTGTCGCGGTCCACGTAGATGAAGCCGTAGCGCTTCTCCATCTCGCCGGAGCCCGCGCTCACGAGGTCGATCGGCCCCCAGGTGGTGTAGCCGAGCATCTCGACGCCGTCCTGCTCGATGGCGTCACGCATGGCCTCGATGTGCTCGCGCAGGTAGGCGATGCGGTAGTCGTCCTCGATCGTGCCGTCGGGAAGCACCTCGTCATAGGCGCCGAGGCCGTTCTCCACCACAAAGAGCGGCTTCTGGTAGCGGTCCCAGAGGTCGTTGATCGTGATGCGGAATCCCAGCGGGTCGATGACCCAGCCCCAGTCGCTCGTGCGCACGTAGGGGTTCTCCACGCCGGCGAAGGCGTTGCCCTCGGCGACGCCGCCCACGGAGTCGGGGTCGCCCGCGGTGCAGCGCGAGGAGTAGTAGCTAAACGAGATGAAGTCGACGGTGTTCTCCGCAAGGATGCGCTCGTCCTCGGCGGTCATGCCCACGTCGATGCCCTCGCGCTCGAGCATCTTGAGCGCGTAGCCGGGGTAGCGACCGCGCGCCTGCACGTCCACGAAGAAGAGGTCCTCCTGGTTCTTGACCTGCGCCACGCGAACGTCCTCGGGACGACAGGAGTAGGGGTAGTAGCTTCCCGCGGCGAGCATGCAGCCCACCTTGTTCTCCGGATCGACCTCGTGGGCGATCTTGGTGGCCCAGGCGCTCGCCACGAGCTCGTTGTGCGCGGCGCGGTACTCGGCCTCGCGGGCATTCTCCCCGGGCTCGAGGACGATGCCGGCACCCATGAAGGGACGGTGCAAGATCATGTTCATCTCGTTGAACGTGATCCACCAGCGCACGAGGCCGCGGTAGCGGTTGAAGAGCACCGTCACAAGCCGCTTGTAGAGCTCGATAAGGGTGCGGTTTCGCCAGGCGCCGTACTTCTTGACGAGGTGGATGGGGCAGTCGAAGTGCGTGATGGTCACGAGGGGCTCGATTCCGTGCTCGCGGCAGCAGCGGAACACGTCCTCGTAGAAGGCGAGCCCGGCCTCGTTGGGCTCCTCCTCGTCGCCGTTGGGGAAGATGCGGCTCCAGGCGATGGAGAGGCGAAAGACCTTAAAGCCCATCTCTGCGAAGAGGGCTATGTCCTCGCGGTAGCGGTGGTAGAAGTCGATGCCCGTCTGGGCCGGGTAGTAGTACCCGGGCTCAAAGTCGAGCATGCGCCTCAGGCCGCGGCTCACGTCGTTGCGCTCCGGCCCGTGTGGGATGACGTCGACGTTGGCAAGGCCGCGGCCGCCCTCGTCATAACCTCCCTCGCATTGGTTGGCGGCGGTGGCTCCTCCCCAAAGGAACCCTTTTGGAAATGGCATAGTGCCTCCTTCTTTCTGGCGCCCCCACCTCTGCGGGGGACGCTTTATAACGTCCTTGCGACCTCACGCGCCGGGCCCGTGGCCCTTTCCCTGATGCGCGCGGGCCGCCTGTGAAGGGGTGACTAGCTGACGGCTTGTCCCGCGGCGGCGCGATGTGCCTCCCGGCCTTCGACCAGGGAGGGGACCTGTGCCAGGCATACGCCGGCGAGGATGATGGCGACGCCCAGCCACTCGACGACGCCGAGCGGCTCGCCGAGGACGATCATGGCGATGAGCAGGCCGGCGGGGAGTTCCGCGGCAGCCATGACAGTGGAGAGGCCCGCGGGCAGGTGCGGAGAGCCCATGCCGAAGAGCAGGACCGGGCAGAGCATGCCAAAGAAGCCGGCGATGACGGCAAAGGGCAGGATGCCCTGGGCGAGGACGCCCGAGACGACGTAGTCCGGGCACACCGTGAGCGACATGGCCACGGAGCCCGCGCACACGATGACGCCGCGCTGCTCGGACGAGCAGGGGGCCTCGACCCTGCCGGAGAGGGTGACAAAGAGGGAGCAAGACACGGCCGCCCCCAGCGCGCAGAGTAGGGCCACGGGGTCGTACCCGGTGATGCCGGCCTTGTAGACGCCGCTGGCGAACACCGTTCCGAAGACGATGACCAGGGCGGAGGCCACTTGGAGGAGCCTCGGCGGCCGGCGCGTCATGACGGTCTGCCACACGAGCCCCAGCCACGTGAACTGGAAGAGGAGCGTGAGCGCCACCGGGGCGGGCAGCACGCTCATGGCGTAGCAGTAGAGGATTGAGGTGAGGCAGGTGAGGGCTCCCAGACCCATGAGCTTGAGGGCGAGCTTCCAGCCCACGCGCTGCCAGCGGTGCCCGAGTGCGTGCCCTGCGAGCGTGGCGAGGGCGAAGAAGAGGCAGCCGAACCACGCCTGGCTCGCCACCACCTGTGCCGAGGTGAAGCCCGCGGCGTAGGCGAGCTTGTAGGTCGTGGCCATCGCGCCGTAGCAGGCGCCGCCCGCAAAGACCTGGAGCGCCGCCTTGGCCTGTCCCGCGCCCGTGGCTCCTGCCCCGGCGGCCTGTTGCTTGATTGTGTTTGTTCCTGCCATTAGGCTCCCTTCCGTCTGCTGTCTTGCAGATGCACGTCTCGTGCGTCTGTTCCCTGCAGTCGGAAGGTGGGCTCGTGCGGTCTTCTGGCGGTGCATGTGGCACCTGCTGCCAAGACGAAAAAAGCCACGCAACCGACTGCTCGGTTGCGTGGCAAAAAGGTGGCTAGCGCCCAGAAAAGTCCACGCGTTTTTAGACTGGGACAAAGTACTACAACAGGTGAGATTCCGTCAAGAAAAAAACCGAGGAAAAAAGTGAGCCTCTGCCCGCCGCACCTGTGGCGGTCGTTCCCCGAACGGGGCGGTGCTGTTGGGGACTGTCTCGATCTGTAACAGTAAGACCCGGTTTTGGTCCGTAGATGTTACAGATTTAGACGTTTTGTCGGGGCGGTTTCCGTTTGTCTTGATCTGTAACAGTTAGGGGTCAAAAGTGGGCCTAGATGTTACAGATTGAGATTGTTGAGGATGGGTGAGGGTAGCTAATTCGGACGGGGCTATTTTAGCTACCCTGCAAGTGGGGTAGCTAAAATAGCTCCGTCCCTTTTTAAACATTGGGAAATCGAGCGTGGCAAGCGGAGGTCTTCGGGGTATAAGACGGCTAATTGTATGCCGCCTATGAAAGGAACCCTCATGCCCAGCGTTGCCGTTCTCGCCGCCGATGGCTTTGAAACTATTGAATGCCTGACCATGGTCGATGTCATGCGTCGCGGCGGCGTGCGCGCCACGCTTGTCTCGATCATGCCCACGCGCGAGGTCGTAAGCTCGCTGCAGATCCCCGTGACCTGCGATGCGCTCTTTGATGAGATCAATTTTGACGAATACGACTGCGTCGTGCTGCCCGGCGGCCTGCCCGGTGCCACCAACCTGCGCGCCGATCAGCGCGTCTGCGACGTGGTCTGCGAGTTCGCCGCGACCAAGCACGTCGCCGCCATCTGCGCCGCCCCGTTTATCCTGGGTGAGCTCGACCTGCTCGAGGGGCGCCACGCCACGTGCTTCCCTGGCTTTGAGAAGAGCTTCCCCGAAGGCGCCTATACCGGCGAGAAGGTTACGCAAGACGGCAACATCATCACCGCCAGCGGCATGGCCCAGTCGCTCCCCTTTGCGCTTGAGCTGCTGCGCACGCTCGCCGGCGACAAGGCCGTCGAGAAGGTCGCCGAGGGCATTCAGCTATGATTTTGGCTTCGCAATCACCGCGCCGCATCGAGCTGATGCGCGAGGCGGGCTATGACATTCGCGTCATTCCCGCTGACATCGACGAGACTCCTTTTGATGATGAGGCCCCGCTTACGCTTGTCGAGCGCTTAGCTCGCGCTAAGGCTGCCGCCGTTGCCGCCGAGCACGCCGAGCCCAATGAGCTGACCATCGCGGCCGACACCATCGTCACCTTCGATGGCAAGCTTTTGGGTAAGCCGGCAAACGAGGACGAGGCCCGCACCATGCTCCACGAGCTCTCGGGTCGCACGCACCAGGTGGCAACCGGCGTCTGCATCGTTAGGGCCGGAGACACCACCGCTCCACACGCCGCCGAGAGCCTGTCGTTTGTCGATGTGACCGATGTGACGTTCTATGAGCTCACCGACGAGCAGATTGAGCGCTACGTCGCCTCAGGCGAGCCCATGGACAAAGCCGGCGCCTACGGCATCCAGGGCGTCGGCGGGCGCATGCTCGTGCATGATATTTCGGGTGACTTCTACAACGTGGTGGGCCTGCCCATCGCTCGCGTCGCACGCGCGATTCAAAAACTCTCGTAATTGCATCTGGCGCTGGGTATCCCCCAGCGCCTACAATTTCGGCGTACCGTACGGATCCCAACCGGGCATAAGGCCCGGCGGAAAACCGATAGGAGTAAAACATGGATACCCTGCTTGAGGCCATTGACGTTTGCGATGTCGATGGCTTTTGCTTTGGCAACTATACGGACGAGGAGGCCGGCACCGGTTGCACCGTAATCGTAGCACCCGAGGGCGCCACCGGCGGTGTTGACGTTCGCGGCGGTGCCCCGGCATCGCGCGAGACCGACCTGCTGCGTCCCGAGAACACCGTGGACATGGTCCACGCCGTCTGCCTTTCGGGTGGATCGGCCTTTGGTCTGGAGGCCGCAAGCGGTGTCGCCCGCGAACTCGAGAGCCGCGGCATCGGCCTTCCCGTCGGCCCCACGCAGGTGCCCATCGTGTGCTCCAGCTGCATCTTCGACCTCGCCTTTGGCGACCCCACCGTACGCCCCGACATCGAGGCTGGCATCTCCGCCGTGCGCGAGGCGCTCGACCACACCCCCACCACACTCGAGCAAGGCAATGTGGGTGCCGGCACGGGTGCCACCGTGGGCAAGCTCATGGGCCCCGCCACCTGCATGAAGGCCGGCCTAGGCACTGCCGCCGTGGCACTCGGCCCTGTTAAGGTGGGTGCCGTGGTCTCGGTCAACGCCTGCGGCAACGTCGTCGACCCCTTCACCGGTGAAAGGGTCGCTGGTATGCGCGCTGCAGCAGATAGCGACCAGATCGTCGACATGGAGCTCGCAGCCTTTGCCGCCGCCGGCTCCATGCAAATGCCGCTCGACCGCACCAACACCACCATCAGCTGCATCGTCACCAATGTGGAGCTCACTAAGGCTCAGGCTACCAAGGTCTCCCAAATGGCAGCAGACGCCTACGCGCACGCCATTCGCCCCACGCACACCACCAACGACGGCGACACTATCTACACCCTCGCCAGCGGCAAACTAGACGCTCAGACAAGCGCCGCCGTTCCCCTAGACCTGCTGGGCATGCTCGCAGTAAGGGCCCTGGAAACTGCCATCGTAAACGGAGCAAAAAACGCCAAAACCTCCCACGGCATCCCCGGCGCCGCAAAGTAAACTAGCTCGTCCGGTTGCCCGGTGGGGCTTGGTTATGTTTGCTGCTCTACAGTCCTGGCTCGCACGAAGAGCACATTAAGTGCTCTTCGGCTCGTGCGGAACTCGCGACAAACATAACCAA
>CATWID010000054.1 GCA_958350755.1 uncultured Collinsella sp.
CGTCACCACACGCCAACGCGCACGGTCGCGGCACAGTGACTCGATATTCTTGGTAATCAGACGAGCAGCGTTGCGATCGATCTCGAACGTGGTGAGCGAGCGGGCACCACGCGAGAGCATCTCAATGCCCAAGGCACCGGAGCCGCCAAAGGCATCCAGCACGCGGACCTCGTCCAGATCGAAGTCGAATGCCGACATGACCATAGATGCGCACGCCTCGCGCACGCGATCGGTCGTGGGGCGGGTGACATCGCGACCACGGGGCTCCTCGATCTTACGACCGCGCCATTCGCCGCCGATGATTCTCATCCTCCGCTGACCTCCTTAAAGATGTGTCGATACCGCATGGCGACCGCATCGCGCAAGGGGCGCGTCGCCACGGAGTCAAGGTTGCAAGCATACCGCAAGAGCTCGACCGCGTCCAAATGGGCCCACTCGATCAATTCCCCGTCGGCATCGAGATCAACGAAGCGCAAGGTCACGCCGCCATGCTGGCGGTAACCCAGGATTTCACCCTCGTGGCGCAGACGCAAGTCCATCTGGGCGAGCGTAAAGCCGTCCGAGGTCTTCTCGAGCGACTGGAGGCGTTCCTGTGCCGCCGACGCGCCGCCGTTGCCCTTGGAGTGCGTCATGACCAGGCACGTACCCGACACGCTGCCGCGGCCTACGCGCCCGCGCAGCTGATGCAAGGCCGCCAACCCAAAGCGCTCGCCATTCTCGATGACCATTACGGTGGCGTTGGGCACGTCGACGCCCACCTCGACCACCGTAGTCGAGACGAGCACATCGATCTCGCCACGCTTAAAGGCATCGATGACCCGGTCCTTCTCCCCCGCAGGCATGCGACCATGAAGACGCTCGATGATAAGCCCCGGTAATGCCAGACGGAGGCGATCGAGCTCGGTCGCCGTGTCATGCAACGGCACGGGAACGGTCACGTGGCCTTCGTCGTCGCGAGCGATGCCGGGCACGTCTTCGAGCTCATCAGCCGAATCGCTCGGCTCCACGAGCGGACAGATCACGTAGGCTTGCTGCCCCTTTTCGTGCGCCTCGCGAATGGCGTCATAGGCCAGGTCGCGACTCGACTCGGTAAGGACGCGCGTCGTCACGCCGGCACCCGGAACGGGACGATGGCGGATGATGCTCGTATCCAGGTCGCCATAGACCGAGAGCGCCAACGTGCGCGGGATAGGCGTGGCCGTCATAACGAGCAGGTCGGCGCCCGGGCCCTTGGCACGCAGGGCATTGCGCTGGCCCACACCAAAGCGGTGCTGCTCGTCGATGACGACAAGCGACAGATGCTTAAACGCCACGTCATCCGAAAGGACCGCATGGGTACCAAAGAGCACGTCGAGCTCGCCCGATTCCAGCTGCGCATGGATCTGCTCGCGCTCGGCCGCCGGCGTGGCACCCGTCAGGAGCGCCCAGGACATGCCAGCCTGCGAGAGCAAGGGGCCGGTCTTATCGGCATATTGGCGCGCCAGCACGCCCGTAGGCGCCATAACGCAGGCCTGGGTGCCGCTATCGGCCGCAACCGCCAGTGCACAGGCGGCAACGGCGGTCTTACCGGTACCGACGTCGCCCAGCAGTAGGCGGTTCATCACGCGCCCGCCATCGCACATGTCGTGCAGGATGTCTTGGAACGCGGCCTCCTGCTCATCGCTCAGCGAAAACGGCAGGGCCTGTTTGAGCGCAGCCAAATGCTCGCCCGCGGCATGCGCATAAGGCACCACGTCGACCATACCGCCATCGTTGCGCAGACGCAGTGCGAGCTGCAAGCAGAGACACTCCTCGTACGCAAGACGCCGGCGTGCGATGTCGCGCTCGGCCATGCTCGAGGGAAAGTGGATCGAGCGCAGCGCACGGGCATTGCTCATGAGCTTCCGCTTTGCGCGCAGCGGCGCAGGAATGGGATCGAACGGATTGGCAGCCACTTCGAGCGCACCGCTCACGATACGGCGCATCCATGCCTGACTCACGCCATCACTCACGTAGTGGACCGGCAAAATGGTACCCGCGGCACGCCCGTCCTCGAGCTTTTCAAAGTGGGGCGAGGCCATCTGCTTAAAACCGTAGGCAAACTCGACCTTGCCCATCACGGCCAGGCGGTCGCCCTGCTTAAGCTGTTGGGCAATCCAAGGCTGACGGAAAAAGGCAACCTGCAGCACGCCCGTCTCGTCCACGAGCGAGACCTCAGTCACCTGCATACGCGGACGGGGCCGCTTTTGGACAATACGATCGACCGTGGCGATGATGGTACACACGGTACCGATGGGCGCCATCTCGATGGACCACGAGCGAGTGAAGTCCAGGTAGCGATGAGGAATATGGAGAAGGAGGTCCCCCACCGTCCAAATTCCCAGACGGCGAAGGGCCTCCTCACGTTTACCCGAAACATATTTGAGTCGCGCGATATCCTCATCGAGCGCATTGCTCTGGGCAAAACGCTCCGAGACGCGCGCCACGGAGCACAGCTCGGACATAGGCAGAGCCTACTCGATCGAGAAGATCACGGGATAGAGCGGCTGCTCGCCACGATGGGCGTCGATCTCCAAATCGGGCTGAGCCTCCTCGATGGCGTCGACGATCTCCTGGAAGGCCTCATCGGACAGCTCCTCGCCGGCCAAAATCGTCAGCGCGTCGCCCTCCTCTTCCTCCTGCATGCGGTTGATGCAGTCGAGCGTGACCTGCTTCACATCGGAGCCGACCACGTCGATGGAACCGGCAATGATACCCATGACGTCACCGGAGTGAATCGGCGAGCCGTCGGAGGCGCTGGAGTCGCGCACGGCGCGGGTGACCTCGCCATCGCGGACCTCGCTGATAGCGTCGACCATGGCGGCAACGGCGTCCTCGAGCTCAGAATCGGGCAGGACCGCGAACAGCGCGGAGAAGGCCTGCGGAACGGTCTTGGTGGGAACGACGGCGACCTTCTTGTCGGTGCAGGCGGAAGCAGCGGCCTCGGCAGCCATGCGGATGTTGCCGTTGTTGGGCAGGATGATGACCGAGGTCGCGTTGACCTGGTCGACGGCGCCCAGCAGGTCGGCGGTCGAGGGATTCATGGTTTGACCGCCCGACACGATCACATCGACGCCGAGGGACTTGAGGATGTCGGCCTCGCCGGAACCGGCGGCAACGGCGACAAAGCCCAGGGCCTTCGCAGGCTCGGCGGCCTTCTCCTGGTCCTCGTGGATCTTAGCGGTACGGTCGTGGGCCTCCATCTCCATGTTGTGGATAAAGACCTCGTAGATCTGACCAAGCTGCAGCATGTGCTCAAGCACCAAGTTCGGGGTGTTGGAGTGCACGTGGATCTTGTAGTCGGGGTAGGCACCCACGAGCAGCTCGCAGTCACCCATGGAGCCCAGGAACTTAAGGCACTCGTCCTCGTCAAACGGGGCGTCGGCCTTAAAGAGGAACTCGTTGCAGTAGCGGAACTCCGAACCCTCCCAATCGTCGTTGGCCTCGATCTCGACGCGATCGAGGGCCGCGTCGCGGGCAGAGCCAGCGGAATCGAACGTGGCGGAGAAATCCTCGACCACGGTGCTGCGGCCAAGCGCGGCGGCGACAAAGTTCTCCAGGAAGATGGCAAAGCCAAAGGCACCGGAGTCGACCACGCCGTTCTCCTTCAGAACGGGCAGCAGGTCGGGCGTGCGGGCGACGGACTGGTAGGCCTCGACGACGATGGCGTCGAGCGCATCCTCGGCCGAGAACTTCTTCTTCTCGCATTCGTCTGCCTTGGTCGAGACGTCACGCAGCACTGTAAGGATCGTGCCCTCGATGGGCTTACGAACGGCCTGGAAGGCGACCTTGACGGCACGACGGAAGGCGAAGGCGATATTGGCGGACGTAATGGGCTCATCGGCAGAGACGAGGCCCTCGGCCACACCACGCAGAATCTGCGAGGTGATGACGCCGGAGTTGCCGCGGGCGCCCATCAGGGAGCCGTGGGTGATGGCGCCGGCAATGGCCTCCATGTCGGCGTCGGCGGGAAGGGCGGAAAGCTCCTTAGTCACCGAAGCGAGCGTGAGCGACATGTTGGTGCCGGTGTCGCCGTCGGGTACGGGGAAGACGTTGAGCTTGTTGATCTCCTCGGCCTTTTCGGAAACGGCAGCCGCAGCGATCGGAAAACAGGTGCGAATGGTCTTTGCAATCATGGGTATTTGAATCTCCGTTTTCGGATGCTAGTTCAGACGGCTCTTGAGCGCGTCGATGTGGATGCCGATCTTAAGGCTGGCGGGATCGATCTGTGCGATCTCCTGCAGGGTGAAGGCAACGGAGCTCGAAAGATTGTGGCAGACGGACTTCATGTTGACGCCGTTTTCGAGCACGACGTGAAGATCGACCGTAAGGCCGTTCTCGTCGGCGGAAACAAGCACGCCCTTGCGAAGGCGCTGGCCGGCAAGCAGGCGCACGCTCTCGGCGCCCTGGAGCTGTTCGGCCATACCGACGACGCCGTAGCACGTCATCGCGGCATAACCGGCAATATCGGCAATAACGTCGTTCGAGACGCTCAGGCTGCCGTTAATGGTCTCAGACACAAGAATCTCCTTTTCTGGTGCTCGCGGCACCATGTCGTGGGAGCAATCATTCCAACATTTTACAACGACCGCGCCATGTTAAGGCGACGGGGTTCACGATTACATCCTCGACACGAAATGTTGATACGGTAACGTTCGCCACAAGCGATCGCGGCATAAAAAAACCCGCCGCATAAGCGACGGGTTTTAAAACCTGGCTCCCCGGGTAGGACTCGAACCTACAACAGCGCGGTTAACAGCCGCGTGCTCTACCATTGAGCTACCGAGGAATAGGTGCGTGCTCTCAAGCAACGAAGTTTATTATACGGACGAATCAGCGCAGGGCAAGAACTTTTTTAAGAATTTTTCTCCGCCTAGTCATTGGCCTTGTCATTGGGGACGTTCTTAAACGACTAGTCATTCAAGAACGTCCCCAACGACTACTCATTTAAGTCTGTCCCCAATAACCACCCCCAAACTGTCGCACAACTGACAGCCATAGCAACGCCGCAGATAGAGGACGGACAGCGAAAACCCGCCAGAGCGAGCAAGGTGCCTTGAAACAAGGCGGCATTGACCTTTTGGTCATGCCGCCGAAGTTGAAAGGCAGATTGCCGCTCTGGCGGGTTTGCAGCATCGGCCAGTTACGGCGTTCGGTAGAACGCCGTAACCCTAAGACTCGATATAGTCTTTGAGCTTGCTGCTGCGGCTCGGGTGGCGGAGCTTGGCCAAGGTCTTGGACTCGATCTGGCGGATACGCTCGCGCGTGACGCCAAACTCGCGGCCGACTTCCTCGAGCGTGCGGGGATGCCCGTCGACAAGGCCAAAGCGCAGCTCGATAACCTTGCGCTCACGATCGGCAAGCGAGTCGAGCACCTGAGTGAGTTGCTCCTGCAGCATGGAGAAGCTGGCGGCATCGGGCGGAACGATAGCCTGGGAGTCCTCGATAAAGTCGCCCAGCTGGGAATCCTCTTCCTCGCCGATGGGGGTCTCAAGCGACACGGGCTCCTGCGAGATCTTCTGGATCTCGCGGACGCGGTCGGCGCTCATGTCCATCTCGGCACCGATCTCCTCGGGGGTCGGGTCGCGACCCAGGTCCTGAAGGAGCTGGCGCTGCACGCGGACGAGCTTGTTGATAGTCTCGACCATATGCACGGGAATACGGATGGTACGGGCCTGGTCGGCGATAGCGCGCGTAATGGCCTGACGGATCCACCACGTGGCGTACGTGGAGAACTTGAAGCCCTTCTGGTAGTCGAACTTCTCGACGGCGCGAATCAGACCGAGGTTACCCTCCTGGATCAGGTCAAGGAACAGCATGCCGCGGCCGACATAGCGCTTGGCGATGGAGACGACCAGACGCAGGTTTGCGCTGATGAGTGCCTGCTTAGCTTCGAGGCCGACGTTCTCAATGCGCGTAAGACGACGCATCTCGGCACGCGTGAGCTCGAGCTCACCGGCATCGGCGGCCTCGAGCTTCTCGGTGGCCTCAAGACCGGCCTCGATCTTCATGGCCAGATCGACCTCTTCGGAGGCGGTCAGCAGGTCGACCTTGCCGATCTCTTTGAGGTACATACGAACCGGATCGCCGGTCAGCATCACCGTGGAGGCATCGATGCCACGCACGCGGGAGCGTGAACGGGACGTGCGCACGGTGCGCTTCTTCTTGCTCTTGGAAGAACCCATCTCGGCATCGGCCTGACGGGCCATCTTGAGCTCGTGATCGTCGAGCGAGCCGGAATCGTGCTCGTCGTCGTCATCGAAATCGTCAGTATCGGTATCGTTATCGTCATCGTCGACGTCCATGGGGGCGTCGTCGTTACCGCTCGCGGAGATAATCTGGATGCCGCTGTTGCGCAGCGCGGAATACACCGCGGTGAGCTGCTCGTCAGAAACATCGATATCCTTCAGGGCGACCTGAATCTCGTCCTCGGTTACCGAAGTCCTGTTTGAGCCGTTGCCCATGAGCTTTGCAACGTAGGATTCCAGCCCAGTACCCGTGCTCTCAGTCTTTTTTGGCACAGATTCTCCCTTCATAGTCCACAGGACTCATTACTTTAGCACACACATTGACGTCTATACCCAAAAAGAGGACTGGATATAGGCGAGAATACGCTGCTTGACCACAACATCTAGGCCTGTTCGGTGCCCGCGGTCTCCAGACCAATCAAACGGAACGGGTCCGCCACGCCGCCGATAGACTTTTGCAGCTCGCGTTGACGCTGCGAATCCTGCGCGGCCTGCACGGTCAGCGCGCGACGGGCCTCATCATCGAGCGAACGGTCCTGGCGCAGCTTGGCCTGTGCGGCACGCATGCGGCGCTTGATGGTGTAGAGCTCGAGCGTATCAAGCATAAACACGATGTTCGTCTCGGTGGGGTGCTTGCTCGTCGCCGAGATGCGCCCGGCACTCACAAGCGTTGCCGCCTCGGGACACACCGAGCGCGCCGCATCCATGCAGGCTGCAGGATCGGTTCCCGGCGGCGTTGCCAGAACGGCCCATGCGATGGACTCGTGACGTGGGTCAACCCACTCGATAGAGCAGATGCGGTCGGCATACGTGCGGAACAGGTCGGGGTAGCTCGTGAGCATCGTCAACAGCTCGCGCTCCCCTGCCAAGGACTTGCGCTCAAGATCAGTAAGAACCATCGGCGCCGCCGCAGCCGGAGCGCCCGAACCATCAGTCACAGGCGCAGCACCCATACCATCAGGCACATCGATCGGCGGCAGGTCGTCGACGACCTCCACGGGCGCGGCACCGTAGGCATCGAGCGGGACGTAGTCATACGGCTCTTCTTCGACCGGCGCGGACACCGGCGGCGTCGCGCCCGATGCCCAAGCACCGCGAGATGCCCCCTGCGAACCAGACGTCCGACCGCCCGCGCTACCAGAGCGCTCGGCTTGCGCCCGCTGGCGTTCATAGTTCTGCTCACGACGTCGTTCCGCATCTTCGCGCTTGGCGACATCGCGAAACACGCGACCCGAACTCGCGCGAACCGTCTCCAGATCCAAACCCAGCAGATCGGCAATCTGAATAAAGTATGTGTCGATCATATAGCTATCGCGCAGCGGATAGATAAGCGTCAGCGCATCTTCCAGCGCCTTGGCACGACCGCCCGGCGTGGTGATGTCACTCGACTCCTGCAGCGAACGGTAGACAAAGTCCATGAGCGGCTCGGCAGCGTCGATGCGCGCCTGAAGCTCCTGTCCACCATGCGCTGTGATGAACTCCATGGGGTCGTTGCCGTCGGGCAGCACCACGCAGCGCAGGTCCATCGAATCCTGCTCGATAAATTGAATCGCGCGACGGGCGGCCTTCTGGCCCGCGGCATCGCCATCGAACATATACACGATACGCTTGGCAAAGCGGGTGAGCGTCTTGACGTGATGCTCCGTGAGCGCGGTGCCCAGCGTGGCGACAACGTTTTTGATCCCCGCCTCCCAGCAGGCGATGCAATCGGTATAGCCCTCCACCACGATGGCCGTATCCTGCGCGACGATAAACTCCTTGGCCCAGTTAAAGCCATAGAGGTTTCGCTTTTTTTGGAACACGCTCGTCTCGGCGGTGTTGAGGTACTTGGGTTGGCCGTCACCCATGATGCGCCCGCCAAAGGCAATGTTGTGACCCTGCTCGTCAAAGATGGGAAACATCACGCGGTCGTAGAAGCGGTCGGCAAGCTGCCCGCGCCCGCGGCTCACGGCAACGTTGGCGTCGATCATCTCCTGCGGGGTAAAACCCGCCTGGGACAGGTGCGACACCAGCGCGTTGCGGCCCGGTGCAAAGCCCAGGCAGTAGCGGCGGCAGACGTCGCCACCCATACCACGGCTGGCAAAGTACTCGCGTGGACGGCCGTCCTTACCGCGCATAAGCATGGTGTGGTAGAACTGAGCGGTCTCGGCACACAGATCGTAGATGCGGGCACGCTTGGTACCGCGCTCGCGACGATCTCCGGTGTCATGCAGCTCAATACCCGCACGATCGGCCAAATAGCGGATTGACTCGGGAAAGCTCAGGTTCTCGCGCTTCATGATATAGGTGAAGACGTCGCCACCCTCGCCGCAGCCAAAGCAATGCCACACCTGTGTGGCAGGGATAATGTGGAAGGACGGCGTCTTTTCGCCATGAAAGGGGCAGCAACCCCAAAACTCATGGCCGCGGGGCTTGAGCTCAACCGTTTCCTGCACGATAGCAACTAGGTCGGACGCAGCGCGTACCTGGTCTTTTTCCTCATCGCTAATCACGGATGCCCACCCCCTGCTCACCCAAGTTGTGACGAATGTCCTCGATATTACCCTCGACGGTCGCAATCAACTCATCCAGCGAATCGAACACACGCGAGGGACGCAGCCAGCGCGTAAACGCCAGCGAAACGGAAGCGCCGTACAGGTCGCCCGTATAACCAATTAAGTTAGCCTCGAGATGCGATGAAGCGGCATCGTCGGCATACGTCGGCGGCAGGCCGACATTAACGGCAGCGGGCCACGCGATGTCATCGACGAGCACCAGACCCTCATACACACCATCGGCAGGCACCTGAATGCCGTCGGGAACCTGCAGGTTTGCCGTGGGAAAGCCCATGTCAGAACCCTCGTGACGGCCACGAATAACACCGCCACGCAGCATATACGGGCGGCCGAGCAACTCAGCAGCAAGCTCCACATGGCCCTGTCCCAGCTCATGACGAATGCGGGTGGCGCAAATGGCCTCACCGCCCTCGCAAAGCAGGTCGTGACCATACACGTCAACGCCGCGCTCGGAACCCCAAGAGCGCATCTCGGCAACACCAGAAGCACCGCCACGACCCAGCCTAAAGTCGCTGCCAACGCGAATCGAACGAATGTCGACCACGCGTGACAGCAGTGCGAGAAAACCGACATGGTCGAGTGCCGCAACCTCAGGCGTAAAGGGAACGGCCACCACCGCATCGACCCCGGTCTGAGCCAAGGCATGTAGACGGTCGGCCGTCGTCATCAATTTTTGAGCGGGCGAAGGACTCACCACAACGTCCGGATCGGGATCGAAAGTGACCACGACCGCCTTACAGCCATGGGCACGGGCGTCACGGACAAGCGCCGCAATGAGCTCCTGGTGTCCACGGTGCACGCCATCGAACACGCCAATGGCGATCGAGGCAGCACCCAGGTGCTCACACTTATCAAACGCATCGGCAGTAACGATGTGAGCCTCGTCCGACTCGCCCGCGAAAAAAATACGCGCGAGCTCGTGAGCGGACAACATCATCGAACACCGCCGATGGCCTGCGGAAAGACATGCTCCATGACAAAGCGGCCACCCTCGATGCGGGCGAGCGCCTTGAGTCCCCCATCGAGCACCAACGCAAACGGCGCCTTCGAGGCATCAAAATCGGCAAGCGCACGCTCAACGGGAATGCGTCGGCCGCAGAGCAGGTCGTCGGCAAGATTGCCCGGCAAGTCAACACGCGTGGCGCCCAGGGCCGCAATGGGATCCAGGGCAAAGCCAGCCGCGGACTCGGGAGAAAGCTCCTCGACCGTATGACAAGCGCCAATGGAAACAACACCGGAGGCCGTGCGGCGCAGCGCGGAAATGTGCGCGGCGCTTTCGCAGGCGCGGCCCAAATCGCGAGCGAGCGCACGGATATAGGTACCCTTGCTCACTGAGAACGCCACGGTCCACACACACGTATCACCTTCGCCTCCCACGGCGATCAGGTCGGCGGCATAGACCTCGACGGGGCGCGGAGGTAGGTCCACCGCATTGCCCTCGCGAGCAGACTTGTAGGCGCGAACGCCATTGACCGAGATAGCCGAAAACGCCGGCGGCACCTGCATCTGCGGACCCAGCATAGCGGCCAAGCGCTCACGGGCATAGGCAGGATCGCGGAGCTCGTTGGCAACAGCCACCGTGCGGACCGCCTCGCCCTCCGCATCATCGGTATTGGTCTCGGCGCCAAACGAAATGTCGGCGACATAGCTTTTGGTATCGAGGGTTAGCATGCCCAGCAGACGGGTGGCCTGGCCCACACCCACCACCATGACACCCGATGCCATGGGGTCGAGCGTGCCGGCATGGCCGACGCGCCGCTCATGGAGGGCGCGTCGGCATTTCGAAACCACATCGTGGGACGTGCAGCCCACCGGCTTATCGACGGCGAGCAGCATATTCAGTTGAGAAGGCGTACGACGAGCCATGTACCATCCAAAAAGTTAAAGCTCGACGGTCACCGAAGCGGGATCCTCCCCCACCAGCTCGGCCAGCATGGGAAGTGCCACGGTAAGCGTCTCGAGAATCGTTCCGTTGTTGGAGAAACCGGCGGCAGCGGGATGTCCGCCTCCGCCAAAGGCAGCAGCGATCTCGGACACGTTGAGGTCGCCCTTGGAGCGCAGGTTGCCGCGCACCTTGGTATCGCCCTCAATGCCCTTCAGGAACAGACAGACCTCGACGCCCATCACCGAGCGCACCACGTCAACCAGACCATCGCACTCGTCCGAGGTGACACCGCAGGCCTCAAGGTCACTCTGGTACGCGTAGCTATACGCGACGCGCCCGTGGGCCACCGTCTTAATGCGGCCCATAACGATGGACTTGAGGTGCAAAAACTCAACGCGCATGCTCTGGTAAACCTCGAGTGCCACACGCGCCGGATCGGCACCGTGGGCAACCAGACGCGAGGCTGCATGGAACGCGGCTGCATCGGCGTTTTGGTACTGAAAACGACCGGTATCGGTAACCAAGCCACACAGCAGGCAGGTCGCAACGCCATCACGTGCGACAATGCCGCAATTGTCCAAGAAGCGGTCGATGATCATGGCGCAGGCTGCAGCTTCGACGCGCCTCAGGCTGAGCTCGGCAAACTCCTCGCGCGCCGGATGGTGATCGAAGCACACCACATGCTTGGAGCGACGAAGCACCTCGGCGGAATTATTGAGACGCTCGACGACCGGCACGTCCACCGAGATGAACAGGTCCGGATTGCCGGTATACGCAGATGCCGGTACCAGGCGATCGGAGCCTTCCATAAAGCGGTAGATGCGCGGAACCGGATCATCGTCTGCCAGCAGCAGGGCAATGTCCTTGTTAGGGAAAAACTTCATAAGCGAGAGGCCCAGACCCAACACGGAGCCCAGGGCGTCGCCATCGGGAGAAGTGTGTCCCGAAATCGCAATGGAGGACGCACCCTCGATGAGCTCGAGGATGCGTCGCTGAATATCTGCAGACTCGCACGAGGCGAGGTCGGCGGAATTAGTCATCTAAAGCTGCCTCCTGGGCGGCATCCGTTATCGGATAGCCGTCCTCGTCCTTTTCGATCGCAAGCGTGGCGGGAACGTTTTCCAGCGCACGCGTGATGCGCT
>CATWID010000055.1 GCA_958350755.1 uncultured Collinsella sp.
CAAGCCCCACCGGGCAACCTGCTCAACTAGATCCCTTTCAGCCCAGGCCCCTGTGTACCGCGCGTCCAAGATCTTCAAATTCAGCCGTCTGACATAAAGCGAGACATAGCAGAGGACCCCTGGTCCTTAACTTGATACGAGTTCCGCACGCAAAGGAGGCGCCAGTGGCGCCTCCGTCTTGCGCAGGACTGTCCGAAGTAGCAAGTTAAGGACCAGGGGTCCCCGTTACCCGAGCGTTTATGTGCTAGTTGAATTTGAAGATCTTTGAGGCAAGACGGTATAGGCCGAGTGTGGTTTTGTCCCCGGCCCGCCCGCGCAGGTTGGTAAAGAAGCCGACCACGCCGTAGCGAGCACGACGATACATGCGCTCGTCATAGGACTTCAAATCGCTCCACAGTGTCTTCAAACGCTCATCGGCACAATCCTCATCGGAAAGCTTGGTGAGCACCGAGCAGATCGCCATCATCATGGTGAAGTAGCCCATCATGTACGAACGCAGGCGCGACGACTCGACATCGCTGTACAGGTGGTACGACTCCATCATGATACGCGTAACACGGAACTGCTGGTCCAGACGCTTGACCATCGTTGCCTCGTTGACGCTCTGGCCCTCGCGACCGATAAAGTAGCGGTAGAGGTCGATGTCGGCGTAATAGATGGTCTTGCAGCGCGGCAGCGGCACGTAAGCGTAGATGTTGTCTACATAGAACGTGTGCGGCGGCATAGGCAGGTTGGATGCGCGCAGCACATCCGTGCGGTAGCACAGGCTGTGCATGAGCAAATTCTGGTCCAGGCGGAAATGACCGATCTGATCCCAGGTAAAAATCTTTTTGCGCGGCAGGGCAAACTTGTAGCCAATGGCAGTATGCGTGCCCTCGTAAACCTTCTCGTATACGTAGTTCGAGATAAACAGGTCGACGCGCTGGTCGCGCTCCTCAAAGCCGCGCAGGATCGAAAGCATGGTCGAAAGGGCTGCGCCGTCGAGCCAGTCGTCCGAGTCGACAACCTTGTAGTAGGTGCCCTGCGCCTCGCGCAGACCCGAAAGGACGGCAATACCGTGACCGCCGTTTTCCTGGTGCACCGCGCGGATGATTCCAGGATAACGGGCCTCCCACTCGTCGGCCTTGGCGGCCGTCTCGTCCTTGGAGCCGTCGTCCACCACGATAATCTCGATATCGGTGGCGTAATTGCTCCCCTCCAAGATAGAGGTGATGCAATGGTCCATGTCCTTGGCGGCGTTATACGAGGGAATACCGAATGTTATGACTTTATGCATGGCAGGCGATAATCTCATCCGAAAGATCGAGGGCGGAATTGGTCACGGCGTCCATATCGTAGTAACGATACTCGGCCAGACGACCCACCGGGTGGAAGTTCGTCAGGTTCTGGACGCGCTCAAGATAGCGCTCATAGAGCTCACGGTTCTCGGGCTCAAGAATGGCGTAGTACGGCGTCTCGCCCGAGCCGGGAGTATAGGCCTTGGAGTACTCCTTCATGATGGTGGTCTTGCCGGGCAGGACCTGACCGGTCATGTTCTTGAACTCGGTGATGCGCGTGTAGTCCTCGCTCGTGGTGTAGTTGACGGTGCCCACGGGCTGGAACTGGTCCATATCGAGCGTCTCGAACTTCATATCGAGCGTGCGGTACGGCAACGCGCCCAAGTCGAGGTTGAACAGCTCATCGAGCGGACCGGTATAGACAATCTCGCCGCCGTAGACCTTGCCGTCGACCTTGACGGTGGTCTCGTCGATCTCAAAAAGATCGCGGGCGTCCACGTCGCAGAACACGTCAATCAGGTCGTGGTCGAGCATGTGCTCAAAGAGCGCCGTGTAGCCCTCCTGCGGCATGCCCTGGAAGGGAGCTTGCGGGAAGTAGCGGTCATCATCACCCACAAAGACGGGAACGCGGCCGGTGATCGAGGGGTCGATCTGATCGGGCGTCTGGCCCCACTGCTTCATGGTGTAATGCAAAAAGACGTTCTCGTAGACGTAATCGGCGACCTCGGCCAAGTCGGGGTCGTTCTTCTTACGCAGCTCCATAATGGGCACCTTGACATCCTTGCCAAAGGTCTCCACGAGCTTCTGATACAGCTCCTCGCCGCGCTCATCACCAAAGGCGAGCTTGAGACTCGCATGGTTGAAGGGCACGGGCATAAGGGTGCCGTTGATGTTGGCGAGCACCTTGTGCTGATAATCCGTCCACTTGGTAAAGCGCGACAGGAAATTATGCACACGCTCGTTAAAGGTGTGATAGATATGCGGACCGTACTCGTGGATCAGGATTCCGGCCTCGTCAGTGCAGTCATAGGCATTGCCCGCAATGTGGCTACGGCGCTCCAAAACGGCAACACGATAGCCGATGGTCTCGGCAAGACGGCGGGCGCAAACGGCACCGGCATATCCAGCACCGACGACAATCATGTCGTACGCGCCGGCGTTAAAGCCTTCAGGCAGGCCTGAGGTAATCTGCATCGATACTCCTTGTCAAAAGCCACGGGCTCGTTAGCTGGGCTTTTCTCGAACATTCTTCGAGACATATTTATCAGAGCGATTATAGCGCTATTGCGTCCTATAATGAGCTTGCCACACAAGGAAAGCTCAAGCACCACGGCGAACATAATTGAAAGGCAGACCCGCTAGCAGCGGGTTTATTCGTGAACAGCCGGGCGCCTGGAGCTTAGTGAAACGCTTGTAAGGAGTAACATGAGCGATTTCCTAAACCGTATGAAGTCTGCCGCCAAGGCCGACCTTAAGACGATCGTCCTGCCCGAGGGCGAGGATCCGCGCACCATCGTCGCGGCCACCAAGATCATCGAGGAGGGCCTGGCAAAGATCGTCATCCTGGGCAACCCCGACGAGATCAACGTTCCCGGCGCCACCGTCATCGACCCGCGCAATGCCGAGAAGCACGAGGAGTACGCGCAGAAGTTTGCCGAGCTCCGCGCCAAGAAGGGTGTCACCATCGAGCAGGCTCGCGCCCAGGTGATGGACGCCACCTACTTTGGCACCATGATGGTCAAGATGGGTGACGCCGACGGCCTGGTCTCCGGCGCCTGCCACTCCACCGCCGATACCCTGCGCCCCGCGCTGCAGATCCTTAAGACCGCCCCGGGCACCAAGCTGGTCTCGGCCTTCTTCGTGATGTGCACCGACACCCCGCAGTTCGGCACCGACGGTACGCTGATCTTCGCCGACTGCGGCCTCAACATCAACCCGTCCTCCGACGAGCTCTCCGAGATCGCCATCGCCTCCGCTCACTCCTGGTCCACCTTTATGGGCAGCGTCGAGCCGCACGTGGCCATGCTCTCCTACTCCACCATGGGCTCCGCCGGCGGCGAGGTCGCCAAGAAGGTCCAAGAGGCCGTGAAGTTCTGCAAGGAGAAGGCTCCCGAGCTCGCCATCGATGGCGACCTGCAGCTCGACGCCGCCATCGTTCCCACCGTCGCCCAGCTCAAGGCTCCCGGCTCCTCCGTTGCCGGCAAGGCCAACGTGCTTGTGTTCCCCGACCTCGAGGCCGGCAACATCGGCTACAAGCTGGTCCAGCGCTTCGCCGGCGCCGACGCTTACGGCCCCATCCTGCAGGGCATCGCCAAGCCGGTTAACGACCTGTCGCGCGGCTGCTCTGCCGACGACATCGTGGGTGTCGTGGCCATCACCGCCGTCCAGGCTCAGATGGCTGAATAGCTTACATATCCCCTCGGGACCCTGCAGGGCAAAGCTCTGAAAACGTCCTCGGACATGCAAAGAGGCTCCGCTGCGCGCTTCGCGCGGCGGAGCCTCTTTGCGTCCTGCGGAATGTTTTCAGAGCTTTGCCCTGCAGGGTCCCTGCCGTCACGCAGCAGTCAGGGAATCTGGAGTGGACGGCGGCTTGGCTACGAGCTGGGGCTGAGGATCTGAATGAATGGGTCCCGTTGTTGAGAGCACATGCGTTTGGGATCGATCACTTTGGATCCGAAAGGCGGAGTGCGGCCGCCGTCCCCCTGACAACAAAAAGGCCTCCGAAGCCGTTTGCTCTGGAGGCCTTTCGTTTAATTGCAAATGAGCGCTAGTTGTTCGCGGTCAGACGCTCGACGTCGTGGGCGATCATGTATTCCTCGTCGGTGGGAATGACCATGACCGTGACGGAAGAGCCGGCGGCGCTGATGACCTGCGGGCCGTTACCCACGGCCTCGCGGTTCTTGTTGTTGTCGATGCGTACGCCCAGCCACTCAAAGCAGTCGCAGAAGGCCTTGCGGATCGACCAGTCGTTCTCGCCGATGCCGGCGGTAAAGGTGATGGTGTCCACGCCCGCCATGGAAGCGATCATGGAGCCGGCCTGCTGCATGGCCTTGTAGGCGAACATATCGAAGGCGAGCAGGCAGCGCTCGTCGCCCTCGGAGGCGCGTGTACGGATGTCGCGGGCGTCGTTGGAGATGCCCGAGATGGCAAGCAGACCAGACTGCTTGTTCATCATGTCATCAACTTCCTGATAGCTGTAGCCGCCCTCGCGCTGGAGGTAGCACACGGTAGCCGGGTCAATGGAACCACAGCGAGTGCCCATCATCAGGCCGTCAAGCGGCGTGAGGCCCATCGTGGTGTCGCGGCACACGCCGTCCTCAATGGCGGCAAGCGAGGCGCCGTTGCCCAGATGGCACGAGAGCAGGCGGTGGCAGCGCGAGCCCAGGATCTCCTTGGCCATCATCCACTCATAGCGGTGGCTCGTGCCGTGGGCGCCGTACTTGCGCACGTGGTACTTGTCGCACACATCCTTGGGCAGCGCGTAGGTGTAGGCGACCTCGGGCATGGTCATGTGGAACGAGGTATCGAAGACGGCCACGTTGGGCAGCTCCGGATACTTCTCGCGGCAATACTCAATCGCCGCGGCCTCGCCGTAGTTGTGTAGCGGGGCAAGCGGTGCCACCTCGAGGATCTTAGCCATGACCTCATCGTCGACGACCGCGGAATCATCGAAGTGCCAGCCGCCCTGAACGATACGATGGCCAATGCCATCAATCGTAAAGTCGGTCTTCTCAAGCTCCTCGAGCACGCGAGCGATAGCAGAGCGATGATCGGGGAAAGAGACCTCCTCGGTCTGTTTGGCGCCACCGTTCTCGGAGTGGCCAAAGATGCCCATGTCCGAACCGATACGTTCGCAGTTGCCCTTGGCGAAAACCTCTCGGGTATCGGTATCCAAAAGCTGATATTTAAGGCTTGAGCTGCCGGCGTTGACAACAAGTACGTTCATGAGACTCCTTTGCAGTGCAATACGGTCGACGCAGACCCCTTAAGGCGGCCGCATTTTAATAAGAAGTTATCACAACTTGATAAATAGCTATCAGTCATATCGCCCAACGAGCGCAAAAGAGGGGCCGAACGGCGCTCGGTCGTCCAGCCCCTCCCCTCTTGCAATTACTTACCGTTGACGATGCGCTCGACGTCGGAGGCGATCATGAACTCCTCGTCCGTGGGGATGACGAAAATCTTGACCTTGGAATCCTTGGCAGACAGGCACCAAGCGCCGTCGCCACGCAGGGCGTTGCGGGCATGATCCATCTTGACGCCCATAAAGGCCAGGCGGTCGGCAACGCCGGCGCGGACCGCCGGAGCGTGCTCGCCGATGCCGGCAGTAAAGACCAGGGTGTCCATACCGCACATAGAAGTAGCCATCTCGGCAGCCTTGGCGGCAATCTTGTAGACGAACATATCGAAGGCGAGCTGAGCCTCGGGGTCGCCAGCGGCAGCGAGCTCCTCGACATTGCGGCAGTCGTTGGTCTTGCCACCGGTCACAGCCAAAAGGCCGGACTTCTTGTTCATCATCTCGTCGACCTCGTCGAAGGTGTAGCCGCCCTCGCGCTGCAGGTAGCACACGGTAGCCGGGTCGATGGAGCCGCAGCGGGTGCCCATCATAACGCCGTCGAGCGGCGTCAAGCCCATGGTGGTGTCCATGCACTTGCCGTCCTCGATGGCGCACAGGGAAGCGCCGGAGCCGATATGGCACACGACGACCTTGCGGGCCCCGCCGTTGGTCATCTCGGCGACCTTCTTGGAGATGTAGCGGTAGCTGGTGCCGTGGGCGCCGTACTTACGAATGTGCAGCTTGTCGCAAACATCCTTGGGCAGAGCGTAAGTCTTGGCGACCTCGGGCATGTTGAAGTGGAAAGCGGTGTCATAGACCGTGACGTTGGGCAGGTCGGGATACTGCTCCAGGCAGTACTCGATAACGTTGGCCTCGGGGTTATTGTGCAGCGGGGCGAGCGGAGCAACCTCGCGGATCTTGGCGAGGACGTCCTCGTCGACGAGGGAGGAATCACCGAAGTACCAACCGCCCTGAACGATACGGTGGCCGATACCCTCGATCTTGACGCCGTTGGCCTCAAGGTCCTTCAGGACGACCTCGATGGCGACCTTGTGGTCGGGGAACTCGATGTTCTCGGTCACCTTCTTGGAGCCGTTGGCAGCGTGGGTGAAGGTGCCGCCGGTAAAGCAGACGCGCTCGCAGGAGCCCTTTGCGGACACCTTGTGGGACTTGGTATCGATGACCTGATACTTAAGGGTCGAAGATCCTGCGTTGACGACCAGAACGTTCATGTGTCTCCCTACTAACAGGCGGTGTGGCGCCGCCAGGTTACATACGCTTCAATAATAAACCCAAACGCCCTCGCGCTCGGGTTTATTGCGTTGATATATAAGTTATCGGTGCCCAAATACTCATGACCTTTGGCGTGTAAGACGAAAGAGCGCGGGGATATACACAAGGGAAGAAATCCCGAGCGCAACAAGCAATACGACTCGAATGCCCGCAACGCTACTCAACACAGCGTTGAGCAGATAGAAAAGAACGGCACCCACCGCCACCATCTGGCTTTGAACCGAAATCAGTGAACAGCGCATCGAAGAATCGGCTGCCTTTTGAAAAATTGAGTATTTAATTGGAGCAAATAACGAGTACGCAACCGTCTGCAGCACATAGAACACGGGCAGCAAATTAGCCGGAGTAAGGGGGATCAAAAACAAAGCTGTCAATACTAAGCGAACGATGCCGCAAATACGCGCAAAGCGGCCCTTGTCGACATGAGCAATCGCACAGGGCACAATAAGTCCCATGGAGGCCGAGGCAAGGAGCTGGACCGCAATGGTCACACCCGAAGCGACGGCATTCATTCCGCGACCCGCAAGCAGCAGTGAGAAAAAGTCTTCCAGGGCGACAAAAGCAAATGCCTGAGAACAGTCCATGATGAACGCTGAACGAAGAATGCCATTACCCGCAATAGCGGTACCGATCATCTTCGGGCTAATCCCATGTTCAGGTGTCGTCGCAGTGCCCCCTCTTCGCATTTCAGGAATGCAGACAACGACAACCAACGTCAACACCATTGCGATGATATCTGCCGAAAGACCAATGAGATATGCACCGACGGACGAAATGAAACCGCCCACGCAAGCGGAGATGGCATAAGAGGCATAGAAAACAAATCGCTCAACGACATTAAGTCTTACGAGCTGGTCCTGAGAGACGCTGTCAATGTAAATCGCTTCGATGGATCCGCTCACACACGCAACGGCAAAACCCTTGAGAGCGAACGCACCGATTAAAAGCAGGGGAGAACGGACGAGAAGCAGGGCGGCGTAGTATCCAAGCATTCCCACGACGCCAACGAGACCGCTTGTCTTTCGTCCAAACCTATCAGCAATATAGCCAGTGGGAACTTCAAGGATGAACTTGCTCACTTGATATGCAATCATCATGCTAGAAATCGATACCATCGAAAGTCCGACGAACTCAAGGTAGACAGTTAGAAAATACAAGATGGTGCTGAAGTTCGACAGAAAAACGAACGTCATATAAAGCAAAACCGTACGGTTTTTCATGCTCCACCCTCCAAGAGTCAGCAATCTAAATCGGAATCTTGGAAAAGCATGAGGGCAAAGCTGTCAGCTATGTGTTACAAGGCGTCAATAATCACTTGATGCCTCGAAGCCAATTAATCTCACGAAGCAAGATGACACAATAGGTGCAGAAAAACCGTCTGGTGTCGATCAGTCCAGGCATTTTGTCGATAGCAAAAGTAGATGGGCAAGGCTACATCACGCGAACCTTCAATTGAGCACTCACTCACTTCTGATCCATCCGACGCAAGAGAGGACCCAGAAAAACTCAATATCAATCCCCCGGCTTGAAGAAACTCAGCCTGCGCCTTGTTTCCGTATTCGACATCACGGAAGCGGAAATTAACCAGCTGGGCTTCGGGACATTGATTGATTGCATTGAGACAGGGTGACAAATTAATGGGAACAGCGAGCCTGCCGCCCAGTAACTCGCGAATGGTCATGGCGCCCACAGATTGATGACCCGCTGGGCATGAAAGAACCTTGAGCTCCTTTTCACCCAAATATTTTGAAGAAAGGACGCTGTCCCGTGGTTCCTCGAATGAGATAGCCGCATCCGAAATGCCAAGCACAAGTGATTCAAAGCATGTGGCCGTTGGCTGATGCCACACATCAAGGTGAATCTGAGGGTGCGAGCGTTCAAACGAGTCATACCAGCTTTCGGCAAAAAGGCGCCCCCGCCCATGAAGGCAGGGGGCGTAAAGACGAAAGTGGCCATCGGGCGAAACGCCGTCGCCCCTCGATTGAGCGTACTTTTTGAGATCGTCGACTTGTGCCAGGATCACGCGCGCACGACGCGCAAATTCTCTGCCCGCCGGAGACAAAACAGCCTCCCCCGCCGATCGGTCGAGCAAAACAATCTGATACTCAGATTCCAGCTTTTTGATTGCCGACGAAACGGCCTGCGGACTCACATGAACGGCGCGAGCTGCTTTGCGCACGCCGCCATAGTTCGCTACCGCTTGAAGGTATTCGAGTTGAGAAAGCTGCATAGATTACTCCAAAGGCAGCCAAGTCGACGGGCCAAGCGCCCTCAGATGAGGTTCTCGCCCAGGTTTTTGCCGCCGAGGACGTGCATGTGGAAGTGCATGACGGTCTGGCCGGCGTTGACGCCCTTGTTGGAGATGACGCGGAAACCGTCCTCCAGACCCTTGGCCTTGGCGACCTCCTGGATGGCGTGAGCTATGGCGCCCATGGTCTCGGCGGGTACGTTGTCGGCGATGTCGCTGTAGTGCTTCTTAGGGATCACGAGCGTGTGGACCGGCGCCTGCGGGTTGAGGTCGTCGAAGGCGATGACCTGGTCGTCCTCATAGACAACGGTCGAGGGGATCTCGTGGTTGGCAATTTTACAGAAGATGCAATCGCACATAGCTGGTTCCTTTCTTACAGACCAAGGTAATTATATTTGGTCGAGATGCTTAGAACGAAAGGTTATCATCGGTGTTGGCGGCCTCGCCGTCGGCGAGCACGTCGTTGCCGTCGACGTCCTTAAGGAGCACCGAGACCTTCTGCTCGGCATCGGACAGGCGGGTGCGCAGGCTTTTGAGGAGCTCGACGCCGCGGGTGTAGCTCTCGAGCGACTCCTCAAGCTCCATATCGCCCGACTCCAGGCTGCGGATGATGAGCTCCAGCTCCTGCGAGGCCTGCTTGTACGTAAGCTGCTCGACCGGGGTCTTCTCTGCCATATCTGTTTCCTTTCCTAAGGGTCTATCACTGCGAAACGCGGTCTACTCGACCGTATCGACCGTTGCTGCCACGTTGCCGTCTGCCATGCGCACGCGAATGGCGTCGCCAGGCTTAAAGGTCTTGGCACTCGTAGCCACACCATCATCGCTGTACGCGATGGAATAGCCGCGAGCAAGCACTTTGAGCGGCGACAGGGCATCGAGCGACGCTGCCGCACGGCTCAGGTCGGACGCTGGCTTGCTGAGCATCGTGCGCCCTTGATGCTCTAGGCGGGAACTCGCAAGCGTGAGCGCATGGCGCTTACCATCGAGCCCCGAGGTGCTTGTAATCAGACGCTCGGGCAAGCGCTCAAAGTTGGAGCGGAATGTCCCGACCGAGCGTACTATGGCGCCCGACAGGCGATCGGCAGTCAGCGCAAGCTCCGATTCGCGACGCTCGACCATAAATGTGGGGTCGTTGAGGCACGGGCGACACGCAGCGGCATCGAGCGCATCACCCAAGCGAGCCGTATAGGTATCCCAGGCACGGCGACCGCGCTGATCGAGCATCTCCAGGTCGACCTGGGCCGACCCAATCATCGATGCCATCGCGGCACCCAGACGCTGATGGCGCGCCTCGAGCACATCGGCCAACTCCGTCATAGCTGGCGCCACCGATTCTGCCGCCGCCGTGGGCGTGGAGGCGCGTCGGTCGCTCACCATGTCGCAAATCGAGGTATCGGGCTCATGGCCAATGCCAGTCACCACGGGCACAGGACAAGCCGCCACCGCGCGGGCAAGCTCCTCGTCATTAAAGGTCATGAGGTCCTCAAAGGAGCCGCCGCCGCGCACCAGCAAAATACAGTCGGGCGCCGGCGTAATGGAAACGGCGCGGCGCAAGCCATCAATGAGCTCGGCCGGCGCACCCTCGCCTTGAACCTTGGCGCCCACGCAGACAAGCTCGACGAGCGGGTTGCGACGGCGCAGCGTACGCTTGACGTCGTCGATTACCGCACCGGAAAGCGAGGTGACGACCGCCACGCGTGAGCAAAACACCGGGATGCGGCGTTTGCGGGACTCGTCCATCAGTCCCTCGCGGCGTAGCTTTTCGGCCAACTGCGCCACCTGTTGACGCAGCAGACCCTCCCCCGCCAGCGAAAACGAGCGAGCGACAAAGCTCATGCGGCCCGTGGCCTTATAGAGATTGAAGCTGCCCTTAAAGCTCACCTGCATGCCGTCACGCAGATCGAAGGTACGCTTGAGATAGGCGCCCTTCCAGATGATGCAGTCGACGGCGGCCGAGTCGTCTTTAATCTGGAAGTAGCAGTGGCCGCTTCGGGCATTGGGACCACGGAAACCCGTGACCTCGCCCAGGACGGTCAGTTGCGGAATAGCATCGAGCGCACCGGCGGCGATCTCTACCGCCTGGCTCACGCTGAGCTCTTTACGCTCTTGCTCGTCCGAACCGTCGAACTCGGCGGAAACGCTATTGCCGGTTAGATTCCAGCCTGCCACGCAGCCTCCTTTCGTCATCGTGCACAAAGGCTCTGGCCCTGCGCAAATTCAAGTCCAACACATAGTACAGCGCCGCGGGGACACAAATTCCCGCGGCGCCCAGCGACCCAATTTGTTATCGGTTGGAGTTTCTGTTGTAGCGAGCCATAAGATAGAGCAGCTGAATAATCGAGGTGAGCGCCGCAGCCACATAGGTAAGCGCGGCGGCCGTCAGCACCTTCTTGGCACCGTTGACCTGCTTGGAGCTCATGCCCGACTGCTCGATGTACGCCACGGCGCGGCGGCTGGCATCAATCTCGACCGGCAGCGTAACGAGCTGGAACAGCACGCTAAACGAGAAGAAGATCAGCGCGATGGTCGTGAGTCCCGCGATGTTCATAAACAGGCCCATGAGCAGCACGATGGTCCAGGTGTTCTG
>CATWID010000056.1 GCA_958350755.1 uncultured Collinsella sp.
TCAAACGCCTTGGCGATTGCCGCGGGCAGCTCGGAGGGCTCATGGACCAGGGAAATGCCATAGCTGGAACCGTTGACGGCCGGCTTCACAAAGCAGCGCTCGCCACAAGCCTCGACGATATGATCGATATCGACTTCATCGCCCACCTCGAGCGCAAGGCCGGGGGCAATGGGAATGCCCGCCTTGGCGTACAGGAGCTTAGAGACCTCCTTGTCGGCACCGCAGGCGCTGGCAAGCACGCCCGAGGCCGTGTAGGGGATACCCAGGGTCTCCATGGCGCCCTGCATGGCGCCATCCTCACCGCCGGCGCCGTGCATGGCGATAAAAGCCACGTCGAAACCGCCGGTCGCCATGGTTACCATAAAGTCATCGGCAGCCGTGTCGAGCAGCTCCACCGAGGTGTAGCCGGCTTCCTTCAGTGCCACCACGACGTTCTTTCCCGAATTGAGCGAGATCTCGCGCTCAGCGGAATGACCGCCCGCCAAGACCGCTACGTGCATGTTCTCTAGGCTTTTACCCGGCATGGGCAGACTCCTCCTCTATAATTTCTGCAGCTGATACCATATTGTAGCGATACCCTCTACGTTTCCCCAAAATCGAAAGGCTTCCATGAATCCCAGGACTAAATCTCAGGACATTCGCGACTTGAGCCAAAACGATATTCGCGAGCTCGTGGCCGAACTTGGCCAGCCCGCCTTCCGCGCGAAGCAGCTCATCGAATGGGTCTTCGAGAAGAACGTTTGTTCGTTTGACGATATGACCAACCTCCCCAAGGCTTTCCGTGAGCAGCTTAAAGAGGCTTTTGCCTTTGATACGCCGACTGAACTCACCAAGCAGGTTTCCAAAGATGGCTCGCGCAAGTATCTGCTCGAGTACCACGATGGCATTTCCGTCGAGACTGTCGGCATGCCCCGTCGTAACAAGCTTTCCGTCTGCGTTTCCACCCAGGCAGGCTGCGGCATGGGCTGTGCCTTTTGCGCTACCGGTCTCAACGGCCTCAAGCGCTCTCTGACCGCTCAAGAGATCGTCGACCAGGTGCTTCATGTATCCAACGACTTTGGCGAGCGTGCCACAAGCGTTGTCTTCATGGGCCAGGGCGAGCCGTTTGCCAACTACGACGAGGTTCTCAAGGCACTGCGTATCCTCAACGACCCCGATGGCATCGGTATCGGCGCTCGTCACCTCACCGTCTCTACCAGCGGCGTTATTCCCGGTATTCGCAAATTTGCCGATATCCCCGAGCAGTTCACTCTTGCCGTTTCCCTGCATTCCGCCATCCAGTCGACGCGCAATAAGCTCATGCCCGGTGTTAAGAAATACACGCTGCTTCGCCTTCACGAAGCGCTTCAGCTCTACACCGAGAAGACTGGCCGCCGCCCGACCTATGAGTATGCCATGATCGAAGGCGTCAACGATACGAATCCCGAGATGCAGGCGCTCTGCGACTTCTGCGAGGGAACGCTGTGCCACGTTAACCTCATTCAGCTTAACGACATCGAGGGCAGCCCGCTCAAGCCGTCGCCGATTCATAAGGTTGAGGATCTTCAGCGTCGTCTTGAGTCCCGTGGCATCGAGACCACGATTCGTAACTCCCGTGGTAACGATATTGACGCCGCTTGCGGACAGTTGAAGCAGCGCTTCAAAGTTCAGAAGAACGCATAGGGGAGTCGCACCCCAAAACGTTTCATGTGAAACATCGAACGACCCCGGTTGCAGGATATGCAACCGGGGTCGTTTCATTTATTGACCTTAATTTTGAATAAGCTGTTACTGGTCCCATTTTTACGGCCAAAATAAGGGGTCCTTGTCTCATGAATCAGACAAGGACCCCTTAGAATATGCTGAGTAATTGTTAGGTACCTAATAGCCTACATTTTCCCATTGGTTGCTAACCCAACCTTGATTAATCTTGGGATTCTTCGTTACCTGAGCTGTACGCATGGCAACGTCTTCTGTCATAACATCCATTTTCTTCTTGGAAGTATCGACTATATCTTGCGCGCCTCGAAGCAAGCGACCTCGAAGTTCATCGTCTGTCGCGATCTTATAGCCAGCAAAGGCACCAGCCGCGACAGTCGTCGCCAATGCAATCGCTGTTAAAATCTTATTCCTCATCTTGGCCTCCTTGATCAAACTGAATCATTTCGCCAAGAATACGAGAGAGCTCTTCCTCGTCTTTAAACTCAATCTCGATCTTATTCTTTCCACGCGAGCTCTTCACACGCACGTTGGTATTAAATACCTGACGAAGCACACGAGCGGCCTTTTTAAAAGATTGAGGCGTCGCAGGCCTCGGCGTCTTAGGTGTCTCTCCGGCAGAAAACAACGGAGCAAGATTTTCTGTCGCTCTTACGGAAAGGCCCTCTGCAACAACTTTCTCTGCAAGTCGAATACGCGCGTCTTCATAGGGAACCGCAAGAATCGCACGTGCATGACCAGCAGTAAGTTTGCCCTCAAAAATCATCCGCTGAACTACTTCGGGGAGATCGAGAAGACGCAGCGAATTTGTAATTGCAGAGCGTGACTTGCTTACTGCCTTCGACAATGCCTCCTGGGTCATACCGCTCGCATCGATAAGCTGACGATAGCCCTTGGCCTCTTCGACGGGATTCAGATCAGAACGCTGAAGGTTTTCGATAAGAGCAAGAGCAAGCATCTCTTCATCATTAACATCTTTAATGATGACAGGCAGTTCCTCAAGACCAGCAAGCTTTGACGCCTGGAAACGACGCTCACCAGCGATGATCTCATAACCGTTTCCGTGTTTGCGAACCAAAAGCGGCTGCAGAACGCCATGTTCTTGGATTGACTCGCTCAACTCGCGAAGTTCAGTTTCGTTAAAGTGAATTCGCGGCTGATTAGGGTTGGGAACGATATCCTCAATAGGTAGTTTTGTTTCAGATGAGGCATTTGAAGCAGATGCAGCAGAACCACCGGTCTCATACTCGGCCTCAGAGACCAAAGCATTGAGTCCACGCCCCAATCCGCCACGTTTCTTTGCACTAGGCACGCTTGATCACCTCTTTTGCAAGGTTCATATACGCTTTTGCACCCTTGTTTTGAGGTGCATAGGTAATTACCGGTTCTCCAAAAGACGGAGCTTCAGAGATTTTAACCGTACGGGGAATCAGCGTCTTAAACGCCTTATCACCAAAGTACGATTGAACTTCCTCAACAACCTGATTCGACAAAGAAGTACGTGAGTCATACATGGTCATAAGCACGCCATAGGTGTCTAAGCCCTTGTTCAGACGTGATTTGACCATCTTCATTGACTCAAGCAGCTTCGTAACGCCCTCGAGTGCGTAATACTCACACTGGATTGGAATCAAAACGCTATCTGCTGCGGTCAAGGCATTGATAGTAAGCAGGCCGAGCGAAGGAGGACAGTCAATGAAAATAAAATCGAACTCGTCCTGAATCGGCTCAAGCAAATCTTTGAGGCGGGTTTCACGAGCAATTGCGCTTACGAGCTCAATTTCAGCGCCTGCAAGCTGAATTGTAGCCGGAATTACGAATACCTTTTTGCAATTTGTATCAAGAACAAGCGATTCTGCCGGCACATCATTCAACAATGCATCATAGATGCAGTGATCAAGGTCTTCTTTTTCAATTCCAAATCCACTGGTACTGTTTCCCTGCGGATCAAAATCGACAATCAGTGTCTTACGACCCTGCTCACCCAGTGCTGCTGCAAGGTTTACAGCCGTCGTTGACTTACCGACGCCGCCTTTTTGATTGATGATTGCAATGATACGCGTGTCTTTTGCGTTCTTAGAACGCTTAACGTCGCGAAATCCCACGGTCCCTCCTGGTGTGTATTAAAGCTGTCGAACGGAGGATGTTTCACGTGAAACATTCCGATTCGAAATCAACCGCCATGTTTCACGTGAAACACTGCAAGTTGTTAGTATCCATTATGTTTCACGTGAAACATCTAGGCAAGCGGATTCTTCTTTGCCATGCCATTTGCACGAGGCAATGAAACGGATGCTGGATGACTCTTCTTAAGAACAATGAACTCTCTGTGGCCCAAGCCCTCAGGCAAATCGATTGCGTCATTCAGAAGCAAAGTGAAGCCGCAGATCTTAGCTGCTGACATGCCAGAAGCAAGCTCCTCATCCGATGGATTGCCCTTCGTGATAACAAATAGCCCTCCATCCTTGAGGTACGGAGCCGCATACTCAACAAGAATCGGTAGAGGGGCCAGGGCGCGGGCGGTTACGACAGAGAACTGCTTCTTATGGCTTCGAGCATATTCTTCAAGCCGATCATGGACTGCATGACCATGTTTCAATCCAAGAGCATGAACAAAAGAATTGACAGCATCAACCTTCTTGCCAACAGAGTCAATATAAGTAGCTTTACGATTCGTGGCTATCGTTAATGGAATACCAGGGAAGCCCGCACCCGTTCCCATATCGAGCAAAGCTCCCTCAGGAGCCTTATTGATATAAGGGAGCAAAACAAGTGAGTCGAGGATATGAAGCACCGCGGCATCTTCTATGTTGAGAATACGAGTGAGATTGGTTGTCTTATTTGTTTCCAGAACCAAATCAAGATGCTGAATACATTTCCTTAGCTCAGCATCAGCTACATTCAAGGAATACTCTTTGCAATAAGAGGCTAGACGACTTAACATCTCGTCAGCCTGCAGATCTGTAAGTACAAACAACAGAAGCTCCTTTCTGACAAAAATCAGTGTATCGAGAACTTTTGACAAAAAAAGGGGACGTGGAAACCACGTCCCCTTAGCATAAGCTCGAGTAGATTATCGAGCAACAATCACCACATGGCGATCGGGGTCAGAACCCTCAGAATGAGTATCGACGGCGTCATTGCCACGAAGTGCAATGTGAACCAGTCGGCGCTCGTAGGCATTCATGGGCGGAAGCGAAACACTCTTATGAGTGCGGATGGCACGCTCGGCAGCAGACTGAGCCATGGAGGCAACCTTGTCCTGACGGCGGCTCTTGTATCCCTCGACGTCCACTACAACCGGATACCTAAAGCCGAGCTTGCGGCTCACCAGCAATGAGAACATAACCTGAAGGGCATCAAGGGTGCGACCATGACGGCCAATGAGAACAGCAAGGTCGGGAGCCGTTACATCCAGAATCAGCTCACCCTCGTCGCCCTCATACTCATCGATAGGAGAGTTGGCGGCATCGAAGTGCGAAAGGATGGAACGCAGGATGGAAATCGCGACATCGGCAATGGTGTCGAGCTCCTCGTCGGTCAGCTCTTCACCAGCCTTGTAGCGCTGTGCAATCTCGGGATAATCGCCCGCGACCTGCGGGGCAACCTCCTCAAGCATATCCTCGATGATCTCTTCAGACATAACGTACTCCAAAAGTTAGGTACCTAAATAAGATTGATATCCCGCTACTTCTTCTTGTGCGGGCGCGGCTTCTTCTCGCGACGAGTGACCTCAACCTGCAGCGGCGCGTTCTTGAGGCGCTCCTCCTCATCGGCCTTAGCCTTGTCGATAACCTTCTGCGTCACGAAGATCTGCTGGATAACCTGCCAGGCAGAAGACACATCGTAGTACAGCAGAACACCGACGGGCAGGCTCCAGCCCATCCAAAGCATCATGACCGTCATGACAACGGCCATCATACGCATGCTCTGAGCCTGCTGGCCGGTCTGGTTGCGCGACATATAGAGCTGCGGAATCAGGGTCAGGACAGCGAACAGGATCAGGCAGACCAGCGCAGGCAGCGCGACCATAAAGCCATCGGCAAAGGAGGCGCTCGGCGTGGTGGTCAGGTCGGGCAGAATATTAAAGAACGAGAACGTGCCGTCGTTAAAGTAGTCCGGCAGGTTACGCAGCAGCGTAAATAGGGCGAACAGGACAGGCATCTGAATCAACAGCGGCAGACAACCAGCCATCGGGTTGAACTTGTTCTCGCTGTAGAACTTCTGCATTTCCTCGGCCTGACGCTGGGGATCGTCGGCATAGCGCTCCTGGATCTCGAGCATCTTGGGCTGCAGCACCTGCATGCGTGCCGTCGACTTAGTCGACTTGAGCATAAGCGGCGTCAGCAGCAGACGGATGATGACCACCAGGATGATGATGGACAGGCCCCAGTCGACCGCAAAGGTCTGGATGAGCTTGAGCAGCTCGAAAAGGATGTTAACGATCCAATCCCACATGTAAGTTTTCCTCCGATAGCGAGTGCCCGCTAGGGCACAGGGTCATAACCGCCGACGTGCAGGGGATTGCAGCGAGCGATGCGCCTCACGGCAAGCCAGCAGCCTCTCAAAACACCGTACTTCTCAATCGCCTGGACGGCGTATTGCGAGCACGTTGGGTAATAAATGCAGGCGTCAGGCAATAAGGGCGAAATAACCTGTTGATATATGCGAATAGGAGCGATGGCAACACGTCGCAAAACGTGATTGCTCATCGCTCCTCCCCGGCAACGCCGGCGCGTTTCATAAGCGAACGCAATGCATTGTCCATCTCCTGAGGCGAAGAAACCCTCGTCTTGGGAGTTGCGAACAAGATGATGTCATAACCCGCAACGGGAAATCCACAGCTGCGGGCGGCCTCGCGCATCACACGCTTAGAACGGTTGCGCACGACAGCACAACCGAGCCGTTTAGCACCAACGAAGGCGACCCTTCCGGAGTCGCCTTCGCCAACCGATTCACATATGGTCATTCGAATCAGAGGGTGATTGAAACGACGCCCCTGACTGAACACATGCTCGAAATCTTGCCGAGACTTAATAGTCTTCATGCGAGATGTGTGTATCGCTGCTAGACAGTGAGACGCTTGCGGCCCTTGGCGCGACGACGGGCGAGCACGGCACGACCACCCTTAGTGGCCATACGGGCACGGAAGCCATGGGTCTTGGCACGCTTACGCTTATTAGGCTGATACGTACGCTTCATCTTAAGTTCCTCCTGCTGCATTTCGAGTGTCCGCGGGGGCGCGGACGCAGATATAGACACGTGAGCTTGAAGATTGTAGGGAAATCAATGTTCAAATGTCAAGAAATCAAAGGTAAAAGGTTACGCAGTTCACACGGTTCCCCCATAAGCCGAGCTCGATTTAGCGGTGCATGGCAACTTTTCACGATATTTCATCGAGTTTTCAACAGGTCATGTTGGCAATGTTGAGAACTTTTCGTCCGTTTTCCAAAGTTTTCAACAGGTTTTGAAAACTTGTCGAAAGATGAGAAACATTGCGCGGTGAGCTACTATTTGTTCAAAACCTTTTGAAAGATTGCGAGCGGCATGTCTGACGACTTTTACACCATGGTCGATTCCGGTGATCCGGCACCCGACAACGAGCACATCACCGGCGTGCGCGAAAAACGCAACGAGGGTGAGCAGGTCACCGCACAAGCACCAAAGGCCATGTATGCAGCGCGCATCGCCGTCTATGACGATATGCTGTCGACACCGCGTGTAATCGTCATTGATCCGCAAGATGTCCGCACGTATTTGGAAGAGACGACCAACACCGTCTACCAGTGCATGAAAGAACAAGGTGGCCATATCTCGCTCATGGTCATCCGCGAGATTGTCGAAAACTTTATCCACGCGCACTTTGCCGAGCCCATCATCTCGATTCTGGACGGCGGAGACACCATCCGCTTTGCTGACCAAGGACCCGGCATCGACGACAAGGAGCGTGCTTTCGACTTTGGCGTTACCAGCGCAAACAGCAAGATGAAGCGCTATATCCGTGGAACCGGAGCAGGGTTTCCCATGGTGCAGGAGTATTTGGAAAACGCCGGCGGGGCCGTGTCCATCGAGGACAACATGGGCAACGGCACCGTGGTTACGGTAAGCCTGGACCCTAAACGCGTGCAGGAAATCGAACGCGCCGGCGGGCGCGGTGCTGCCGTGCGGCCCGAGACGGAGCAGCCCGCATATCCCCTGCCGGGAGCTTTTGCGCAGCAGCCCATGGCAACGCAACAGATGCAGCCCCGCGTGGGACAGATGCAGCAGCCCGGAATGCTTCCTACACAAGAGCCCCAGGCGGCGTCGATGTCGATGCCGCCAAACGTGCCACAGGCCATGCCGCTGGCGGATCAGGATACAGCAGCAATGCAGCAGGCGACGGGGGCGCCGGGTGGCCAGCAAATGGGCTATCAGCCGTACCAACAGGGATATCCATATCAGCAGATGCCGCCACTGGGGTATGGCCAGCAGTTCCCGCAGCAGTACCAGCAGGGACATCAGCAGCCGTACCAGCAGATGCCGCAGCAGCAGTACAAACCCTGGGCCCAGCAGGTGCCTCCGCAGCCTTACCAACAGTGGCCTCAAAGTTTTCAACAGCAAATGCCGTCGATGCAGAGTTCTCAACAACCAGCAGCTCAAATGATGTATCCTAATGCAGCAAATCAGTATGCGCAGCCACAACCGGACGTATTCGTAAGCGATCGCGGCAACGCCGCGCTAGGCTATCTGGCGCAAAATCAAGCGTGCGGTGCAACCGATCTGGCGAGGGCGTTTGGAAACTCGGCCCCCACTTGGTCACGCACGCTCAATGACTTGGCGCAGGCCGGCTTGGTCATCAAGCATGGCCAGAAATACCATCTGACCGAACTCGGCGCCGCTCGCGTGCGAGCTCAGGGCTAAAGAACGGGAGAGACAGTGGACGAGGAAGCAAGCATCATCCTGGGGGATGCCATCGCCTTTTGCCAGCGCGACGGCCAAGATGCACGCCTCATCAACATGCTGGGGCAATCGCGCGCCATAAGCCTGACCGAAGATACGCTCACGATCGAGGCCCCCTCGCGCTTTGCCATCGCGCAGCTCAAAAAGCATCAGCCGACTATTGAGGCCTATCTGGAAGAAATCGCCTTTGCACCGATTGCGCTCGACATCGTGGCACCGCAAGGCGCAACGGCCGAATCCGGAGCCGCGACGGTGCCCGCCACGGCTCCCGCTGCTTCCCCTGCGGCGCCAGCCTCCGCAGGCGACGTGCCGACAATCGAGCACCAGCACAGCGATGTTTCCCGTGAAACCATGGCACCGTTGCCGACCGCCGCTGCGACGTCAACGAACGCACCCGTCACGCACATGCCCATCGCTCACGACGCAGCGGCGGGCGCCGATTCGGGCGTTGCAATCAAGAACACGCTCTCGGCCGATGATTTTCGTCGCATGATGAACCAGATGAAGGGCGGAGCGCCGACTAAGTCCACGCAAACCGCGACCCCCGCTTCACCCATGCCAGCACCGACCGTGCCGGCCGAGCAGAATACGGATGGAGCCCCACTCGCCGCGAACTCAAAATTTACCTTTGAGAACTTTGTCTACGGCCCCGAGAACAGCCATGCCTATCGCTCGGCACTCAAGTTTGCCGCCCTCGCGGACGAGCGCGGCACGTGCACATCACTGTTCATCTACGGCAAATCGGGCCTGGGCAAGACGCACCTGCTGCTTGCCATCAAAAACGAGCTCGCCGAGAAGTCGCCCGAGATCAAGGTCAAGTATGCCAACTCCCAGGCATATCTGGACGACCTGATGACCGAGTTCGACCGCCAAAAGAAGAGCAACGCCCCTATCATGCAGGCATACCACGGCGTGGACGTGCTCATCATCGATGACATCCAAAACATCATCGGCAAGCGCGCGAGCGTGGACTACTTTTTCCAGCTCATGGACGAGTTCATCCGCAACAACAAGAAGGTCGTCATCGCGGCAGACCGCGCCCCCAAGGACCTGAGCATGGACGAGCGTCTGACCAGCCGCTTCAACGCCGGCATGCTCTGCCTGGTCGCAGAGCCCAGCTACGAGATGAAATACAAGATCTTGCAGCGCTATTACGAGAACACCATCGTCGCCGCTCCCGAGGCAGGCGACGACTCGCTGCTGGCGGCCTATGGGGGCGACAGCGGGCACCTGACCGACGAGCACTTTAAACACATGGCCGAGGTCTCGGGCACCAACATCCGCGAACTCGAGAGCTTTTGCGAGCGCTGCGCCGGCGAGGCGGGCGACCGCGAGCGCGAGGGCGGGGAGCTCACCTTTGACGATATCGACGCCATCGCCAGCCAGTACTTCGACACATCGGCCAAAAAGATCAACGTCCAGACGGTTCAGTCCGTCATCGAAGAGCAGTACGGCGTGACGCACGAGGAGCTCATCGGCCCGCGTCGCAACGCCAATATCGCCAAAGCGCGCCATATCGCTATCTACCTGGCCATCGAGATGTGCGAGATGACGACCACGGCGGTGGGTGCCGAATTTGGCAACCGCAACCACTCGACCGTCAGCACGAGCTACAAAAAGGTCCAGAAGATGATCCAGGAAGACCGCACCGTCACCGAAGACCTCAAGTCGCTGCGCGATAAAATTACACTGCGCTCGTAGGGAAATAGAGACACCTGTTGAAAACTTGTCAAAACCACGGGCATAAGGTGTCTAAAACCCAACCCGCGGTGATGAAAAGTTTTGCGCAGGTTTTGAACGTGGAAAACCACCCCTGTTGCACACAGGTTGCTGTCGATTCTCTTTTTGGGTCTGACCTGCGTCTTTGGGAGTAATCAACAGTTTCGTCAGTGCTATTACTATTATTAAGATATTTATATCTATAGAAAGGTATTAAAAGATGAAGTTCACCGTCAGCCAGAGCTCGCTTATACAAGCCATCGGCGTCGTTATGAAGGGTGTCGCTTCGGCATCCACCCTTCCCATCCTGTCGGGCGTGCTCGTTAAGGCCCAAGACGGCATCTTGGAATTCCAGACCTCTAACTACACCATCTCGATCCGCCATCGCATCGCGGCGCATGTCGAAGAAGAGGGCGAGATGGTTATCCCCTGTAAGATGCTCTCCAATATCACCAAGACCCTCCCCGATGCCCCGGTCACCTTTGAGCTGTCCGAGCGCCAGGTACTGATTGGTTGCGAGAAGAGCTCGTTCCGCCTGAACACGCTCGATGCCAATGACTTCCCCGAGTTTCCGGCCTATGCCATCGAGAGCGCCGTGGAGCTGCCGACCGATATCTTGTCCGAAATGGTCGGCCGCGTGTGGCGCGTCACCTCGACCGACAAGGCCCGCCCCATCCTGGGCGGCGTGCACATGAAGGTCGAGAACAACACCGTACGCCTGGTGGCGACCGATTCCTTCCGTTTGGCCGTGTGCGATACGCAGGTCGAGACCTCGACCCTCGAGGGCTCCTTTGAGCTCAACGTTCCGGCTGACGCCTTTAACGACGCGCTGAACATCATGGCCAGCCAGGCGACCATCATGATCGGGGCTACCGACACCCAGGTTGTCTTTGAGGCCGGCAACACCACCTACGTGTCGCGCCGCATCGAGGGCGTGTACCCCAACTACAAGCAGCTCATCCCCGATTCGTGCGTGACGAGCGTCAAGATCGATGCCGCCGCCTTTAACGC
>CATWID010000057.1 GCA_958350755.1 uncultured Collinsella sp.
GATATCCCTGCTCGCGCTCATCTCGGTTGGAGGCATCGGCATCCTGCTTATCGGAATGAGCACGCTCATGAAAGCCGCCGCCCGCAGGAAAGCCAAGGCCTGCACCGCTATGATCATGGGAACGGTCATTGACCACCGCTTTATGGGCGAAGGCAGAATGTATCCCGTTTTGGAGTACACCGTCGACGGCACGCGGTACCACGTGAGAAAACAATTCCGCGGCGTAAAGACCAAAAGCTTGTCGGGACTCCCCGTCCGCACGCAAAGCGCGGCGTACGAAGACGCCAAGGGCTGGTTGCACGTACAGACAGGACCCATCGCACGCCTAGATACTCTCGCAGAGCAGCTTTGGCCCCTCGGCAGCCAAATGACTGTGCACTACAACCCCAGCAGCCCAGACAAGAGCTATGTCGAGCGCCCTATCGTGGGCGACTTTGCCACGCTGATGTTTAACATCGCGGGTATCTTGCTCATCGCGCTGAGTATTTTGCTCTATGTTCTTATCCAGCGCTAGCTCAGACTGATACATCCCGCGCGCCGCGCGCCGTAATGACCGCCACGACACTAAGGATCAGCCATGGCAACACTCTCCGAACAAGAACGTAAGCGCATCCAGCGATACTGCATCTGCCCCAAGGTTGCCGGGGCGGCGCTTGCCATGGCATTCGTGCTGCCTTTTTTGATCATTCCCTTCGAAATGATTGACGACATCGTCTTCCATCACGAAGGCTTCCAAGAAACGGGCATGATAGCCGCCCTGGTGCTCACCGCCGTCGAGCTCGTCATCTTCTGCTATTGCGCGCTCGCACCGCGCTTTGGCATGCGCGGCAAGCAGTGGAAAGAAATGCAGCGCCGACTCGCCGTCGAGCAGTCCGAGAAAGACCGCTCGGCACAAATCGCAAGTGTTATCGGTACGCAGGCCGCCGCGCGCCTGCTCAAGAACAGCGACAACGAGACCGCACGCAACCTGGGCGGCGCGGCAGAAGTCGCCGCTACCGTAGGCGCCGTCGCCACCGCGGCAGACGTGCTTGCCGAAAGCTTCGCCAACGCAAAGGCCATGGCAGAGGCCTGTGGCGTGCCTATCCCCCGTGCAAAAAAGTGGATCGTCGCGCTTGTGGCACTGCCCCTCGCAATCGTGTGCGGTGCCTATATCCCGCAGCTGGCGCAGGGAAACATCAAGATGCAACAGAACGCCGCGGCCGCGGCCGAGCAGATCGCCATCGCCCGCAAGACGCTAGAGCCCGCATGCGAGTACGTATCCGCCGATGACCCTTACGAGCGATATCAAGATTACGGCTATCACGTCCGCGGCTACCTTCACGACGGCGACTCCGATACCCAGAAGACCTATACGTACCTGGATTTCGACAACAAGGGAACGCTCAAGGAAGTGAGTTACATAGCAGAGATCGACCCCGACGCGAGCCTTGAGGACAACCTCGCCCGCATCGAGCTCGACTTGGACGAACTTTCCTCTGTCGTCCAAACCGTAGACGTCAAGACCGTGAGTCCCGAGCTCCTAGCACCGCAAAAGCTCCCCGAAGAGTTTAGGCAGGCTTTTTTGAACGGTTCGCTCTACGAGAGAATCTCCATCAGGACGAGTGACAACCCCATCAAAACGTACTATTCGTTTGACACGGATCCCGAGGATGAATTTGACGAGTACACCCATCCAAGCATCCGTATCACATTGATGGGCAAAACGAGCTAGCCACCCAATGTGACAAAGGGACTGTCCCTTTGTCACATTATTCGGAGCGTAGGGCTTCCACAGGGTCTTTCTTGGATGCGCTGCGAGCCGGCAGCAGGCCGGCAACGACCGTCAGCAGCACCGAAATTACAATGAGCATCAGCGCGTCTTGAACGGGCAGGCTCATCAGGTTGGGCACCTGCTTGGCCGCAAGCGCCCAGGCATTAACCGGAAAGCTCACGGCCACCACGACGACAATGGCAAAGACGCCGGCAATGAGGCCTTCGATAAAGGTCTCGGCATTAAATACGTTGGCCACGTTGCGCTTTGACGCGCCGATCGCGCGCAGGATGCCAATCTCCTTTTTGCGCTCCAGCACGCTGATGTAGGTGATGATGCCGATCATGATGGAGCTCACCACCAAACTGATACTCACGAATGCGATGAGCACCAAGCTGATAGTATTCACGATGTCGGTCACCGAGCCCATGATGATGCCCATGTAGTCGGTATACGAGATTGCCTGCTCATCGTGGCCAGCAGCTTTGACCTGCTTGTTGTACGCATCGATGTAATCGAGCACGCGCTCCTTGGCCTCAAAGTCGCGCGGGAAAATCTTGACCGAAATGGGGTCCGCCTCGTCCGCATAGCCCAACGTGGTCAGATTGTTATCGTAGGTGAGCTGCGACGCCTTGGCATAGCTCATCATGAGCGAACTCAGGTCCTCGGCGTCCATGTTGAAGTGTATGGCATTGGCAAAGGCGCTCGCATCCACACGCATAGCGCCCGCCAGGTTAGCAATACTCGACGACACCTGCGTAGCCACCTGTCCCATGAGCCCCGCCGCGCCTGCTTTAAGCTGGGACGATACAGTTGTCGCAATCTGCTCGCTAATTGTCTGCATCACCTGATCCATAGCCTGTTGCAGATACGGAGCCAGCTGCTTTTGCACATAGTCGGTCATCGCGTGCTGCAGGCGCTCTACCAGGGCATCGCCGCCGAGCGCTTTGAGCTGGGCCAGGATTTGCTGGGCTACCGCATCACTCTCAAGATACGTCGAGAACGCGGCGGCGAGCTTCGACGCGTCCTTAAGATCTTCGGGCGACAGCGCCTTAAACTGATCAGACTGCAAAAAGCCCTCAAACAGTTGGTTGGCAAGCGTTCCCACCTGCTGCATTTGCTCGGGCGTGAGCTCCAGACCGTCAAAGATGCCCGAGAAATCTGGGGCCGGTGCTTTTGCCATGATGCTGCTGAAGTCGATGTCCTTGCCAACGCCCGAAAGGTCAATATCCAGGCCCGACAAATCGATGCCCGAAAGATCCATGCCACCGGCAGCACCCGAGAGTGCAGATGCATCGAACGAGAACGCGCTCTTCAACGCCGCCTCGTCCACACTGAACATGCTGCCCAGATCCACGCCCTGCTTGGCCTCGCCTTGCAGTTCGTCGAAAGACTTGCCCGTAAAGACATCCGTCTCGGGGTGGGCAAGTTGCTCCTGCACTATCTGTGAATCGGCGGCGCGCTCCATAAGCTGGCGAGTCAGCGCGTGTGTATAGGCAATACCCGGAGACAACGCGCTCGCGTTGGCCATCTCGTTCGGTCGCACCACGCCCACAATACGCACGTCAATACCGTCGGCAACCTTGGCCGTCATAAAGTCGGCATCGCCAGACATGTCGGTCCACATGCCGGTCTCTTCGTTTTTGCGATAGGCATCGGCCGGCGACAACACTTTAAACGCCGTGGACAGCGCGTCGTCGTAGGTAAAGTCGCTGCCGGTCTCGGGCGTCTCGACCTTGCCGTCGGCCGTCATGGCGCTGTTTACCAGATCGTTGAGCTCATCGATATCCAGCGCACCGATGCTGTAGAGCGTGTAGTCGCCCACCGTGCCGCGGCTCGAAAGCACCATTACGGCTTCGTTAGCAGACGTAGGCCAATGGCCGGCGACGACATCGTACTGGCTGTCGAGCAGGCTCTGGTCGTCAATCATCTCGTTAAAGACCGAGGTTCCCATGGATTCCATGCTCACCGTCGCCGCCGAACTCGCGCCGCCGCTCATGGCCTCGGTCATAGCGTTGGGCACCAGCCGGACAGGCTTCTCATCGCCCTTGCCCGCACGATAGACAACCGGCGTCACGCCATAGCCGTACTGGATGGCATTGACCTCTTTATCGATGCCGTCGCCACCGGCATCGAGCCATGCCTTAAAGCTCGTCATGTCGTTGGACTTAACGCTCGCAAACATATCCTTTACGGCCGTGACCACAGGAATCTTATCGGTTCCCCGAGCCTTGCCGTCAGTGCTGCCGTCGGACGAGCCCTCGTTCTTGGACGTATCGTCATCCGTGGTCCCCTGTCCGCCCATCATGGACGACAGGTCGTAATCCTGCTTGGAAATCGTCAGCGGGTAGCTCGAGAGCGTATCCTCCTCGACCTTTTTGATGTAGCCGTTTACGCCGTTGGAGAGCGCCAGAATCGCCGCGATACCGATGATGCCGATCGAACCAGCAAAGGCCGTCATAGCCGTACGGCCCTTCTTGGTCAAAAGGTTTCGCGCCGAAAGCCCCAGCGCCGTCACAAAGCTCATCGAGGTTTTGCGCGTAGGCTTAGCCTCGCGACGCGCGGCATTGGCAACATCAAAGGGATCGGAATCGTCGGTGATCTTGCCGTCCGCCAGGTTGACGATGCGCGTGGCGTACTGGTACGCCAGCTCGGGATTGTGCGTGACCATGATGACCAGACGGTCGCGCGCAACGTCCTTGAGCAAATCCATGACCTGCACGGATGTCGTTGAGTCTAAGGCGCCGGTCGGCTCGTCAGCCAGCACAATCTCGGGATCGTTGATCAGGGCGCGGGCAATAGCCACGCGCTGCATCTGGCCGCCCGATAGCTGGCTCGGGCGCTTGTTAACGTGCTCGCCCAGACCGACTGCCTCAAGCGCCTTGCGTGCACGCTGGCGGCGCTCGGCATGCCCCACGCCCGTGAGCGTAAGCGCCAATTCCACGTTTTCCAAAATGGTCTGATGCGGAATGAGGTTGTAGCTCTGAAACACAAAGCCAATGCGATTGTTTCTGTAGGCATCCCAATCGCGGTCGCTGAAGTCCTTGGTCGAGATGCCATCGATCAACAGGTCGCCGGAATCGAAATGGTCGAGTCCACCAATGACGTTGAGCATCGTAGTTTTACCCGAACCCGAGGGACCCAGGATGGCTACAAACTCGTTATCGCGAAAAGACAGGCTTACGCTGTCGAGCGCTACCTGCGTAAACGACTGCGTAACGTACCTTTTGCAAATATCTCTGAGATCCAGCATGGACGGCAACCTCTCTCGCGCGGGCGCGCTCGCCCGCTCCCCCGCCGTTCACGTTCGGCGCGCTTGTCCTACTCTATCCTCATTTTTGGCCGATACCAGTGAGGAATGTAACGAACCGCGCCAAAAAACGAACGGGACAGCACGCCGCATGGCGCACCATCCCGCATATAACATCCCCGATGTGACAAAGAGGCTGTCACTTTGTCACATTCCAATGCGCGCTACTTTTCGAGCCCGCACGGCATAACGTTAGCGCTGCCGCGGCGAGCCTCAGTCACGGCTGCAAAGAAGCGATAGCCGCCCGAGAAGTTAAAGCACTCAAAGCCATGCTGCGCCAAAATGCGGCAAGCAATGTAGCTGCGAATGCCGCTCTGGCAAATTACGTAGACCGGCTTGGCCCGGTCGAGCTCGCCCAGGCGATTGCGCAGATCATCGACGGGAATGTTTACGAAACCATCGATATGCCCGCGCTCATACTCCCCTTCCGTACGAACATCGAGCAGCTGCACGCTGCCATCGCGTGGCAAGTTGGGCTCATCCTCCCAATGCCACTGCGCCAGTATGCCGCGATTGAGGTTCTCGATCATAAAGCCCGCCATATTGACGGGATCCTTCGCCGATGAGTACGGCGGCGCGTATGCTAGGTCCAAATCCTTAAGCCTATCGCCGCGCATGCCTGCCTGGATGGCAGTCGCCAGAACGTCGATACACTTGTCCACACCATCGATGCCCACGATTTGCGCACCCAGCAGGCGCAATCCCTGCTTCTCGAAGATAACCTTCATGGTCATGGGCGTTGCACCCGGATAATAACCCGCATGCGAACCGGGCGACAGGACCACGCTGTCGCAGTCAATTCCCGCCGCGTGTGCTGCCTTTTCGGATAGTCCCGTGCTTGCCGCCGTCAAGTCGAATACCTTGATAATCGATGAGCCCAACGATCCGCGGTAGCAGCTGTCCATGCCGGCTATGACATCGGCAACGACACGCCCCTGCTTGTTGGCGGGGCCGGCGAGCGAAATGACCGCGTCCTCGCCGGTCACCTGATGCGTGACCTGCGCGGCATCGCCCACGGCATACACGTCGGCAGCAGAGGTCTCCATGCGGTCGTTGACCACAATAGCCCCCTTGATGCCCAGTTCGAGCCCCGCCTCTTGCGCCAGATGGCTCTCAGGTGCCACGCCAATGGCAAGCAGCACCATATCGGCTCCGATAGGGTCATCGCCCGCAACATGGGTGACAACGCGGCCATCAACTTCCTCAAAACCTGTCACATCGGCCTTGAGGCGCAGATCAATACCGTGCTCACGCACCTCGGTATGCAAAAGGGTCGCCATGTCGTAATCCAGGTTGTTCATAAGCTGGACGGGACGCTGCAGAAGGGTCACCTGGAGCCCTAGCTCGCACAGATTCTCCGCCGTCTCGACGCCAATGAAGCCGCCGCCGATCACGACGGCACTGCTCGGTCGCCGCTCTCGAACATAGCTGTGAATACGCAGCGTGTCCTCAACGGTGCGTAGGCTAAAGATTTTATCCGAGTCGATGCCCGGCAACGCAGGGCGAATCGGCTTTGCACCCGGCGACAGGATGAGCTTGTCATACGTCTCGACAAATTCCTCGCCCGTCAGCATATTGCGAACCTCGACCGTATGCGAATCGGGATGGATGGCAAACACCTCGTGACTCGTCTTGACCGCAATGCGAAAGCGATCCCAAAAGCCCTTGGGAGACTGCAGCGTCAATGCGCTCTCTTCTTCTATCACGCCGCCAATGTAGTACGGAAGCCCACAGTTGGCATACGATACAAAACCCGTGCGCTCAAAGATGACAATTTGGGCCTGCTCGTCGAGTCTGCGCAAACGTGCCGCCGCCGATGCGCCGCCCGCGACGCCTCCAACGATAACCACCTTCATAGCCAACGCACCACCTTTCCCGTGTAGCCGCTTATGCCGCCGATATTCTTGACACTGCCATACCCAGAACGCTTAAGAAAACTCACAGCTTGGTTGCTTCGCGCACCGCTCAGGCAATGCACGAAAAGCTGCGTGCCCTTTCGACGTATACCCATGATGCTACCCCGAAGCAGAAAAAAAGAGTCGCTGTTTCCAGCGACTCCCCTTCAGTTGCCTGTCCCACGAATCTACTGTTCGCTCTTCGCGAGTGCCTGATCGATCAGTTTGTTGAGCGCCTCGCGCTGCTCAGCGGAGTTGATGCCGCCCATGATCGGCTCTCCCACAATGTTACCGTTCTGGTCGATCACGTAGGTGGTCGGGAACGAGTACAGGTTGGAGGTGAACTTTCCGGCCTCGCTGTCCGACTTAAACCAGATGTTCTTATACGTCACGCCCTTCTTGGAAAGCACGTCCTTGGCATCGGCCACCTCGTCTTTGTTGCCATCGAGCGTAAAGGAATTAACGCCCACGACCTGGCCGCCCTTCTCGGCAAGCTCCTTGTTGAGCTTCTCCAGATCGCCCAGCTCTCCCACGCACGGCTTGCAGGTGGTAAACCAGAAGTTCATGACGGTGACCTTGTTCTTGGAAAACAGCTCGTCGCTGTTTACATCGTTGCCGTCCAAGTCCTTGCCCTTAAAGCTGGGGAACTTCGTCTCCCCGCTCTCGCCGTTGGTCATGCCTGCGGTCGAGGCATCGACGCTCTCCCCCTCGCCGGGCGTGCTGCCGCATCCGGGAAACTCCTTCTCCAGCGTCATGAGCTTATCCTCGATCTCCTTGACCTGCTGTGCGCCGGCCTTAAGCGTCTTGAGCTCGTCAGCCGTAAACTGATCCTTGGCGCCCTCGATGGTATCAAGCAAAAAGTCGCCGTAATTGCTACCGTCCTCAATCATTGCCGAGTCTTTATTTGCCGCATTGAATACCTTTTCCCATAGGGCGTTATCGCTCGCAAAGATCTCGTTTTCCTTTTGCAGCAGCTGCTGGTACAGCTCGGCCGCCTCCTCGGCGCTCGACGGCTTTTGTGCCACAAGCTCGGCAATCTGCGCATCGCCGCTCGTGGCGTCCTTCGCGTCGCCCTTGGGGGCAGAGCACGCCGCGAGAGTCAGCGCCAGCACGGGCAGCATCAACAGGGCCGCAATTTTCGACAGTTTCATGGTTCCTCCGTTGTATCGAAGCTTAATAGGTACCTATTTGTTTTCGCAGTCCTGCGCGGACTGCGCGGTCTTGTCGCCCGTCACGCCCAGCCCGTAGCGAAAGCTAATGGCATCGACGGGGCACGCACCCACGCATTTGCCGCAACGAATGCACTCGGCATGGTCGGGCGTACGCGTAACGTCCACGTCCATCAGACACACCTTGGCGCACTTGCCGCACGAAACGCATTTGCACTGGTCAACCTGAATCCCCAACAACGACACCTTGTTCATGAGCGCATAAAACGCGCCGAGGGGGCAGATCCATTTGCAGAAGGGGCGGTAGAACAACACGCTCAGCACCGCAACCGCAATGAGAATCGCGAGCTTCCAGGTAAAGAGCTTTCCCAGCGCGGAGCGGATTCCCGTATTCATGATGGACAGCGGAATCGCACCCTCGAGCACGCCCTGTGGGCAGATGTACTTGCAAAAGAACGGGTCGCCCATGCCCACATCGTTGACCACCAAGACAGGCAGCAGCACCACGGCAAACAGCAGCACGGCATACTTGATGTACGTGAGCGGCTTGAGCTTTTTCGTTGATAGCTTTTTGCCGGGAATCTTGTGTAGAAGTTCCTGCAGCCATCCAAACGGGCACAAAAAGCCGCATACAAAACGCCCCAACAGTACGCCGATCAGAATGAGCGTTCCGGTGACGTAATACGAAAAGCTAAACTTAGACGAGCCCACCACCGACTGAAACGACCCGATGGGACACGCGCCCGAGGCCGCCGGACACGAGTAGCAGTTGAGCCCCGGCACGCAGACGGCTTTGCCCGCCCCCTGGTAGATGCCTCCCTTGGCAAAGTTGGGCAGGTGAATATTGGTCGCAAGCGTCGCCGCCGCTTGAATCAATCCACGAAATCGCGCTAAAAGATGCGATGCAGTGTTTTTTCTTTTATCCAATTCCGATACACTCCAAGCAAAGCCTGATTGCCTTGGCCAGCACGGCATCTGCCTCGCCGCGCATAACGCCAAAGCACACCATGGCTACCCCAACGATCAGCAAAGCCACCTGCGCCACAGGCTTAATCGCTTTGAACAATCTGACCACTCCTTTCGTTTCGCGACCCATTGGACCATACCGACTATAAAATCCGTGTTAAGCGTGAATGACTATGCAAGGAGAACGTTATGCGCATCTTGGTCGTCGAGGACGAGCGGGCGCTGTGCGATGCGATCGCACGCAGCCTGCGCAACTTGGCCTATAGCGTCGACTGCTGCTACGACGGGCAGCAGGCCCTCGACCTGCTCGATATCGAGACCTTTGATCTTGTCGTGCTCGACCTCAATCTCCCCCATGTCGACGGCATGACCGTGCTCAGGCAACTCAGAATTACCGATTGCGAGACCAAGGTGCTCGTGCTCTCGGCACGCGGCGAGGTCACCGACAAGGTAGCAGGGCTCGATGCGGGCGCCAACGACTACCTCACCAAGCCGTTCCATCTTGACGAGCTGGCAGCACGTATCCGTAGCCTCACGCTCAGACGCTTTACGCAAAGCGACGTTGTCCTGACCTGCGGATCGCTGAACTTTGACACCAAGGCGCGCGTCGCCTCCGTGGGCGGCGAGACCCTATGCCTCACGCGCAAGGAGACCGGCATCTTGGAATACCTGATGCTTAACCAGGGGCGGCCGGTGAGCCAGGAAGAGCTTATCGAGCATGTATGGGACAGCAGCGTCAACAGCTTTAGCAACGCGACCCGCGTGCACATCTCGTCGCTGCGCAAAAAGCTGCGCGGTGCGTTGGGGCACGACCCCATCCGCAACCGAATCGGCGAAGGCTACGTTATGGAGGACGGCAAATGAAGCGGCTGTCTCTGCAGTGGCGCATCACGTTGATGACGGCCCTGCTGGTATGCTCGACCTGCGTACTTATGAATTGTCTGGTTGGCTACTCCGGCATGCGCTACATGGACTCGATTGGTGCAGAAGCGTCGGCGCACAGCAAGGTGGAGGCGGCCTCGCCCAGCTCATTTGACCCGACAAACAAAGAGCTCGACGACGCGCTAACCATCGTCGTGAACGACGCCCAAGAATCGTTTGGCGCGACGAGCTGGTATATAACTGCGGCGGTGACGCTGCTCGGCGGCGTGCTGGCCTACTTTGTAAGCGGACATGCGCTGCGGCCGTTGCGCTTCTTTGCGACGCAAGTCGAGAGCGTGCGGCCCGACAACCTCGCCGACACAAAAATCAGCGAGGACGTGCCCTCTGAACTCAGGCGCTGCAGCGCGTCGTTTAACGACATGATTGCCCGCCTTGACGAGGGATTTTCCGCACAAAGACAGTTTACGGGCAATGCGGCGCACGAGCTGCGCACGCCACTTGCGCTCACGCAGGCCCAGGTCGAGCTGTTTTGCGCCGAGCACCCCGACGTCGACGCCGATACAGCGAGCCTGCTCGGGCTGCTGCAGGAGCAGACCGAGCGAATGACGCACATGACAAAGACCCTGCTCGAGATGAGCGAGCTGCGCAGTGTCCCTTGCAACGATGTGATTGACCTAGCGCCGATGATCGAAGAAGTGCTCACGGACCTGGCACCCCTTGCCGAGCAAAAAGACATCACGCTTACAAGTGAGGGCGACGCGCAAATGATCGGCAGCGACACGCTAATCTATCGGTTGCTGTTCAACTTGACCGAAAACGCCATACGCTATAGCGCGCCCAACTCGACCGTGCAAATCAACGCCTGCGCCGAAGGCGACCGCGTGCTGCTACGCGTGCGCGACCAGGGGCCGGGCATTCCCGAGCAATACCAGACGAGCATCTTTCAGCCCTTCTTTCGCGTCGACAAATCGCGCAGCAGGGCATACGGCGGCGTGGGGCTGGGGCTTGCGCTGGTCTGGGAGATCGCCGCGCTCCACGGCGGCTCCATCGAGGTCGAAGAGAGCTCGGAGCGCGGAACGACCATGCTCGTGACTCTTCCCACTCGCGCACTCGGCTCATTAAAATAACGAACGGGATGGCACGCCGCGTGGCGTACCATCCCGCACATAATATCGAGGATGTGACAAAGGGACTGTCCCTTTGTCACATCTGCTAGTTCTCGTCGCCTACCAGCTGAGTTAGCTTACTCCCACTC
>CATWID010000058.1 GCA_958350755.1 uncultured Collinsella sp.
GAAGGCTGAAGGACTCGACGCCGACGACGTGGCAAAGCGGAGCTGACGCCCTGCTGCTTGTTCGCGAAAGCCAAGGGCAATGGAGACTTTCATGGTAACTATTGTTTGCGATATACGCGGTAGCGCGATTGGGCATGATGACATGATTGGGCTTGATGACATGTTAGCTGTCTAGGGTAATTTGGAATTGTGGATATGCGCGGCCATCAATAAGTGTGGATACTCAGAGCGTGGGTTTGACGAGGCCCAAGTTTGAAGATACTATTATGACAGTGATTAGGGTCCAGAAACTTTCGATGCCTGGAACCGGAGGGGAGCCTGCGGGTTCCCCTTTTATATGAGAAAGCCATTGTCAATAGGCGTGTTTGTTCGAGCCCGGTTTTTAAACCGGGCTTTTTCGTTTCCCGTCGGGAGGGCCCGCGCACGTTGCACGTTTAGTCGACGCTTGCCTGGCAAGCTAATATCCGCGGGCTCTTGCGGGCGCGCTCCCGGCGGTCAGCCCGGTATGTCCGCGCACCCTACCGCATTTCGATTCTCCGTCCGGCGCGCTCGTCCGAAACCAGTCTTGTTCACGGGCGCGGCCCTTGGGCTGCCCAAAAAGGGCTCGTGAACGCGCGCCGGCGATGCGTCGAGGCGCGGGCCCTCCCGGCGGGAGGCTTGTTGTCCGACGGGGTCAGCCGAGGGTCCCCTCCGCCCGGCGCCCGATCTCCCAGACCCAGCAGGCGAGCTCGCGCACGACGGCGGCGTTTGCCTTGCACGAGCTCTTGCCCGCCGCCGCCAGCGCCTCGCGGCGGCGGCAGAGCCTGGCGGTGCAGTCGTCGGCGCGCGCCCGGATCGCCGCGGGGACGTCCGCGCCGGGCGCCGGGGCCTTCGGGCGGGGCGTGCACGTCAGGTAGTGCCACGCCGACTCCACCAGTGCCGTCCTGGCGAGCCGGTTGCCCGTCTTGGTTATCCCGCCGCGCCGCTCGGTCTCGCCGCTCGAGCGCTCCGACGGGACCAGCCCGCACCAGCTCGCGAAGGCCGGGGCCGTCCGGAACCTCGTGAAGGAGCCCGCCTCGGCTGCGAGCCTGAAGGCCGTCAGGGTGTCGATTCCCTTGATGCAGGAGAGCGCCTCGACGGCCGGGCGCCACCGGTCGGTCCGGGTGAGGGCGAGCACCTTCTTCTCGAGCTGCCGGCGGTCCGACTCCGCGCACCTCGCGGCCGTGACGTAGTACTCGAGCACGTCGCGCTGGGGCCCCTCGAGCCTGATCCCGGATATCCACCTCCAGTGGGCGCGCGTCCAGGATCCCTTCCTCGTCCCGTCGGCGTTGCGCTCGTCCCAGACGTGGCCCAGCCTGATCAGGAACATGTTGAGGCGCTGCCTGGCGCGGCGGTACTCCACCGTGGCGTCGTCGAGGGCGCGGTCGAGGTCCCGGGCGGCCTCGACGGCCGCATCGGGCAGCGGGACCTCCACGATGTTGTGGGTGGCTGTTAGCGCTACTGTAAAAACAACCATTTTGACCAACGCTCAATAACCAATCATGCCAACGCAATCCCGCCATTTGCGCCAACGCATTTTCACCATTTCCACCAACGCCGGGGCTTACGCTTCGATCGACGAGCGAACGATGCTTTCGGGAGGAGCGGGCCGTGGCGGAGAAGAACCTGATCGGAGAGTTGGACATGTACAGGGAAGCGGGCATAAAGCCCAACTTCAGCGACATAGCGAAGCGCTACGGCAAGGACAGGCACACCGTGGCGTCGTACTGGAGGGCCGAGGGCGGGCGGCCCCGCGACGGGCGCGGCGACAGGGCGGGCTCGTTCGACGCGCACATCGAGGAGGTGGCCGCCAAGGCGCAGCTGCCGGGAGTCACCAAGAAGGGCATCCACGGGTGGCTGCTGCACAGGTATCCCGGCGAGGACCTGGCCGGCTACAACGCCTTCACCCAGTTCATGCTCAAGAACGGCATCGCCGTCGGGGCCTCCGGCGGCCCGGAGCCGCACCCGCGCTTCGAGACGCCGCCCGGACTGCAGCTGCAGTTCGACTGGAAGGAGTCCGTCAAGATGGCGAACCGCGACGGCGAGCTGTTCGAGTTCAACGTGTTCGCGGCGACGCTGGGCCATTCCCGCAGGCACATATTCATCCGGTCGAGGACCAGGACGACCGACGACCTGGTCAGGTGCATGTACGCCACGATCGCGAGGCTCGGCGGCGTGCCGCGCGAGTGGGTCACGGACAACATGTCCGCCCTGGTGACGGTCAAGGGCGGCAGGCGCCTCAAGGTCCAGCGCGCGTACGAGTTCGCCAAGGCCGCCGGCTTCGAGCTGAAGCTGTGCCGCCCGCGCAGCCCCCAGACGAAGGGCAAGGTCGAGTCGTCGAACCGCTTCCTGTCGCGGCTCATGGCCTACCAGGGCGACTTCGACGGCTGGACGACATCGACGAGATCGTCGCGCGGATCGAGGACGCCAGCAACTCCGAGCCCAACGAGACCACGGGGCTGCCGCCCTCCGCGCTGTTCATGGAGGAGAAGGACGCGCTGCTGCCCGTCGGCAACCTGCGCGCCCTCGAGGAGGCGATGGGCGACGTGGTGCGCGTGGCCAGGGTGCCGGCCACGATGCTGGTGAGCGCGCACGGCGAGCCCATGTCGGTGCCCAGGCGCTGCATCGGCAGGCCCGCCCGCATCGTCTGCATGCCCGGCGGCGCGATGGACTGCTACATCGGCGGCGAGCTGGTGGCCACGCACGTGGCGGGCGGGCCGGCCTACGACCCGGCGCACTACGCCGAGGCCATGGCCGGCAAGCGGTGGTTCGGCGACGCCGCCGGCGACATCGAGGCGGCCGCCGCGGCCAACCTCGGCCTGCTCGACTCGATAGGGGGCTCGCTGTGAGCGCCGCCGTGCAGGCCAGCCCCCTCAACCGCCTGGCGGCCAACCTCGAGGAGCTGGGGCTCGAGGGCATGGCGTCGTCGGTGCCCGAGTACGTCAGGCTCGTCGCCGACGGGAGGAAGGGCCTGGTCGACGCCATGCTCGAGCTCACCGACGCCCAGATAGCCCTCAAGCGGCGCGCCGACGACGAGCGCCGCACGAGGATGGCCAACTTCCCCTACATAAAGACGCTGGCCGACTTCGACTGGGGCTTCCAGCCGAGCGTGCCGCGCGGGCTGGTCGAGCAGCTGGCCACGCTCGAGTTCATCGACCGCGGCGACAACGTCGTGCTCGTCGGCAGCCCGGGCGTCGGCAAGACCCACCTGTCGATAGCCATAGGCCACGAGGCGGTGATGGCCCGCAAGCAGGTGTACTTCGCCGACTGCTCGAGGCTGGTCGAGGACCTCAAGCACGCCTCGGCGAAGGAGGCGCTGGCGCGCAGGATGCGGTTCTACGAGCACTGCAGCCTGCTGATAATAGACGAGCTCGGCTACCTCGACATCGGCAAGGAGGGCGCCGACCTGCTGTTCCAGCTGGTCAACAGGCGCTACGCGCTAAAGCGGTCGACCGTCGTCACGACCAACGTGCCGGTGGGCAGGTGGGGCGACGTGTTCGGCAGCAACGTCACGGCCTCGGCGGTGGCCGACAGGCTTTGCCACCATTGCGCGATGATCAAGATAACGGGACGGTCGTACCGCCTGAAGGACGTATCCATCGGCGGCGAGGACGGGAAGGAGGAGGGAGCCTAGACGCCGAAAGCGGCGCATCCGCGTTGGCGAATCCGGCGCATCCGCGTTGGCGAATCCGGCGCATCCGCGTTGGCGCGATTGGCGAAAATACGTTGGTGAAAATGGTGAAAAATATATTGACGCTAACAGTGGCGAGCATGCGGGCGATGAACTCGGCGTCGCGCCGGTCGTTCTTGCGGCGCGCGTCCGCCGCCGGCCTCTGCATCTTGGAGACGGCGGCCACGGCGCAGTCGAGGCCGAGCGCGCGCAGCTCGCGCGCCATGTGGAAGCCGGTGGGGCCGCTCTCGTAGCAGGCCCTGGGCTCCTCGAACCCGAGGGCCCACTCCGCGATCTCGGCGGCGTCCGTCCCGAAGTCACGGTGCACCACCTCGCCGGTGAAGGGGTTGAACGCCGCGGCGGCGACCGATCGCGCGTGGACGTCCAGGCCGATGGAGGTAACATGGGGCATGGGAAGCCTCCTCCCCGCAGGTGCGGTAAGGGCTACCGCACGGGCCGATACTCAAAGCCCATTGTGGCATCCCGAGCCCGCGGAAAGAAGCTGCGCCGCGGGGGAGGCGACCCAAATGGCTTTCTCATATCGTCTTATTTTTCGGGAAGAGCGACGATGCCCAAAGAATTCCTCACCTACCAGCAGCAGATGGAGAAGCTCAGAAGCTCCGGCCTCAGAATCGAGGACGAAGAGGTTTGCCGGAGGGTCCTTGCGGACATCGGCTATTTCCCGGTCGTGAACGGTTACCAGTCGTTTTTCCGAGACCCGAGCACCCGGGTATACCGCGAAGGCGCCACTTTTGGAGACATTTTAGCGCTTTACGAGTTCGACGTAGAGCTCAGGGAGATAATGCTCGATGCACTGCTCAAGGTCGAGGCGAAGATCAGGTCGGCGCTGGCCTACGAGTTCTGCGCTGCATATGGCGAGTCCCAGAGTAAGTATCTAGATGCCCGCTGCTACGCGACATCTAAGGGCGCGAAGCGTGTTCTCCCGAAGCTGCTGAACATGCTTGAATATATCGCCAACAAGGATACCAGCCATGAATACCTCGCCTACTACCGCAGGGCATATAAGAACGTGCCGCTGTGGGTCACTGTGAACGCCATGACCTTCGGACAGATTTCAAAAATGCTCACGGCACTTAGGGACAACGAGAAAGCCAAAATCGCCAAGAGATTCGGGGTCGGAAATCCAAAGGAACTCTCTTCGTTTATCCGCGTGCTCGCCCTTTACAGGAACGTCTGCGCGCATGGCGAGCGCCTCTTCTCCCACAGGTGCCACGTAGAGATTCCTGACACGACCTTGCACGCCAAGCTCGGCATCGAAAAGATTGGGCCGGATTACGTTTGCGGCAAGGTAGACGTCTTCTCGGCAGTGATCACCCTTCGATACCTCCTGCGCGACGACGAGTTCAAGGCATTCAAGGCTAAGCTCGTCAAGTGCGTTAACGGATACTTGTCATTGGATGAGAGCATCGGCGAGGAGCGCCTCCTTGAGGCCATGGGGTTCCCAGCCGAATGGAAGAAGATAACCAGGTATAAAACTTAAGATCGACCCCCCTAAAAGCAAAATGGCTTAGGATCTATTTAGCATTAACCACGAAACGGATCATGCAGTTGAGGCTGCCAAGAAAGTAATAGACGCCGGCCTTCTTGAGCTGTTCGAGCGCCTGCAAGCTGTTAAGCATGCAGGCGCTCGAATCTAAGTACGATCCATGACATAAAGCCCGACCAACACACAACGACAGTTTTTCATGCCAAAAAGACACTGAAGTGTGGGATAGCTCAAAACTCAACAAATCAAATAATCAGCAGTTCAGGTCTTATGGGAATAATTCAATTCGCATCACGCTGCATCTAATCTGTTCTTTATACTCGGCTGTTAACACTAAGGAGGCAAACATGCTTTGGAGCTATGTTCAGCTAGATGACGGCACTCAGTTTGCCTACGCAGAGACAAGAGATGACGGAACCGTTCGCGTAGCCGTCTAGCGCCCGGTTGACTTTGGCTTTGATCATGCGGAATGCTTCTTGCCGACGGTCAAATGGTTCAACGTCAAAGGATTTACTGCTGATGACCTCAATTTCTTGACAGAATTTGTTAGATCAAACGCCCCGTTTAACTTCGAGCTTGCCGAACGGCAAAAAGCCGGACCGGCGGTTTCGACGCTGGCCCCCTGACGCTCTACTGTTGAACGGCAAATAACCCATGATTTCGCCTACTGAAATATCCACCGTCGCCTCCCTCGTGCTGGCTCAATACGACGTCAGCGAAGCATTTTTATTTGGCTCGTTTGCCCGAGGCGAGCAAGCGCCCAATAGCGATATTGATTTGCGCCTAGTCTGCGGCAACACCATGACGTTCGGTGCGCTGTACGAACTCTCCCATGAGCTCGAGAAGGAACTTGGACGAAAGGTTGATATCGTCACCAACCCACCAGAGCACATGCGCCCGGCATTCCGCAAAAGCATCGAGCAAGATGAGGTGCGTGTCTATGAAGCTCTGTAAGCAGGACGAGGCGTTAGTGTGCTCCGGCGTGATCAGCAAGTCTGAATTTTGTCGCATACTTCCGGACACGGCGAGCCATAGAAGCCAGTATTGAACTCAAACTCGGTTCCAGACACCCTCTTGCTATTTGAATACAGGTATCGCTCTAGCGATAGTATGTTATACTATCGCTAGAGCGATACCTGTTAGGAGACTCGCGTGGAACTGTGGCATGGTTCTCAGAAAATCATTGAGACTCCCCAGCTTGGCCTGGGGAAAATCCATAACGACTATGGACAGGGATTCTATTGCACAGAGAGCCTCGACCTTGCAAGGGAATGGGCATGCTCGCGCGATGCCGATGGCTTTGCGAATCGCTATGAACTCGATATAGCCGATCTCAAAGTTCTCGACTTGCTATCGCCGCAATATTGCGTCCTGCATTGGATAGCGTTGCTCGTTGAGCATCGTTCTTTTCGCAAAGATACCGCCATTGCCGCGGGGGCGTGCAAATATCTCCATGATCACTTTCTACCTCAGACGAGCACTTGCGACGTAATAAGGGGGTGGCGTGCGGACGACTCGTACTTTAGCTATGCCAGAGCTTTTGTAAACAATACGATCACCGTCAATCAGCTTGGACGATCTATGAGGCTCGGTAACCTGGGGGAGCAGATTGTGCTCAAAAGCGAGCGTGCGTTTAAGAGCATTCGTTTTGCTGGATTTGAACGTGCGCAGCAAGCTCTGTATGGTCCATTGGCCAAGGAACGAGATGAAGCGGCAAGGGCGCAGTATCGGGAGCTCCTTGCCGAAAACCCGTTTGAGGGAATACGTATCGTCGATATCATTCGAGAGGGGATGACGGGCGATGACCCACGCCTACAGTGAGATGTATCTCGAGGATGCAATGAGAACGCTGGGCGAGGCGGTCGATTTTGCTCTCTGTGACCAAGGGCTGACTCCAGCCGAGCTGACGGCGATCATGTCGAACGCTCTTGAGATGAAACAGTTTGAGCGCGGTATGCCTCGCGTCGTCTGCGGCATGGCGGGCGACGAGCTCGCACGCGATATTATCGCCCATGCGGGACTGACCCCCGTCAGATGTAGGGAGACCTATCCGTTCGACCGTTCGCCTCAGTATTGGGCGGGGTGGGTTATGGCCTATACGCAATGGATGAGCAGCTTGGGCTTTAATAAGCTACTCGAAGTCGCTCCGCTCGATTGGATCATCGGCTCGTACCATCCGCTCCACGAGGCCTCCGAAGATAAATTCGCCCAGATTGTCATCGAAAAATGGAACAACGCCCAGGCAGACAAAAAGGGCCTCAAGGCGGCACGAAAGGCTGCCGGACTAACGCAAAAACAGCTCGCCGCCCAATCGGGGGTTAAGCTTCGCGCCATACAACTCTACGAGCAGAACCAGCTCGACCTACGCCGCGCCTCGGTTTCCTCGGCATTGGCGCTTGCAGACACCCTAAACTGCACCATCGAAGACCTCGTCTGGCAACCGATTGCTCTGGAGTACGACTCGCAGGCTATTTCGTCTGTAAAGCTATAGAGGAGTCCGACATGCCTTGGAGCTATGTTCAACAAGATGACGGCGCTGATTGCGTTGCTCAAGAAGATCATTCAACTGCGCACGTGGCAAATTCAGCATCACCGATTTTGCTCGGCGGCACCACGTCAATCGACGAAGCTATTCGGCTGACCATTTCGAACATGCCCAACGCGCTCAGGCTCTTGGAGAACTCATGATGGCGGACACGAAGCGGGGAGCGCATCCGTTCGCGCCGCTCGTGCTCGATGATGCCGGTTCGCTCGAAGATATGGCCGCGGCCGTGATGCGCCTGCACAGCACGCTGATGACGGTCGGGCGCTGCTATACAACCGACGCCACAGGCGACCGGGCCGCGCTTGAGCTTGGAAGCGTCGAGTCCGTGCTTGCGGGTGCATTCTGTACGATATTCGGTCAATCGCCGGCCGATCGCTTCGCAGACATCTTTGACCAGGTCGCCTACGTGGCCGAGCACATGGTCAAGGACCACATCTTTGAAGACGGTAACAAACGAACCAGCCTTGTCTTTGCGTTGTCCGTCTTAAGGTTCGCAGGCACTCCGGTCGTGCTGTCTGACAGCCCCGAACCAAAAGACAACCAGTACTACGCCTGGATCCAGGACCTCGTTTCCAGTCGCCGCACGAACAGCGAGATAGCCGAAGAGCTGCGCTGCAGATTCGTTGCGGGCACGGGCGATCTGTCGCTCGTATAGAATCTAAGCATCCGCACGCCGGTTAATGAATTGATTGGACACCACATGGAGATCCCCAGCACTCTGTGCAGCAATGTGTACGACTTCGCGTTTTGCCCCGAGCCCTGCTACGACCGCTTGGTCGACCTCGCCGACCCCGAGGACTGGGGTCCCGGCAACCGCATCCTCAAAAACTACCTGTCGTTCTCGTTTAGCCGCGCGGTGTTCCTGACCGAGCGCGACGTGGACCAGACCACGCCGTCCAATCTGCCGCTGCCTGTTCAACACCGGCCTGTACACGCGCCGCTACGAGACCATCTACGGCCTGTTTGAGCCCAACACCAAGCCCGACGCGCGCCAGCGCTGGTTTTTGAAGGGCTTCTTTAAGGAGAGCGACCCCATGCTGGTCTCGTTTGAGTACCTGCCGTGCCGCGTGCGCTTTGCCGAGGACCCCTCCGAGCTGGTCTTTGACTATCGACTGCCCATCCGCTCCAACATCGACCACATTCTGGGCGACGAGGAGAACCTTACGCGCATCCCCGCCAGCCTGATGGGGGAGGACAACTCGCTGCTGCTGCGCCGCGCTTTTGAGGGCGCCGTCGTCGAGGCCGCCCGCCGCGCCGCCGCAAACTACACGCTCGCCGTGCCGCAGTTCTACGGCGGCCGGATTCAGCTGCTCTTGCCGCTGTGCCTGACCGGCGACAAGCCCGAGCTGGCGTTGACCATCCAGCGCGAGGACGGTTTCTACGCCGCACGCACCTGCCTCACGCTCGACATGGCCTACAACAACGCGCGACTGATCTGCCGCCCCGAGACCTCATGGATTAAGCGATAAAGGGTGGTTTAGCTGCGGTTTTTCCGATTGCTTTGGTTGTTTTGGCTTGGCTAGCACCCACGAATTTAAAATCGAGGGCAAAAAGTTCTTGGTAAACCACGCACGGCTATGTTAGTATCTCTTTTGCCGAAAGGCGACGGGCGATTGGCTCAGGGGTAGAGCATATCCTTCACACGGATGGGGTCACAAGTTCGAATCTTGTATCGCCCACCATCAAAAGAGCAGGCCAGAGGCATTAAGCCTCTGGCCTTTATCTTTTTGACACCAAAATTGAAGCGAAGTTACCTAAGGCGTTATATATTTCGCAGTTCACCTTAGGTGTCGTCATTGCGCGTTTTGCAAAATACGTCTGCGTTCATTCATTGAATTCCTTGCGTAATCTATGTGCAATTGTGGAGACAGAGACCACTGGCTCATGCCTTGAACCAGCGCGTTCATGCCTATGGCAGCTTTTCAACGGATTACGTCAAGCTTTTGGTCAGTGTTTGGTCAGCTTCCCGTACTTACCCGCATGATGTGCCAGTAGATAATCGACCTTACCCGCAATCCGCACGGCCCGAGGCCGAATCCAGGGGAGTCGCAAATGGACGAAATCGTCTGCGCAAACACCGCATTCCGCTACTGGCGCTGCCCACCGCAGGTGCGCGACCTCTACCCGCGCTTGCCCAGCTCCGAAGATGGCTGGCGAGCTCTATCCCAGTCGCCCTTCGTAACCGAAGTCCTCAAGACCCCGATCATCGTTGTTGCTTCGCCAGGTTGTTGTAATCACCACTCGGGATTGCGCTCCACTATTCGTTGGGAAGGGGCATCGGATGCCGGTACAACAATCGACACTCATTTAGGCTTTAGTGTCACCAATCCGCTTAACACGTTATTTACTATGACACGCTTTGTGTCCCAAATAGATCTCGTACTGGCTATGTACGAACTATGCGGCTGGTTTTCTGTTTTTGAGCCGGCTCCCGCTGCCGAAATGCAGTTAAAACTGGCGGTAGAGGAGAATCGCAATTCCAGCACACAGGATCTGTTCGAACTTGGAGAGGGCGAAGACGAGGTTCCCTGGAAACGAGTTTATGCCCGCGCAACCGTAAAGGACCCAGATAGTGATGGCCAAACAAGCAAGCGTGAGGATGGAAGAGAGGTTACGAAACTCAAAGGTACTTCTCTTTGGATGAGAAAACCGCTCATCGAACTGAGCGAACTGCATCGATTCGCCGACAAGGTCAAAAGTCAAATGTGGGGAAAACAGTTTTATGATGCCGCTCAGCAGGTTATCGGCATTGCTGCGTCTCCGCTCGAGGTTGCAGGAATCTTGCTTCTAAACCGTCCGCGGCGTCTTGGCGGCGCGGGCTTCACGAACGTTTATGCCAACGACTTAACTCCTCTTTCCATATCGGCGCAAAGCATTGCAGGTCAAAAGGTCTGCTACGGCGATATCGTGATCGTAAATCCGATTCTTATGAAAGGGGTAATTATCGAAACCCAAGGTGAAGTCATTCATGGCTCAGGTGCAATACTTGACCACGATGCGGAACGCATGACTGCGTTGCAGAGCATGGGATTCGATGTATTCCTGGTGACTCACGATATGCTCAACGATTCAAAGCAGCTAGACACCATAGTCAGAAGTGCCTGCGACCGTTTAGGGATTCGCTATAAAGCCAAAACTGAGGCAATGAAGTGCGCCGAGACGAGACTGCGAGCAAATGTTTTGTGCAACTGGTTAGAAATCGGAAATTAGCCGGCGACAAGGCTCTGAAACTACCTAGTTTGCCTGTTAGTAAATTAATGTCATTTCAAAACTATGCCGGATTACGGGGCTGGACCCGGACCGGCCGTCCATACCC
>CATWID010000059.1 GCA_958350755.1 uncultured Collinsella sp.
GCTGCATCGACCATTGCCCAGATCTTCTCGACGCTGCGGCCGGTCAGGGCAGAGATGCGCAGGTACTGGGCCCAGGGAGCCATGACGCCCAGACGGCGGTCGACGGTCTCCATGCAGGCCTCGCGCTTGCGGTCGTCGTCGAGTAGGTCCCACTTGTTGAGCAGCACCACGATGGCGCAGCCGCGCTCGATGGCCAAGCCCATGACCTTTTGGTCCTGCTCGGTGACGCCCACGGAGGCGTCGACGACGAGTAGCGCCACGTCGGCGCGGTCGATGGCGCGCAGGCCACGGACCATGGAGTAGTACTCGATGTTTTCGTACACGGTGCTCTTCTTACGGATGCCCGCGGTATCGACCATGCGGTAGTGCTTGCCGTTGCGCTCGACGACCGTGTCGATGGCGTCGCGCGTTGTGCCGGCGATGTTCGAGACGATGGAGCGGTCGGCGCCCAGGATGCGGTTGAACAGCGAGGACTTACCGGCGTTGGGGCGGCCGATGATGGCTACGTTCAGCGCATCGGGGAACTCGTCGGCGATCTCGTCCTCTTCTTCCGGAAGCAGGGCCACGATATCGTCGAGCAGGTCGCCCGTGCCATGGCCATGCAGGGCCGAGAGCGGCGTGGGCTCACCGATGCCGAGCGAATAGAACTCCCAGATGCTGTCGTTCTCGCGATCGGGGTTGTCTAGCTTGTTCACCAGCAGAAAGACCGGCTTGTCGCAGCGCTTGAGCATGCGGGCGACCGACTCGTCCTCCTCGGTGACACCGGTGCGGCCGTCGACCACAAACAGGATGACGGCGGCTTCCTCGGCGGCGGCGAGCGCCTGGTCGCGGATGGACGTTGCAAAGACATCGTCGCTCTTGAGCGGCTCGATGCCGCCCGTGTCGACGATGGTGAACTCGCGACCGTTCCAATCGGCCGTGTGGTATGAGCGGTCGCGCGTGACGCCTCGGGACTCGTGGACGATGGCGTCCGAAGTCTGGGCCAGGCGGTTGACGAGCGTGGACTTGCCCACGTTGGGGCGTCCGACGACGGCGACGATAGGTTTCATCTGCTCTCCTTTAATGGGTAGGGTCAGCGGAATTAGTAGAGTCGGCAGGCACAATGCCAAGGATGTGCTCCAGGGTATCGAGCAGCTCATGCGGCATGGTCGACACCACATGAACCTCGGCGCCGCGACTGGTAAGGCTTGCGAGTAAATCGTCACGATGATACTCGTCAAGCGTCATGCCGTCAGCGTTGAACATGAGCTTAGGCACAAAGAGCATAACCCCCGACAGGTCTTGGGGCAGCTGCTCCAGAATGTCACACGCGACGATGAGGCCGGTCACGTCCACGTTGCCGCCGAAGTAGCGGTTCTTGATGGCCGTGACAGTGCCGGCGAGTCCCTGGGGTGACTCCACAAAGCGGGCCACCGTGTCGCGCGCGCTGGCGCCGGAGAGGCACAGGAGGCGCTGGCCACGGGCGGCAATTACCTCGCGAACGCGGGCCAGACGCTCGGCGTCGGCGGCAAGCACGTCGTCGGTCTCGTCCAGATACGAGCGGATCATGCCGATGCCGTCGTAGTACTGCGGGTAACCGTCGTAAAAGTCTGCCTCGGGAGGATCGATGCCGGCGTCCAGATAGAACTCGTCGCTCATCTGGAAGGTGTGGCGGCCGAAGCGTTCGAAGGCACGGTCCTGGAAGGGCCTGATCATGGCTATGGTCTCGCGCGCCAGCTCGGGCTTGTCGCTGTAGGACCAGCTAAAGCGGTTTTGGTGCTTGGTAAAACCGAGCGGCACAATGCCCAGGCTGGTGATTTGCTCGTGCTCCTCGCAGTAGCGCAGGGTCCTTTCCAGCTCCTCGCCGTCGTTCATGCCGGGGCACAACACGATCTGCGCGTGAATCTCGATGCCGGCGGCCATGATGGCCTCGAGCACGTCCATGCCGCGCTGGGCGTTGCGGCCCATCATGCGGCGGCGGACGTCGGGGCTTACGGCATGGACCGACACGTTCATGGGGCTCATGTTGCGTTGGATGACGTTTTGAACATCATCGTCGGTGAGGTTCGTGAGCGTGACAAAGTTGCCTTGCAAAAAGCTTAGGCGATAGTCGTCGTCGCGAATATAGAGCGTGGAGCGGCCGCCCTTGGGGAGCATGGTCATAAAGCAGAACACGCAGGCGTTCACGCAGGTGCGCATGCTGTCAAAGATGGGGCCGTCGAACTCCAGCCCCCAGTCCTCTCCCGGGAAGCGGTCGAGCTCGACGGGGGTGACGGTGCCGTCGCGCGGGTCGAAAACCTCGAGGTCGACGGTATCATCGTCGGCCTCCCAGAGCCACACAATCATGTCGGTAAGCTGCTCACCGTTGACCGTGAGCACGCGCATGCCCGGCTCGATACCCACATCCCACGCGGGCGATTCGGGACGCACGTTCTTGACGAGCGCGCCCTCACCCGGCTCGGGGTCGCGGCTGCGCCCGTAATCGGCCACCTCGGCGGCGTATGCGGGTACGGTCTGGTCCATGGTTAGCGGCAAAGCTCCTTGATGCGCGTGACGGCGCGTTCGATGTGTTCTTGCGGGGTGGAGGCTCCGGCGGTGATGCCGATGTGGTGAGCGTCGGCAAACCACGCGGCCTGGAGCTCGGAAGCTTCCTCGATGTGATGCGTGCGCTCGCAGGCGTCTGCGCAAATCTGCGCCAGGCGGCGGGTGTTGCCCGAGTTCTTGCCGCCCACGATGACCATGCAGTCGCAGCGGTTGGCAAGTGTGGCTGCTGCCTGTTGACGCTCACTCGTGGCGGCGCAGATGGTGTTGATCACGCGCAGCTCCTGCACGCGCGGGGTGATAGCAGCCACGACCTCGGCGAGGTTTTGCGCAGTCTGGGTGGTTTGCACGACGAGGCCTACCTTGCCCTTGAGCGACAAGGCGGTGGCGTCGGCGGCACAGCTCACGACCTGTGCATCATTGCCGGCGTGGCCCAAGATGCCCTCAACCTCGGGATGGCCCGGCTCGCCTACGACTACCACGCGGTAGCCCTCGCGTACCAGGCGCTCGGCGGCCACATGGACCTTCTTCACGTAGGGACAGGTGGCGTCGACCACGGTAAGGCCGCGCTCGCGGGCAGCATCGATCACTTGCGGCACCACGCCGTGGGCGCGGATGATCACGGTACCGGTTGCGGCGCTATCCAGGTTCTCAGCCAGGCTAACGCCTGCCTCAGCGAGCTCGCGCACCACGATAGGGTTATGGATGAGCGGACCCAAGGTATGGACCTGAGTGCACTCCCCTGCCTGCGGCGCAGCGGCCAGCGCCATATCGAGCGCACGCTGTACGCCGTAGCAAGTGCCGGCGTGGGCGGCGATCTCGATGGTAGGCGCGGTGGCTTGGTCGGACGCGGTCACGGCAGTGTTCGTCACGTTCTCGCTCATGGCTAGAACCTGCCCGGATGCTCGGCGCACTGCTCGTCTCGCATGGCGTAGACGCGGTTCATGGCCTCGGATTCAAACCAGGCCAGGCGCTCCGTACGCTTAAGCCCGGCCGGCGCGTCCGAAAGCGAGACGGCCTTGCCGGCACGAATCCAGCACTTCTTGGGACGCATGAGCTTTTTGCCCGCGGGCGTGATGTCGGACCAGCCACAGATGGCAAGTGGGTTGACGGGCGCCTTGCCCATCTGAGCGATGAGCGCAAAGCCGCCGTGGACCTCTGGCTTGATCTCGCGCGAGCGGATGCGCGTGCCCTCGGGGAAGATCAGGACGTCCTCGCCGCGCTGCAGCGCATGCTGGGCGGCGCGCAGGCACTTCATATCGGCAGTACCGCGCTCCACGGGGATGCCGCCAACGCGGCTAAAAGCCCAGCGCACAATCTTGCTCTTGGCGAACTCGGACTTAAAGATAGGGCGAATGCGGCGGCCGCCAAAGAACAGCGCCGTCTCCACGGCCAAGAGCTCAGCCATCGAGGTGTGGTTGCAAATGACCACGCTGCCGCGGCCTTCCTGGCGCTCAAACAGCAGGTCAGCGTCCTCGACCTTCCAGCGCCACATGAGCTTGGAGAAGGCCCACAGGATGGCCATGACCACGACGACGGTGCCGCGGATGAGCGCCGGGAACTCGGCATAGGGGGCGTTGTAATAATCCTCGGGCGTCTGCTTAAACAGGCGCATGGGCTACCTCCTTTGGTTGATGAGGTCCTCGATTATCGAGACGACCTCGTCGATGGTGTGGGCGGTGGAGTCAACGTGCACGGCGTCCTCGGCGGGCACGAGCGGCGCGACCTCGCGGCTGCTGTCAAGCTTGTCGCGCTGCTTAAGGGCGTCGAGGGTCTCGTCGACTTTGGCCTCGAGTTGTGCGGGCGTGAGCGGCTGGGCGTCGTTTTGGTGACGCTGCAGCACGCGGCGGCGGGCGCGCTCGCGCGGGTCGGCGGTCAGGAAGACCTTGACCTGCGCGTTAGGGAACACGACGGTTCCGATGTCGCGACCCTCGGCCACGATATCGCGGTCCTCGGCGGCGCGGCGCTGGTGGATGAGCATGGCTGCGCGCACGCCCGGGTAGGCCGAGACCTTGGACACGTTGGCGTCGACCTGCGGGGTACGGATGGCGGCTGAAGCGTCCTGGCCGTCAATGGCCAAACGTGTATCCTCGCCGGTGCCGTTGGTAAAGCGAATCTCGATCTGCTCGGCGAGGGCGTCGATGGCCGTCTCGTCGTCCAGATCGATGCCGCGGTCGAGCGCGGCGAAGGTGACGGCGCGATACATGGCGCCCGTGTCGAGCTTGTTAAAGCCCAGCTGGCGGGCGATCTCCTTGGCGATGGTGGACTTGCCGGAACCGGCGGGGCCGTCGATGGCGACGATCATGCAATGCTTCCTTTCGATGGTTGACGTGCTGGTATGGTTCGCGGGCGCTGGGGCGCGGCGGGTTGTCTAGCCTGTGTAGCGCTCGCGGTAGGTGTTGCGCTTGGGCGCGGAGCCGTGGCTGCCGTGGTGACGCGTGCGGCTGGTAGGCGTTTCTTGGGGCTTGCCGCCGTTGCGCTTGGCGCTTGCCTGCTTGGGCGGGATGCCGCCGGACTTAAGGATCTGCACCTCGCGGTCGGTGAGCTCGCGCCACGAGCCCTTGGCTACGCCCTCGAGCTCAAGGCCGGCAAAGTTGCAGCGGTGCAGGCGGATCACCGGATGGTGGATCTTGCTCAGCATGCGCTTGACCTGGTTCTTTCGACCCTCGCGGATGATGACCTCCACGGCGGTGGTACCGGGCTTTACGCCTTGCGGAGCCACGGCCTCGGCTTCGCGCGCGTCGATGATGCGGCAGATCGCCGGCTGGCACAGGCCGTCGTCGAGCTCAATGCCGCGGCGAAGCGGTTCCAAGTCGCGATCGGTCAGGTGGCCGTCCACGAGCGCCTGGTAGGTCTTGTAGACGTGCTTGCTGGGGTGCAGCAGGTCCTGCGACAGGTCGCCGTCGGTGGTAAAGAGCAAAAGGCCCGTGGTGTCGCGGTCCAGGCGGCCCACCGGGAACAGACCCGGAAAGCGGTCGCGGGGGACCAGGTCGGCCACGCAAGGGCGCTCCTGCGGGTCGCTCATGGTGGTGAGGTAGGCGGTCGGCTTGTAGAGCATCAGGTACACGGCGCCCTGGTTGAGCTTGACGGGCATGCCGTCGACCTCGATATGGTCGCGGTCGACGTCGACCTTGGTGCCCAGTTCGGTCGCGACCTCGCCGTTGACGGTCACGCGGCCGGCGGTCATCAGGTCCTCCGAGCCACGGCGGCTCGCCACGCCCGCGCGCGCCAAAAAGCGCTGCAGGCGCATGGTGTGCGGATAGACGGGCTGGGCGTCGGACTCGTGCGTATCCGCGTTGGGCACCGCAGCGCCGGCGCGCGTCTCCCCTACTTCGTTAGTCCTCGTCATGCAAATCCTCCGAGGTCTCGTCGACGACCAGGGTCTCCAAGTCCTCGACTGCCTCAACATCTTCAACATCGGTATCGAGCAGTTCGCGCTCTTCGTCCAGGTCCTCAGCCTGCTCTTCGAGCGTGGACTGAATACTGCGGCCGCTCAGGCGCTCGCGGATAAACTGACGCGACTGTTCGTCGGGGGCAAACTGCTCCAGGTCGGGCAGGTCGCGGGTGGAGCGCAGACCGAACTTTTCCAAGAAGGCGTTGGTCGTGCCGTAGATAATGGCTTGACCGCGCTGGGGATCGCGGCCGAGCTCGCGCACCAGGCCCTTGTCCACGAGCGACGCGATGACGCCGTCGGAATTGACGCCGCGGATGCCTTTGACCACCTCGCGCGTCACGGGCTGGTGGTAGGCGATGACGGCCAGGGTTTCGAGCGCCGCCTGCGACAGCTTTTGCGTGTCCCAGCTCAGCACGTAGGCCTCGACCACGTTGTGGTAGGCGGGATGCGTAAACAGGCGCCAGCCGCCGGCGACCTCGCGCAGCTGAAAGCCGCGGTTGGCCTCCTCGTACTCAACCTTGAGCTCGGCGAGCAGCGATGCGCACTCGCCCGGGGCGATATCCAGTGCGCCGGCGAGCGCGGGCGCACTCACCGGGTCGCTCGACACCAGCAGCAGCGCCTCAAGGGCGCCTTTGAGGCTGTTTGCCTCCAGCGTGGAAAGGGTTGACATGGTTGCGGCTCCTATTCGGTGAGCTCGGGGCCCTCGCCGGGCACGTATGCCTCGGCGCCCTCGACGCGGTTGATGCAGATGGTTCCGAAGATCTCGTCCTGGCTCAGCGTGAGCGAGCCGCGCTTGGCAAGCTCAAGCATGGCCAGGAAGGTGACGACGAGCTGCTCGGTGGTGGCGTCGCCGTCCAACAGCTCGCGGAAGGTGCAAGTTTGGTGCGCCATGGTAAAGCGGTCGACCGAGGCTACGGTCAGATCGAGCGGCACGCGATGCGGCGCCACGTGCTCGGCCTCCAGCAGGAAGGTCTGGCGCTTGCCGTCCAGGTCGGCACAGATGACGGCGAGGCCGCGCAGGGTGATGCCGGCCAGGTAGTCGGGCATAAGGCCCAAAAACTCGGGGTCGGGGCCGGCCACACGCGGGTGCATGCGGCTTTCGGCCTGCATGCGGGCACCGAGGGCCGCAGCCGCACCCTTAAACTGCTTGTAGGCAATCAGACGCTGAATCAGGACCTCGCGCAGGGCGTCGCCGTCGAGCGCGCTGAGTTCCTCGAGGTCTTCGTCGAACTCGCCATCGTCGTCATCAATTTTACGCGGGGCCTCCTGCGGGACCAGAGAGGCGGCCTTGATGTCCAGAAGGGTTGCCGCGACCAGCAGAAAGTCGCTCGCCACGTCCAGGTCCAGCGCCTCGATGCGCTCAGCCTCGGCAAGGTACTGCTCGGCCACCTCGCTGATGGAGATAGCGCCGATATCTACTTTTTGGCGGGTTACCAGCTGCAGCAGCAGGTCGAACGGTCCGCTGTAGACCTGCGTCGACACGCGATACGACATCTTCGACCTCCTTTGACGGCGCCTTCGCGGCGCGGTTTGGGTGCATGTTACGACCGTTTTGCACGGTCGACCTGTAAGTTTACCTTAGATGCCGGCGATTGCGAAGTTGAGCAGCCACTCGGCCAGCGGATACACGGTAACGTCGAAAAAGCGGCCGATAACGTCGATGCCGGTCCACATGGGCAGCAGGTACAGCACAATGATGAGGATGGGCATGGCGTATTGCTGCAGGTGGTAGTAGTTGTTGAGCGCCTTGCCTTTGAGGAACGGCACGATGATCGACGAGCCATCGAGCGGCGGGATCGGGATGAGGTTGAAGAATGCGAGTGACAGGTTAACCACGATAAACGTGGCGCCGAAGTTCATGATCTGTGACGCCAGGGCAAAGGAGATGCCGGTGTAGAGGTTGCCGTACGCCACGTGCATGAGTGCCGCGGCAAGGCACGCGAGTGCGATGTTCGACGCGGGGCCGGCCGCGCTCACCAGGACCTCGTCGCGCTTGGGGTGCTTGAGGTTGTTGAGGTAGACGGGCACGGGTTTGGCGAAGGCGAACACCGGGCCGCCGGCCGCGAGCATGAGCAGCGGCAGGATGATGGTGCCAAACGGGTCGATATGGTTAAGCGGGTTGAGTGACACGCGGCCGCGTGAACGGGCCGTCTTGTCGCCGAGCGCCCAGGCCGCGGCGGCGTGTGCGCTCTCGTGGATCACGATGCCCACGATGACGGCGACGGCGCTGGCGAGCAGGTTCATGATGTAGCTGCTGGACATAGCGCTCCCCTAGCGGACGCGGCGCGAGGCGCGCGTGAGCAGGTAGTCGATCACAAACAGGATCACGGCGACGATGGCGTAATCCAGGCGGAACACGCCGCCAAAGGGCGACGTGATGACGCCATAGCCGGCGATGGCGCTCGGCAGTGCGCGCGAAAGCTCAACGACAAAGCCTACGATCTGCAGCTTGGCGGTGAGGCCGCTAAAACACAGCAGCACGGTCATCGCACTCATAAAGATGCCGCAGATGCGACAGGCGATGGCGATGATGCTCATCGCCACGGCAGCGGCCTTACGAGAGTTCACGCGCGGTCTCCTCTTCGATCTGGGTGGAAAGCTCCAGCCATTCGTCCTCGAGCTTGGGTAGCTCTTGCTTAAGGCCGTTATATTCCCCCAGCGCGGCGTTGAACTTGTCTTGATCGGCATAAAGCTCTTCGCTTGCCATCAATTCCATAAGCTCGTCATAGCGGGCGCGCTTTTTGTCGAGCTCGGCCTCGATCTTCTTGAGCTGGTTGCGCACGTCCTTGAGCTTTTTGTTGAGCGCAGCGCGGGCCTGGGCCTCGGCGCGCTTTTGCTCCTTGGTCTTTTTACCCTCGGCCGGCTTGGGGGCGGCGGGCGCATCGGACTGGGCCGCGGTGACCTTAGCGGAGTTGGTCGCGGCCGGTGCACTCTCCCCCGCCGCCTCTGCGGCGGCGCGGGCTGCGAGGTCCTCGCGCTTGTAGAGATAGTAGTCGTAGTCGCCGTCATAGACCGTGACCTTGCCGTCGCGGATGTCGATGACGCGGTTGGCAACGGCGCGCACCAGGTGCTCGTCGTGGCTGATCAGCACGATGGTGCCAGGGAAGTTTTGCAGGGCGTTCTCGAGCATGTCCACTGAGTCGATGTCCAGGTGGTTGGTGGGTTCGTCCAGGCACAGGAGCGCCTCGGGGGCCACGAGCATCTTGGCCAGGGCCAGACGCGCCTTTTCGCCGCCGGAGAGGACGCGGACCAGCTTTTCGATTGCGTCGTTGTCGCTAAACAGGAAGGCGCCCAGCAGGCTGCGCTGCTGCGGCACGGTCCACTTGGGCGTAACGGTGTCGATCTCTTGCAGGACGGTGTTGGACTCGGTCATGCCCTCGAGCGCGTGCTGGGCGTAGTAGGCGACGCCCACGTTGGTGCCCAGATCGCGGGTACCGGTGGTGGGCGGCTCCAGACCGGCGAGGATCTTCATGAGCGTGGACTTGCCGGCGCCGTTGGGGCCGACAAGCGCCACGTGCTCGCCGCGGTAGAGCTTGAGGTCGATGTTGCTGTAGATGTGTTTGTCGCCGTAGGACTTGGATACACCCTCGAGGCCCACGACCATATCGCCGGAGCGCGGTGGGTCGGGGAACTTAAAGTCGATGTGCTTGTGGCCCTCGGGCAGGATGACAAGCTCCTTTTTGATCTGCTCGATCTTGCGGATTCGCTCCTGGGCCTGGGCGGCCTTGGTGGGCTTGTAGCGGAACTTGTCGACGAAGACCTGCATATGGGCGATGTCGCGCTCCTGGGCGGCGCGCTTGGCGCGCATCTGCTCCAGGTTGTCCTCGCGCTGCTTGAGGTAGCTGCTGTAGTTGCCGGTGTAGGTGGTTACGCGACGGTTCTCGAGCGCGGCGACGTGGTCGACGCAGGCATCCATGAAGGCGCGGTCGTGGCTGACGATGAGGACGGCGCCGTCGTAGTTGGCGATAAAGCTGCGCAGCCACTGGACACTCTCGAGGTCCAGGTGGTTAGTGGGCTCGTCCAGAAGCAGCAGGTCGGGGTGGCGCAGGAAGAGCTTGGCCAGCGCAATGCGCATCTGCCAGCCGCCCGAGAACTCGGAGCACGGGCGCTCAAAGTCGGTGACCTTAAAGCCCAGGCCGGACAGGATCTTGCGGGCGTTGCTCTCGAGTTCGTAGCCGCCCAGGTGCTCAAAGCGGTCTTGGACCTGGCCGTACTCGTTAAGGAGTGCGTCGACGTCCTTGCCCTGCTCGGAGAGCTCGGTGATCTGGGCCTGCAGCTCGTTGGCGCGCTCGCCCATGCGGCGAATTTCTTTAGCGACTGCCATGACCTCGGCGAGGATGGTGGTGTCCTTGTGCTCCAGGTTTGTTTCCTGCTCTAGGTAGCCCACCTGGCAGTCCTTTGCGTACTGGACCTGGCCGGCGTCGGGGCTGTCGATGCCCATGATGATCTTGAGCATGGTGGTTTTGCCGGCGCCGTTGGGGCCCACGAGCGCGAAGCGCTCGCCGGGGTTGATCTGGAAGGATGCGCCGCTAAAGAGGACGCGCGCGCCGAAGCTTTTTTCGATCTTGTCGACCAGGAGGATCATGGTGCCGCCTTTGACCTTGTGTGCCTATAT
>CATWID010000060.1 GCA_958350755.1 uncultured Collinsella sp.
AGTAGCCGGCCAAGATATCGCCAAAGTTGCCGGTGGGCACACAGAACTCTACGGCGTCGCCAGCCTCGATAGCGCCGGCGCGCAGCAGTTGCGCATAGGCGGCAAAGTAGTAGACAACCTGCGGCACCAGGCGGCCGACGTTGATGGAGTTGGCACTCGAAAGCACAGTGCCGGCGGCTTCCAGGCGCTCGGCAAGCTCCTTATCGGCAAAGATGCGCTTGACGGCACTCTGGGCATCGTCGAAGTTGCCGCGGATGCCGCAGACGGCGACGTTATCGCCCTCCTGCGTGGACATCTGCAGATTCTGCACGCGGCTGACCTTGCCCTCGGGATAAAAGACGGTAATGCCCGTGCCCGGAGCATCGGCAAAACCAGCGAGTGCGGCCTTGCCCGTGTCGCCTGACGTGGCGGTGACGATCATGATGCGCTCGGCGCCGCCGTCCTTGGCGGAGGTGCGGGCCATAAGGCGGGGGAGCATCTGCAGGGCGACGTCCTTAAAGGCGCTCGTGGGGCCGCCAAAGAGTTCCACCACATAGGTCTGAGGGGCGTCGGCGCCCGGTGCGGCGTCGAGTTTGACGAGCGGCGTGACCTCTTCGCTCGCGAACGTGCCGCGGTAAGCCTCATTCACACAGGCCGAAATTTCTTCGTCCGTGTAATCATTCAGTAACATTCCCAACACATCTTGAGCGATTTCAAAGTACGATTTATCTGCAAGCGAGCTGATATCGACCTGCTGGGTGCCCAGCTCGTCTGACACAAACAAACCCCCGTCGGGAGCGATGCCGGTACGGATTGCCACCTTACTTGAGCACGATAAAGTGCGTCCTCGTGTACTATGATAAGTTCCCATATAACACTGCTCCTCGGATGCCTTGGTCCCAATCGGTGAAACCATGGTATCAGAGCGCGCAAAACAGGTTTGCAGAGGCTTTTAGAAAGGTAACCTCCAGCCCATGATTAAGATTGCCAAGTTTGGCGGCTCGTCTGTCGCCGACGCCGAACACTTTAAGAAGATCAAGGCCATTGTCGATGCCGATCCGGCCCGCCGTTTTGTGGTGGTTTCTGCCTGCGGTCGCCGCTTTAAGGGCGACACCAAGGTGACCGACCTGCTCTACCTGGTTAACGCGCACGTTAAGTACCACGTGTCGTGCGAGGAGCTGCTCGAGGACATTGGGCAGCGCTATTTTGATATCGCTGACGAGCTAGAGCTCACCTATCCCATCCGTGAAGAGTTCGCGGCCTTTGCCGAGCGCGCCCGCTCCGGTGGCTACTCTACTGAGGAGCTCGTAAGCCGCGGCGAGTACTTTACCGCTCGCCTGATGGCTGAGTACCTGGGCCTGCCGTTCCTGGATGCCGCGACGGTCGTGGCGTTCCATCACGACGGTACGCTCAGCATGAATCGTACCTGCGAGCTGGTGCAGGAGTACGGTCAGCAGGGCGGCTTTGTTATGCCCGGCTTCTATGGCGCGACGCGTGAGGGTCAGATTAAGCTACTCGATCGTGGCGGCGGCGATATTTCCGGCTCGATCCTGGCCAAATGCCTTGGTGCCGACCTGTATGAGAACTGGACCGACGTTTCGGGCTTCTATTCCGCCGATCCGCGTATTGTTCCCGAGGCTCAGCCCATTGCCCGCGTTACCTACGAGGAGCTGCGCGAGCTTTCGTACATGGGTGCAAGCGTCCTGCACGAGGAGGCTGTGTTCCCCGTGCGCGAGGCTGGTATTCCGCTGGTCATCAAGAACACCAACGCGCCGCAGGATCCCGGTACCATCATTAGCGAGACGGCCGACGAGGGCGAGGCGGAGCCCATCATTACCGGCGTGACCGGCAAGCGCGGCTTTGTCGCCATCAACGTTGCCCGCGACCGTACCAAGCCTCGTGTCGGCTTTATGCGCCGCGCGCTTTCGGTATTCGAGCGCTATGACGTTTCCGTTGAGCACATGCCCACCGGCGTCGACCGCTTTGGCGCCGTGGTGCAGGAGCAGGACGTTCACGATTCGCTGTACTCGCTTGTGGGCGACATTCAGCAGGAGGTCGAGCCGCTCGAGATTGAGGTTGTCGAGGGCTTGGCGCTCATTGCGACCGTCGGCCGTAACCTGCGCGGCCGCGCGGGTATCTCGGGCCATCTGTTTGGCATGCTTGGCCAGGCCGGCGTGAGCGTGCGCATGATTTCGCAGAGCTGCGACGAGATCAACATCATTATCGGTGTCGAGGAGAAGGACTTCGACCTGGCGATTCGGACCATTTACCGCGCCTTCTCCGACGAGAACGGCATTGTGAAGGTCTCTGACCTGGAGGCTCCCGCGCCGGCCGATCCCGCCCCGGCCGCGCTCCACAAGTAGCTGCTATCCCAGTAGATTTTTGGGACTTGCCTCAAAAACTACGGCGGGGCGTTTCGTTTCGGTTTCGTTTCGACGGGGCGGGTTTTGTATCCGCCCCGTTCTTGTATACACTGGCAACAATAATCGGCCTGCTCGGCGTGCGGGCAAAAGCCACAACCTTTAAAGGGGGAAGCATGAAACAGTACACGGTTGCTATTTTGGGCGCGACGGGAGCCGTGGGCACCCAGATGCTCGAGTGCCTCAACGAGCAGGAGTTTCCGGTCGGCAAGCTCAAGCTGCTAGCGAGCGCGCGCTCCACGGGCAAGACCGTTGAGTTCCACGGCGAGCAGATCGTGATCGAAGAGGCTTGCCCCGAGGCCTTTGAGGGCTGCGACATCGTACTCGGCGCTGCCGGTGACGATATCGCCAAGGAGCTGCTGCCCGAGGCCGTCAAGCGCGGCGCCGTCGTGGTCGACAACAGCCACGCCTTCCGCATGGATCCCGAGGTGCCGCTGGTCGTGCCCGAGATCAATGCCGACGACATCAAGTGGCATCACGGCCTTATCGCCAACCCCAACTGCGCGACCATCATCGGCCTAGTTCCTACGTGGCCGCTGCATCAGCTCGCCGGCGTGAAGCGCATGATCGTTTCGACGTACCAGGCGGCTTCGGGCGCTGGCGCTCCCGGTATGGCTGAGCTCGAGGCTCAGCTGGCCGCTCTGGGCCGCGGCGAGGAGATTCCCGAGCCGCGCGCCTTTGCCGCCCAGCTCGCGAGCAACCTGATTCCGCAGATTGGCGGTGTCAAGGAGGAGGGCTTTACCTCCGAGGAGATGAAGCTGCAAAACGAGGGCCGCAAGATCATGCACCTGCCCGAGCTGCGCGTGAACTGCACCTGCGTGCGCGTGCCCGTGCTGCGCTCGCACTCCGAGAGCATTACGCTCGAGTTTGAGCGCGACATCACGGTGGAAGAGGCCCGTGCTGCGCTGGCTGCCGCTCCGGGCGTCAAGCTGGTTGACGACATGAGTGCCGAGGATGCGCACGATCGCTTCCCCATGCCGATGGACACCTCCGACCAGGACCTGATTTGGGTCGGTCGCGTACGCCGCGACATCTCGAACCCCGAGGCCGCACGTGGCATTACCTTCTGGTGCTGCGGCGACCAAATCCGTAAGGGCGCGGCAACCAACGCCGTCCAGATCGCTAAGCTGCTCTGCGAGTAGCGGTGGACCTGTCCGGCGGGGGCCGGGCTTGGTTTTCAGAGCGTCCTCGACCATGTGTGGCGCCTTGTCCTGCTCCTTCGGAGCTGCGGACAAGGCGCCACACTGGTCTGCGGAATGTTCTGAAAACCAAGCCCGGCCCCCGCCTGCGGTGACTCGGCTGCGAGCGGCCTGCGATGGGGCCGTTGCTGGTTGGGGCCGCTGGGCTGATGTGGGGGCACGTGGTTGTTGCGGGCCCTAGTCCCGGCGGCGGCCTCGGCGCTTCGCGCCTGCTGCCTGGGGTGACTTTGGGCTTGGTGCGAATTGAGGTCTAATACTTTTCCCGTGAAGTGAACGACCTTATTTGGACCCCCGAAGCATTGGCATTTTTTGATTGCTATGTCCTGCGGTTTTGCAGCGCGAATCCTGCGGTTTTGCGGTCTAAAGGTGTGGATGCTCCGGGACTTCGTTTTTACTCGTTCACTTCTCGGGAAAGTATTAGAGCTCGGCTGACAGGGGTACCGCTCTGGTGTCGATGCCCTGCGTCTTTTTCGCTTGATTAGGGAAAACAGTCTCGCTTAAGTAATTGCGAGCCCGCCCAGACGTATCTGCGGGGTTGTCTGTACAATTCGCGGTATTATGTTGCGGAGTTTTGAAGGGAGCCGCTGGTGGTCACGACGACGTTTGCTTCGCCTTTGGGCGAAATCTTGCTTGCCGCTGATGGCCGCGGTCTGACGGGGCTTTGGTTTGAGGGGCAGGAGCACTTTGGTTCCACGCTTCTTAAAGAAAGCGCCGAATACGTTGAGGGCACCGATGCAGTTTCGGGTGCCGGGGGCATGCAGACGGTAAATCCGGCCAATGGCGCGGCTTCTTCGGTGCTAGAGCGTTCTTGGGCTTGGCTCAACGCCTATTTTGCGGGGCAGGAGCCTCGGTTTACGCCGCCGTTGCATTTGATTGGCACGGCGTTTCAGCGTGAGGTTTGGTTTGAGCTACTTTCAATTCCGCGTGGCGAGGTCGCTACGTATGGCGAGATCGCCCAGCGTGTTGCGGCTCGACATCGTGTGCCGGGAAATGAAGCGCCCGTTGTATCTCCTCGCGCGGTGGGGGCTGCGGTCGCTCGCAACCCTATTTCGATTATCGTGCCGTGCCATCGCGTGGTCGCGGCCGACGGATCGCTCAACGGATACGCCGGTGGACTGGATCGCAAGGAGTGGCTGCTGCGCCTCGAGGGTGCCTATCTATAAGCTGCAGGCGGCCGCAACGCCCATGCGGCAAGCGCGCTCGCTGTACGGGCGTTGTTTGCAGGGCGAGATGTGAAGCCGCCCGTTCCTTAAGTCCGACTAAGCTATAACCTTGCTTTTTTAAATATGCTCATCGACCTGCTAAGGCAGCACTAAGGCGAGTGCGGGTGCGCTATTATCGGCGCTCACGGAGCGCTTGGTGTTCTTGGCATGCATGGACGAGGGCTCGGCGGGCTTTACCATGGCGTCGATCGATCTTTCGGAGGCGGTGAACAAGGCGGCGGCGCCGTTTAAGTCGGTGGTGGTCTCAGGCGGTAAGCGCCTGTCGACGTCGATTGCGACCGGCGTGCGGACCCATGCCGATGCCGCGGCGGTGGCGCAGGTGGTTGAGTTGCTACTGGACAACGCCACGCGCTATGCGAGCGAGGGCAGCGTGATTGAGCTGAGCCTGTGCGCCGTTTCGCACGGCAAAGGCAAGGGCGCCGTCGAGCTTGTCGTAACGAACGCCGTGGACGAGCTGCCCGAGGGCGACCTGGATCGATTGTTCGATCGCTTCTATCGTGCGGATGCGTCGCGCAGCTCCAAGACGGGTGGCTCGGGCGTGGGCCTGTCCGTGGTGCGTGCCATCGCCGAGGCCCATGGAGGCGCCGCCACCGTATCCGGTCACGGCAACCAGATCACCTTCACCGTTTGCCTTTAAAACCTGCCAAAAAGGAACAGGTTTATTTTGGCAGGTTTTATCTGGGGAAACGTCCGCAGGAGAGGGCATGGGCGGTGTGAACATATGCATCTCTACCTGCTAAAATATAGGCATCGTTATTCGGCTCCTGAGTGGAAAGGAGACGGTCATGCAGTACGAGATCGGCGGAGGGGCTTTCCCGGTTGTTACATGCAACCTTAGCGATGGCGAATCCATGATCACCGAAAGCGGCGCCATGGCTTGGATGACCCCCAACATGGAAATGTCTACCTCGGGCGGTGGCATCGGCAAGATGTTCTCCAAGGCTTTTTCGGGTGAGGCATTGTTCCAAAACATTTGGACCGCGCGTGGCGATGGCATGATCGCGTTTGGCTCCTGCTTCCCCGGCCGCATCGTGCCAATCGAGATCGGTCCGGGCAAGAGCTGGATTTTGCAGAAGCGTTCGTTCCTTGCCGCGGAAAGTGGCGTCGAGTTGAGCATTCACTTTAACAAGAAGGCAAAGGCCGGCGTCTTTGGCGGCGAGGGCTTTATCATGCAGAAGCTCACGGGCTCGGGTGTTGCTTTTGCCGAGATCGACGGCGACCTGGTTGAGTACGAGCTCGCTGCTGGCCAGCAGATGATTGTGGATACCGGCAACGTGGCCGGCTTTGAGGAGACCGTGAGCATCGACGCTCAAATGGTCAAGGGCGTCAAAAACATCATGTTTGGTGGCGAGGGCGTGTTCAACACCGTGCTCACCGGTCCCGGTCGCATCTGGTTGCAGACGATGCCCATTTCCAATCTTGCGGCAGCAGTGGCCTCGATGACCAACAACAATAACTAGTCCGCATAGGATAGCGCGCGGCGGGCTTACCCTGTCGCGCGCTTTTTTGCTGGCAAACGCCTCGCTTATAGAGTGTGGCTGCGCTGCTACAGCGAGCGTTGTCATCTCGTCACCCTGATAGCTTGCGGCAAGCGTGGCAATGAGGAGTGAGAATTTGAGTGCTCAGTCCCAAGGCATAATGGCGGCCATGCCAACAAGCAAAAACGAGTTGCCGGTGTCACGGAAAGGCAGGCGTCGGTCGATTCCACGTGAGACGGCTGTGCCGATCTGCACGGCCGCCCCTGCGCGTCCCGCGCTGCCCCCAAAGAGGTACGTTTCCCCATATAAAACCTGCCAAAATAAACCTGTCTCTTTTTGATAGGTGCGAAATGGGTAATACTAAAGAGTTATCCGACCAGATGGGAACCGATCGATGGCCTATATCGAATTTAAAGACGTCATCAAAGCATACGGCGAGGGCGATGCCCGCATTCACGCGCTCGACGGCGCGAGCTTTACCGTTGAGCGTGGCGAGCTTGCCATTATCTTGGGCGCTTCGGGCGCCGGTAAAACCACGGCGCTCAACATTCTGGGTGGCATGGATACGGCGACTTCCGGCACCGTGACGGTGGACGGGCGCGATGTGAGCTCCGCTAACGAGGCGCAGCTCGTGGAATACCGCCGCGCCGACGTCGGCTTTGTCTTCCAGTTCTACAATCTGGTCCCCAACCTGACGGCGCTCGAAAATGTTGAGCTTGCGGCGCAAATCTGCCCCGATTCGCTCGATGCCGAGCAAACGCTTTGCCAGGTTGGCCTGGGCGACCGCCTTGCTAACTTCCCCGCGCAGCTATCGGGCGGCGAGCAGCAGCGTGTGTCCATTGCCCGCGCGCTGGCCAAAAACCCCAAGCTGCTTCTATGCGACGAGCCCACGGGCGCCCTCGACTACAAAACCGGCAAGCAGATCTTGCAGCTGCTGCAGGACACCTGTCGCAAGCAAGGCATCACGGTCATTATCATCACCCACAACTCCGCGCTGGCGCCCATGGCCGATCGCCTGATCCGCTTTAAGAACGGCCGCGTGGAGAGCGAGACGGTCCAGCAAAATCCCGTGCCGATCGAGACGATCGAGTGGTAGCGCCCATGAATCAGGACCGCCAAAACAGCCAACGCCGCGACGCGCAGAACACGGAGCGAGAGCAGGATTTTACGACCTACCGCACTGCCCAAAGCTCAAACGATATGGTGCCGGCGGTGTTTCGCCGTGGCATCTACCGCACAATCCGAGGCAGTCTTAAGCGCTTCTTGTCCATCGTGGTCATCACCGCGCTCGGCGTGAGTGTGATGTGCGGTCTTAAGGCGGGCTGCGAGGACCTGTGCGATTCGGTTGACGCCTATTTTGACCAGCAGAATGTCTATGACATTAATGTGCAGTCGACCTATGGTCTTACGCGTGACGATCTTGCGGCCATTCAAGAGGTCGACGGCGTCGAGACGGCCGAGGGTATCTACACCGAGACCGCCTACACCGCCGTGGGCACAACGCGCGAGCGCGTGGTCGTGCAAAGTCTCTCCAAGGAGAACATCGATCAGCCAGTGCTCGTGAACGGCGATTTGCCCGAGGGCGCCGATGAGGTCGCGGTAACTTCGAAGTTCCTGAAGGCTTCGGGCAAAAAGCTCGGCGATACGGTGAGTTTTGCCGCCAATGACGCGAGCTCGTCGAACCAAAGCGCCAAGGATCAGTTTGCCGCGGGCGAGTACACCATTACGGCCGAGGTCCTCGATCCTACCGACGTGAGCTCCGACTCGACAGTCAACGCCTTTCGCGCTGCTTCGGCGGCGGACTATAAGTTCTATGTGAGCGAGGATGCTGCGACATCTTCTTCCTACTCCGCGGTCCACGTGGTCGTCGAGGGAGCCAAGAGCCTCAACTCCTATTCGGATGCCTACACGACAAAGATCAACGAGGTCAAAGGCAATATCGAGAAGATCCGCGAGGAGCGTGAGAAGGTGCGCGTCCAGGAGTTGACGGTTGACACGCCGACAAGCTTGGATACGGCCGAGCGTCAGGCCGCCATGCTCTTTGGGATCGAGCAGGACAACATCAATCGCATGGCCGAGGGCAGCGACGAGCGTGCGCAGGCGCAAGCCGACCTGGACCAGCGCCGCGCCGCCGCCGACCAGCAGTTTGCCGATGCCCGCGCCGAGCTCTCTGACCTAGGCGAATGCACCTGGTACATCCAGGACCGCGGCAATATCGCAAGCTACTCGAGCGTCGAGAGCGATAGTTCTTCGATCGAGGCCATCGCCACGGTGTTCCCGTTCATCTTCTTTATCGTCGCCGTGCTTATCAGCCTCACCACCGCCACCCGCATGGTCGAGGAGGAGCGCACACTAATTGGCCTGTATAAGGCGCTCGGCTATTCACGCGGGCGTATCCTGTCCAAATATGTGGACTACTCGCTGTGGGCGTGTCTGATCGGTGGCGTGCTCGGCAATATCATCGGATTTGTGGGTCTGCCGCTGTTCTTGTTTACGGTGTTCGACGACATGTACTCGCTGCCCCAGATGCTACTTTCGTACGACATCGTGTCCTCGATCGTTTCGGTGGCGCTGTTTGCCGTGGGCGTGGTGGGAGCCACGATTATCGCCTGCCGCCACGAGATGGCCGAGACCCCTGCCTCGCTCATGCGCCCCAAGGCTCCGCGCGCCGGTTCGCGCATTCTGCTCGAGCGCATCGGCTTTATCTGGCACCGCATGGGCTTTTTGAACAAGGTCGCTGCACGCAACCTGTTCCGCTACAAAAAGCGCGCCTTTATGACCATCTTTGGCATTGCGGGATGCACGGCGCTCGTGATCTGCGGTATGGGTATCCGCGATACGTCGGTCGCGCTGTCGCCCAAGCAGTACGGGCACATCACGCGCTACGACTTGCTGGCGGTCGCCAACCCCGACGATTTTTCGCAGACGTGCGCAGCACTGGATGAACGCAGTGCAGCCAAGGATTCCAACGTGACCGTGACTTCGACGCTGCCAATTATGACAGACAACGTCACCTTTACATTTGGCGGTAAGAGCGAGACCGTGCAGCTCATCGTGATTCCCGACGACCGCACGGGTGACTTGGGCGATTACGTGCGCCTGGAGGATGAGTCCAAAGAACCGCTCGCCCTGCGTGACGGGGATGTGTATTTGAGCAAGAGCTCTCAGCTGGTGCTGGGGATCAAGCCGGGTGACACGGCTCACGTCCAGGATTCGTCGCTCAATGTTGCCAAGGTCAAAGTCAGCGACATCTCGCTCAACTATCTGGGCAATACGCTTTACATGACGCAGGGCACCTATGAGCGCGCGTTCGGTCGAAGCGCGCGCCTTAACGGCATCCTTGCGCTGCTTAAGGGTTCGTCGGCCGATCAGATTGCGTTTACCGACCGTCTTAAGAGCGATGGTTGGATTGCGCTGTCGAGTACCGCCGAGCATTGGGAAAACTATGAGGCAAACTTTACGATTATCAATTCGGTCGTGGTGCTTGTGACCTTTATGGCGGCGTGCCTGTCGTTTGTGGTGGTATTTACGTTGTCTAACACCAACATCTCGGAGCGCGAGCGCGAGCTGGCGACTATCAAGGTGCTGGGCTTCCGTCGCGGCGAGGTGCACCACTACGTCAACAAGGAGACGTTAATCCTCACGGCGATTGGCGCCGCGTTGGGCGTGCCGCTGGGTAGCCTGCTGGCCGAGAGCTTTACGTACATTCTGCAGATGCCGTCGCTCTACTTTGACGTTGAGGTCGAGCCGCTGAGTTATGTGCTCGCCGTAGTGCTTTCCTTTGCCTTTACGTTTATCGTCAACCTCGCTACCAATCGCACCCTCAATAAGATCGACATGGTCGGCGCCCTCAAGAGTGCCGAGTAACCTGCCAAAAAGGGACAAGTTTATTTTGGCAGGTTTTATCTGGGCAAACGCCGGACAACCATTAGGTGGCCCGGCGTTTGCCCCGTTTTGCCGGGGATGTCTGTCGTTCAGTGCTCTTACTGGCCAATCCACTGTTGCGCATAGCTCTTAATGTCCTCGGTAAAACCGTCAAGGTCGTCAAGGGTGATCACGCTGTCGATAAGCAAATTGGCTATCTCGCGGTGCATTGTGCTGCGGCGAATGTCGTTTGCAATTACGCCTGAGGACAGCTTGTCTCTATTGAGGTGCTCTTCTAGTGCCCAAAATCTACTGGACG
>CATWID010000061.1 GCA_958350755.1 uncultured Collinsella sp.
TTTGATCATCGCTCCTCCTGAGCATATTCGTATATACAAACCCACGCAGGCAATTGGGCATCAGGCAAACAATCAGTTGGGGCAAAAAGGAAATCAGGAAATCTGCTACCGTAAAATAACCAATACGCAACTGAGCAGATTTGAACTTCCAAACATGAGCCAAATAACCCAGGCCTCCGCGCCTCTCATAAAAATCAGGACTAACTCTCATGGCCACAAGCGTTTCGTGAAGATTCTCAGCTCGGCAACCAGCTGCAAGCATTCGATTAAATAAATCCCAATCTTCGAAATACAGATACTCGGAACTGTAATTGCCCGCTTTCAACACCTTTGATCGTTTGAATGTCATTGGCGGATGACGAAATGGATTTCTACGCTTTGAACAAGCAATAATATTGTTGAGACCTTCGGGGAGATCCGTTCGTGCAATCGGCTTGTCAGGAGACTCGACGAATTCAATTACTTGGCTCCCAACCATATCAAGACCATCTTGAATCGCCTTTAGTTGTTTCTCCATACGATCAGAACGTGCAATATCGTCTGTATCCATACGTGCAACAATATCGTTAGCACAAGCAAGCATTCCCCTGTGTAACGCATAGCCAAGACCGTGGTTTTCCTCGTAGGCAATAAAACTAAAGATGCCAGGATAACGGCGGTCATACTCAGCCAGAACTGAATCGAGTTCTTTTGTTAACGGTCCATCCTTAACCATAACGATTTCCGCTGGTGGAATCGTCTGGTTAATAATGCTGTCCAAAGAAGCACGAAGATACGCAGGGTTCTCCTTAAGATAAATGCTCATGAGAACGCTATAAGCCTGAGAAGCCATTTATCGCCCCGTCCTCTTCTTGCCGAACATGGCACCGAAGGTGCCGGTGAAGCACTTCAGATCCATGCATAAACAGCGATTACGTACGTAATGAAGCTCAATCTTCTGTCGCAAGCCGCTCTCAAATGTCGCGGCGTTACGATCGGTGGCCTGCCACAGGCCCGTGATGCCGGGCTGGACAGAGAGCAGCTCTGCCTTCTCCTCGTCGGAAAAGTGCTGCTCGAGCTCATCCCTTGTAATGGGACGAGGTCCAATGACGGAAAGGTCGCCGTTCAGCACGTTCAAGAACTGCGGCATCTCGTCGATTGAGCACTTACGGATGAATTGGCCGACTTTGGTAATGCGGGGGTCATCGTCGACCTTACGCTCGACTTCCCACTGATGCAGTTGCTCAGGGCTCAGATACTTCTGCACGTTGCCGGCATCGGCGACCATGCTGCGAAGCTTAAGGATCTTGATAGTCTTACCACCCTTGCCAATGCGCTCTTGTGCATACATAGGGCTACCGGACGATTCAAGCCTAATGAGTGCACACACCGCAGCAACAGGAATTAGCAGCAGAACACTCATCAAAAGACTGAACACAAGGTCAAACAGCCTCTTAACAATGCGATACCCAAGCGTGCCGCTCGGCTTTATCTGATCGAAAAGCAGTGCGTCCCCCATAGATGCACGGCTCTCTGTCATTTCTTTATTAGCAGTCACGATAAAACTTACGTCCCTGTCCCCAGGAACCCCCCCCCCATCCACGAATTCAAAAAACGAATGAATTGCCGGTGCAACGTCTCCCTTACGTTTTGATGGGAACGTCGAGCGGAAGCACTTCCCTAAAGCTGGAATCGCCTTCGCCTACGTCCACCAAGCACCAGCGTTTACGACGGTCGATCTTGTGCACACGGGCCTCTTGCCCCACCAAGGGCCCCTGTTCTATGTGCAGCACACCGTCTTCTATGCGCGCCACGCTGTTGCGCACCACGTCGTCGTCGTCGAGCACGCTGCGGTACCAGTCCTGTGCATCGTCCGGCATGGGCGCATAGGCCCGCTCCCTGCTGCCAGCAATGCGGCAGCCAAAACTCAACTGGGCCAAAGCCCTATCGAGCGCAGCGGCATCGTGCGTGGCGACGAAGAAGTATTCCTTGTACATGGGTTTGGTTTGGAGCGACCATGCGCCGTCCCGCTTAAACCAGAACTCCTTTTGCATCACAAAAGCGTTCTGCATCAGCTCGTGTGGGATAATACGGCGCACCTTTTCGCAGGTCTCGCGCTCTTTGCCGTTGGGGGTGTGGACCAGATACCAGCGGACGCGGCCGTGCTGGCTGTTGGTGGTGGCGCCGTTAAATGCGCCCGGCAGCTTCTCTTGGCGCCGTGCCGTCTGTTCCATGTTCTCGCCCCCTCTTTTGGATTTGCGATGCACGCAAATGCAAGGGCGTTTAGAACAGGCTTCTCGCTCGCAGCTAGGCGCAGTCGCAAAAGTACAGGTTTTTGTATCTTTCGACGTTGCTCATTATACGAGCAAACTGCTCACGTTTTCCCAGATTACACAAATTGCAGCGCGAACGGACACATCTCCATACGCCCCTACAAAAACCTGTACCTTTTTGCACAACAAAAAAGCCGCCCTAACCAGCGGCTTTTCTTCTATAGATAACAAAAAAGGCGACCGCCCGCGAGGACGATCGCCTTTGTTAATTCTTGTATGGTTTGTGCTAGGCGCGAGTCTTGATCTCCTCAGTCACCTTCGCAACGAACTCGTCAACGCTCATCGGGACGGTCTCGTTGGAGCGATCGCGGACGGAAATGTTGCCGGCCTCGACCTCCTTCTCGCCCAGGATAAGCATGTAGGGCACGCGGTCGATGCTGCGGGCCTCGCGGATCTTGTAGCCGATCTTCTCGTCGCGGTCGTCGCAGACCACGCGAATGCCGGCCTCCTCCAGCTTGGCGCACACCTCGTGGGCGTAGTCGCGGCTCTTCTCAGAGACGGGAAGCGCCTTGACCTGCACGGGGGCGAGCCAGGTGGGGAACTTGCCCGCAAAGTGCTCGATCAGAATACCGATGAAGCGCTCGATGGAGCCAAAGCACACGCGGTGCAGCATGATGGGGCGCTTCTTGGTTCCGTCGGCGTCCACGTACTCCAGGTCAAAGTTGAGCGGCATCTGGAAGTCAAGCTGCACGGTACCGCACTGCCAGGTACGGCCGAGCGAGTCCTCCAAGTGGAAGTCGATCTTGGGGCCGTAGAAGGCGCCGTCACCCTCGTTGACCTCGTAGTCCATGCCCAGCTTCTCCAGAGCAGTGCGCAGGCCCTCCTCGGCGCGAGCCCAGTCCTCGTCCGAACCCATGGAGTCCTCGGGGCGGGTGGAAAGCTCAACGTGGTACTTAAAGCCAAACTTTTGGTACACGGAGTCGATGAGGTTAACCACGCCCACGATCTCGTCGGTCAGCTGGTCGGGACGCACAAACAGGTGGGCGTCGTCCTGGTTAAAGCAGCGCACGCGGAACAGGCCGTGCAGGGCGCCGCGCAGCTCGTGGCGGTGCACCAGGCCAATCTCGCCGGCGCGGATGGGCAGCTCGCGGTAGGAGTGCGGCTTGGAGGCGTACACCAGCACGCCGCCCGGGCAGTTCATGGGCTTAATGCAGTACTCCTCGTCGTCGATGACGGTGGAGTACATGTTGTCCTTGTAGTGGTCCCAGTGGCCCGAGGTCTTCCACAGCTGCTTGTTCATGATGAGCGGCGTGGAGATCTCCACGTAGCCGGCCTTGTGGTGAATCTCGCGCCAGTAGTCTAGCAGCGTGTTTTTAAGGATCATGCCGTTGGGCAGGAAGAACGGGAAGCCGGGGGCCTCGTCGCGCATCATAAAGAGGTCCATCTCGCGGCCGATCTTGCGGTGGTCGCGCTTCTTGGCCTCCTCAAGCATGTGCATGTGCTCGTCGAGCTCCTCCTTGGTGGCAAAGGCGACGCCGTTGATGCGGGTGAGCATCTTGTTGTCCTTGTCGCCCTTCCAGTAAGCGCCCGAGACGCCGGTGAGCTTAAAGGCCTTCAGCGCCTTGGTGTAGCAGATGTGGGGACCGACGCACATGTCGATATAGTCGCCCTGCTGGTAGAAGGTGATGCGGGCATCGTCGTCCAGGTCGCCGATGTGCTCGACCTTGTACTTTTCGCCGCGCTCCTCCATAAGGGCGATGGCCTCGGCGCGGGGCTTCTCGTACACGGAGAACTTGAGGTTCTCCTTGACGATCTTCTTCATCTCGGCCTCGATCGCGGGGAAGTCGTCCTCGCTGATCTTGACGCCCTCGGGCAGGTCGACGTCGTAGTAGAAGCCGTTGTCGGTCGCAGGACCGTAAGCAAAGTCGGCCTGGGGGTACAGGCGCTTGATGGCCTGCGCCATGATGTGCGCGGCGGAGTGGCGGATGACGTGCGTGACCTCGTCCTGCGGGAGCTCGGCCACCGAACCGTCATTGTAGAGTGCCTTCATGAGTATGTTTTCTCCTCTCGGATGCCTGGTGCAAGTGCGTGCGATGCGCTCGGCGTTTTTGACTTGCATCATTATAGGCAGGTTGCCTTGGTATACAAGCGCCCGCCGCACCTTAATGGCACGGCGGGCGATTTTCTACGCATGCTTCATCGTGTGGGGCGGGGCTGCGGGGCGCGCGTCTGCCTTTCGCATGGCGCGCGGTGCCCGTGGCTTGCGGCCGGCCCGGCGATGGATGCGTTACTGGATGCGAGTTCGGCAGTAGGGGCAGACCTTCCAGTGCGCATCGAGCGGGCGATGGCAGCTGGGGCACACGTTGCGAACCTGGGTGTCGCACACCGGGCACACGACAAAGTCCTTCTCGATGGGCGCGCCGCACTGCGGGCAGGTGCCGTACTGGGCAAGCTGGCGCTCGCGCAGGGCCATGTCCAGCTCCTGCTCCTCACGGTCGGCCGCGTAGGAGTGCGGGCGAAGGACCAGATAAGCAATGAGACCCACAAACGGGATCAGGGCGATGATGCCCCATGCCACGTAGGCGCTGGCGCCGCGGCGGCGAGCATCGATGAACACATAGACGACCGACAGCACGTACAGGGCGATGATAAAGCCCACGAAGGCATAGATGACGCCCATAAGCTGCGGCGACATGAGCTCGTTGATGTATTTGGACATTGAGGTGTACCTTTCGGAATATTTACAGTCCGGTCAAGTTTACCACGGGGTTTGTTTATATGGGACCACGGCTGGGTACGGGGCTGGCGCGGACACAAACATCTCAATCTGTAACAGGTGGGAGCGGAATCCGGGTCTAGGTGTTACAGATCGAGACACAGGGGTCCCTCCCCGACTTCAATCTCGATCTGTAACATCTTAGGCCCCAAAACCCCTCTTACTGTAACAGATCGAGACATTCAAAATCCGCCGGAAGGTTTGTCTTGATCTGTAACATCTAGAACCCAAATCCTCGTCTAACTGTTACAGATGGAGACGAACGGTTGCCTTAGTTGTCGACAGACGAGGCCAACATCCGTGCCGGGTCTCCAATCGCCTGCCGTTGGCGGGTGTTGCGGGGCTGTTCGCCGCATTGCCGCCGCACTAGGGGCGCGCAGACCGTAGGATGGTTTTATTGACAGCCTGTCAACTTATCTGGGAGGCACCGTGGCAGAAACGTTTGATATCGCAATTGTGGGCGCGGGCATTACCGGGTGCGCCATCGCGAGGCAGCTCGCGCGGTTTGACCTGTCCATTTGCGTAGTCGAGGCGGCTAACGATATTGCGCTGGGCGCGTCGAAGGCCAACGGCGGCCTGGTGCACGCTGGCTACGATCCGGCGGCGGAAACCGTAAAGGCACAGGTCAACGCCCGTGGCTGCGAGTTGTACGGTACATGGGCGCAGGAGCTGGGCTTTCTGTTCTGCCGCACCGGGTCGATGGTGTTGGGCTTTAACGACGAGGACCGCACGCATCTGGAGCAGCTGCGGTGCAACGGCCATGTCAACGGTGTTCCCGAGCTGTCGATCGTCGGACCCGACCGCATCCACGAATTAGAGCCGCGTGCCAGTGCCGATGCAACGTGCGCGTTGTGGTGCCCCTCGACTGGCTTTGTCGATCCCTTTGAGGTCGCCATTGCCGCGCTGGAGAACGCCGTCGCCAACGGCGTGACATTTATGCGGTCTGCGCCGGTGGAAGCGATTGAGGTTGCTGGCGGCGAGGCTACCGACGGGGCTGTGCGCTTTACGCTGGCGACGCCCGCCGGAGAGGTGCGCTGCCGCTACCTGATCAACGCCGCGGGCAACGGCGCCGCGGACATCTCGCATATGGCGGGCGCCGAAGAGTTTCAGATGGTCTGGCGCCAGGGCAACATCGTGGTGCTGGACAAGGAGCCGCGGGCGCTCATGCCGCTCTACCCCGTTCCCACGCCGGTGTCCAAGGGCGTTATCGTCACGGGAACCGTGCACGGCAACACCGTGATTACCGCGACGGCCGCCGTGCGCGAGCCGGGCGACACGCAGACCTATGCGAGCGATGTAAACGCGCTCCTGAACGGCGCGCGCAAGCTGGTGCCCGACCTGGAGACGCACCGCGTGGTGCGTGCGTTTGCCGGCGGGCGTCCGGTCATTCGGGGAACGAACGACTTCTTTATTGGACAGTCGGCCGTGGTGCCAGGGCTCTTCCAAGCGGCGGGCATTCAGTCCCCAGGCGTGGCGAGCGCGCCTGCCATTGCCGAGCGTATAGAACTTGTGATGCGTGAGTCGGGCGTGGAGCTGCGCGAGCGGGCGGACTGGAATCCAATTCGCCGCGAGCCGGACGACTTTGACCGCGCACCGCTGGCGCGCAAGGAGGAGCTGATCGAGTCCGACCCCGCGTGGGGGCAGATCGTCTGCCGCTGCGAGACGGTGCCCGAGGCCGAGATAGTGGCCGCGATCCGACGCCACCCGGGCGCGGTTTCGGTCGAGGGCGTCAAGCGCCGCTGCCGAGCCGGCATGGGTCGGTGCCAAAGCGGCTTTTGCCAGAGCCGCGTGGTGGCGATCCTGGCGCGCGAGCTGGGCTGCGACCCCAGCGAAGTGCTGTTGGAAGATGCCGGATCTTGGTTGGTCGAGGGACCGCTGAAGGGGGTGCGCTAGAATGGCGACGTTTGCTATGCGCGACGAACGCGCGGAGGCGAGCGCCGTGGCAACGCAAGCCTTCGACGTGGTCGTTATCGGCGGCGGACCTGCCGGCATGGCGGCCGCGCTTGCCGCGCAAAAGGCCGGTGCGCGCGTGGCCATCGTGGAGCGCGAGCAGCATCTGGGCGGTATCCTGCGCCAGTGCATCCACCCCGGCTTTGGCCTGTCGCACTTTAAACAGGAGCTCACTGGTCCCGAGTACGCGCAGCGCTTTATCGACCAGGTGCACGCAACCGACATTGCGCTGTTCCTGAACAGTATGGTGCTTGGGATTGATTCAGGCGAGCCGACGGGAGCCACCGCGGTCCATACCGTCACGCTCATGAGCCCTGCCGGCATGCTGCAGCTCACCGGGCGCGCGGTCGTCCTTGCCATGGGTTGCCGTGAGCGCACCCGCAGCGAGATCAAGATCCCCGGCAGTCGTCCCGCCGGCGTGTTTACGGCCGGTCTGGCGCAGCGATACATCAATATCGAGAACCTCAAACCCGGCTCGCGCGCCGTCATTTTGGGTTCGGGCGATATCGGGCTGATCATGGCACGTCGCTGCACGCTCGAGGGGATTTCGGTCGAGGGCGTGTACGAGCTCATGCCGTACGCCAACGGACTGCGCCGCAACGTCAAGAACTGCCTGGACGACTTTGGAATTCCACTGCACCTGTCCACCACCGTCACGCGCGTGATCGGGCACGACCGCGTGGAGGCCGTCGAGGTAAGCCAGGTCGACGAGCACCTGGCGCCCATTGCCGGGACGGAGCGCATCGTTCCGTGCGACACGCTGCTGCTTTCGGTAGGTCTGATTCCCGAGAACGAGCTTTCGGTTGCCGCAGGCGTGGAACTTGACCCGCGCACACGCGGTGCCGTAGTTGACCAGAGCCTCCAGACAGGCGTGCCGGGCATCTTTGCCTGTGGCAACGTGCTGCACGTGCACGACCTGGCCGACAACGTGACGACCGAGTCCGAGCGCGCCGGTGCGGCTGCGGCGACGTGGGCGTTGGGCGGCGACGGCGGGGCGAGAGCTGCGGGCACGAGCTGCGAGCTGATGGTCTCCCCTGCCGGCATTGCGGGATACGCGCTGCCGGGACGCATTACGGCTGCGGCGCTCACCAAGCTGAACTTCCGCGTGCGCCGGCCGGTCGATGCCGCCCGCGTGCGCATCTTAGCCAACGGCGAAGAAATGTTTGCGGGCAAAGTCCGCCCGTTTAAACCGAGCGTCATGGAAAGCTTCCCGCTGCCGGCAAAGGTCATCAAGCAGGCGTTCGACCTGGGTGCCAGCGAGATTGTCCTATCCGTCGACCCCATCGAGGAGGCATAAACTATGAGCGATAACGTGATCGAAACGCTGCAGTTCAACTGCACCACCTGCCCATCCGAGTGCCTCCTGACCGTAGAGGTGGAGCGCGATGCCAACGGCGCCGTGGCAGAGGTGCGCTCCGTGACCGGCAACAGCTGCCCACGCGGTGATAAATTCGCGCATCAGGAGCTCACCTGCCCCATGCGCGTGCTCACCACCACCGTGGCGGTATCCGGCGGCGATGAGGCGCTGCTGCCCGTGCGCACGGCCGAAGCCATCCCGCTGGCACTCCACGCCCAAGCCATGGACCTCATCCGAGGTCTAGTCGTCAACGCCCCCATCCGCATGGGCGACGTCGTGCTGGAGAACCTCCTCAACACCAACATCGACCTCATCGCCAGCATGGACATCGACCCCGCCTAAGCAGCTAATTTGGGACGGGGCTCTTTTTAGCTACCCCGTTCCCTTCCTTTCGGTTGCAAAAGCGCTCTCTTGGCTGCTATCGGATTTGCACCATTTCAAAACTATGCCGGATTACGGGGCTGATTCGGAGACCCCCATCCATACCGGCATTTTTCGATTTTTGATAAGCCGTCTACCTGCGGTTTTAATTTCGCGATTTTTCCCATGGTCAAGTAATACAGGTCCAGCCCCGTAATCCGCCATAGTTTTGAAAGCATCTAATTCGGGACGGGCCTCTAATGACTACTTTTACCTATCATTCCGCATGTTTGATGCAGCTAAAATAGCCCCGTCCCAAATTGACTACGCCGGCATTGGGGATACCATGGTGGCAACCTAGCGAAAGGACGATGTATGGCACATGTCGATGACCAGCGTGTGGCGCGCGTGCTCGATGCGCTCGAGGCTCAGCACCCCGGTGCGCAGCTGCTCGTAAACGACCCGTGGTCGATTTACTATCTGACCGGCTTTTATGCCGATATGTTCGAGCGTTTTTGCGGTGTGCTGCTCGCGCGCGATGACGAGCCCGTGATCTTGGTCAACGCGCTGCATCAGTTGCCGGAGTACGACAATGCCCGCGTCGCCTATCACACCGACACCGAAGTCGTGACAGACGCTATCGCTCGCGAGGTCGATCCGACCAAGCCGCTTGGCATCGACACCGTCATGCGTTCCGGCTTTTTGATGCCCCTTATGGAGCGCCATACCGCGAGCGAGTTTTTCCTAGGCGATTTTGCCGTCACCGCTTCACGCACCCACAAGGATGCCGCCGAGCAGGAGCTCATGCGCATGTCCTCGGCCGCCAACGACGCCGTGATGGTCGACGCCATCAAGCTCGTTCACGAGGGCGTAACGGAGCGCGAAATTGCCGACCAGATGCTCGGCCTGTACCGCAAGCACGACTGCGAGGGCTTTAGCTTTCCGCCCATCGTGAGCTTTGGCGCCAACGCCGGCGATCCGCATCACGAGCCCGACGACACCGTACTCAAGCGTGGCGGCGTGGTGCTGTTCGACATTGGCGGACGCCGCTGCAACTACTGCTCGGACATGACGCGTACATTCTTTTGGGGCGAGCCGGACGAGGAGACGGAGCGCATCTACGATATCGTGCGCCGCGCCAACGAGGCCGCCGAGGCGCTCATCGCGCCGGGCGTGCGCATGTGCGATCTGGACCGTGCCGCGCGCGACGTGATTGAGGACGCTGGCTACGGCAAGTACTTCACGCATCGCCTGGGCCACTCGATCGGCCTGCAGGACCACGAGCCGGGCGACGTTTCCCTTGTCAACGAGCAGGTCGT
>CATWID010000062.1 GCA_958350755.1 uncultured Collinsella sp.
ACGACGGGGATGATCAGGACAAACTGGCCGTCGGGGGCGGTCACGTGGACGTGCTCGGTCGAACCCATGAGCTCGGTCACCTCGACGGTACCCTGGAGCGCACCCTCCTCGCCCTTGTCGGCAAGCAGGATCTGCTCGGGGCGCACGCCGGCTGTGATCTCCTTCACGTCGCCGCCGTCCCAGTTGAGGGCAAGCTGAGCGCAAGTCTCGGGGGCGAGAGCAACGTTCATATCCTCGGTCTTGACGGTAAAGCCGTCGCCCGAGCGCACCAGTTGGGCATCGAAGAAGTTCATCTGCGGCACGCCGATGAAGCCGGCGACGAAGATGTTCGCGGGGTGGTTGAAGACCTCCTGCGGCGTGGCGATCTGCTGGACAACGCCGTCCTTCATGACCACGATACGGTCGCCGAGGGTCATGGCCTCGGTCTGGTCGTGAGTAACATAGATGAACGTACCCTTGATCTCGTGGCGCAGCTTGATGAGCTCGGCACGCATCTGGTTACGCAGCTTGGCGTCCAGGTTGGACAGCGGCTCGTCCATCAGGAAGACCTTGGGGTCACGCACGATGGCGCGGCCGATGGCGACGCGCTGGCGCTGGCCACCCGAAAGCGCCTTAGGCTTGCGGTCGAGGTACTCGGTGATACCCAAGATCTCGGCAGCGGAGCGAACCTTGCGGTCGATCTCGTCTTTGGGGACCTTCTTGAGCTCAAGCGTAAACGCCATGTTCTCGTACACCGTCATGTTGGGGTACAGGGCGTAGCTCTGGAACACCATGGCGATGTCGCGATCCTTGGGCGCCACGTCGTTGACGCGCTTACCATCGATGAGCACGTCGCCCGAGGTAATGTCCTCCAGGCCGGCGACCATGCGCATCGTCGTGGACTTACCGCAGCCAGACGGGCCAACGAGGACGATGAACTCCTGGTCGTGAACGGTGAGGTTGAAGTCCTCAACAGCGAGCACGCCATCCTCGGTAACCTTGAGGTTGTGCTTCTTCTCCTCGGTCTTCTTCTTTTTGCCAAAGAAGCCCTTCTTTTTGGACTCGGTGTTGGGATACACCTTCTGAACATGTTTGAGAACGATCTCGGCCATGTCTTTACCTTTCGATATGCGGCACCATGTTGGGGGCGCCGCTGAAACTTGCAAAACAGTTACGGCATCAGCCCTTGACGGCACCTGCCACCACGCCGTCGATGATGTACTTCTGGCAGAGGATGTACATGATGACGATGGGGATAACAACCATCATGATGCAGGCCATCATGGGGCCGAGCTCGACGTGGCCATAGCCGCCGCGGAAGTACTGGATCAAGATAGGAATGGTCTTGTACTTGGTGGAGTCGAGGGTAAGGTAGGGCAGCAGATAGTCGTTCCAGACCCACATGGTCTCGAGAATGCCGACCGAAAGATAGGTGGGCTTCATGATGGGAAGGACGATCTTAAAGAACACCTGGACCGGGTTGCAGCCGTCAATCATGGCCGCTTCCTCGATCTCGAGCGGGATGTTCTTTACAAAGCCGGCGAACATAAAGACCGCCAGGCCCGCGCCAAAGCCCAGATAGATAAAGCAGATGTTGAACGGCGTGTTAAAGCCGATGCGGTCTGCCAAATTGGACAGCGTGAACATGAGCATCTGGAACGGTACAACCATCGAGAACACGAACAGGTAATAGAAGAAGTTCGAGATCTTGCTGTTGACGCGCACCACGTACCAAGCGCACATGGAGCAGCACACCAAGATCAGCACGACCGACGTGACCGTAATGATGAGCGAGTACATAAAGGCCGAGGCAAAGCCCTGCTCGTTAAGGGCGTGCACGTAGTTTGCAAGGCCGTTGAACGTCTCGGGCGTGAGCAGATCGAACGCCGTGGTGGTGCTGATTGCGGTCGCTTTCTTAAAGGAATTGAGCGCAATCATGAACACGGGGTAGATCCATGCGAGTGACAGAATCGTAAAGAAGATCGAGAGCGCGCGGTTAATAGCCTTATCGCGTTTCATTACTGCTGCACCTCCTTGGACCTCGTGGCCTTAAGCTGGATCATAGAAATAGCGACGACCAGGATGCAGAAGATAACTGCCTTGGCCTGACCGATGCCCTGCCATGCGATGCCAGCACGCGAATAGAACGTGTTGTAGATGTTCAGGGCGAGCATCTCGGTGGAGTGCGCGGGGGCGCCGCCGGTAAGGGCGAGGTTCTGGTCGAACAGCTTAAAGCCGTTGGTGATGGACAGGAACAGGCAGATGGTGATGGTCGGCATCAGGTTAGGGATCTTAACCTTCCAAAACGTCTGCCATGCCGTGGCACCGTCGACCTTGGCGGCCTCGATGTAGTCGGACGGAATGGACTGCAGACCAGCGATGTAGATGATCATCATGTAGCCGACCTGCTGCCACAGGGTCAGGATGATAAGGCCCCAGAAGCCAGCAGCAGAGTTAAGAGCGATGAGCTGGGCACCCACGTTGGAGAGCAGGCAGTTGATCAGAATCTGCCAAATGTAGCCCAGCACGATGCCGCCGATGAGGTTAGGCATAAAGAAGATCGTACGGAAGATGTTGGTGCCCTTGAGCGCTTTGCGGGTGAGCGCCTGCGCGATGGCGAGGGCAATCACGTTGATGAGCACCGTCGACAGGAAGGCAAACGCCACGGTAAAGAAGAACGACGTGGCAAACTGCGGATCGGACAGCGCGCGCACGTAGTTCTCGATACCGACAAAGTGCGCATTGTTAATGGTAATAAACTGGCAGAACGAGAGATAGAAGCCCTGGATAAAGGGGATCACGAACCCGATCATAAACGCCAGGCACGTGGGCAGCATAAAGAGCGGCCACCAGCGCTTGAGTGCTTTGCCCATAGAAGGGTCCTTTCAATATGCAGGGGGCGGGCAAACCAACGTCTGCCCGCCCCCTGTCGCTAATCAGATAGCTTGGGCAGCAACTACTTACTCGGAAGCAGCCTTCTCGGTCTTCCAGCCATCGACGAAGGCGTTCTTGACGCCGTCCCACTTGGTATTGTCGGCGGCATAAGCGATGAGAGCCTGCTTGAGGTTCTTCTTCCACTCCTCGGAGGGGATGTAAACGAAGTCCCAAGCGACGGTCTTCTTGCCGTCCTTGGCCATAGCAACGGCCTGCTGAGAGAAGACGTTGGTGGTCTCCTTAGCGCTCTTGAACGGGGCGGTCAGACCCATCTTGTCAGCGATGATGCTGGTGGCGGTGTCAGAAGTGACGCACCAATACATGAAGTCCTCGGTGGCCTTCTGGGCATCCTCGGAAGCCTGGGAGCTGACGCACCAGTAGTTCTCGCCGCCGGAGCACAGGCCCTGGTTCTCCTCGCCGTCGACGCCGATGTAGATCGGCAGCATGCCGAGCTGGTCGTCGGTCATACCGGCCTTGGTGAGGTCGGCGTAGGCCCAAGAGCCGTTCTGATAGAAGACGGCCTTGCCAGTTGCGAACTCGTTGGTGGCGTCGTCACCGGTCTTGGAGGCGAGCTGCGAAGGATCGCAGGTGGAGTCGGTGATGTACAGGTCGAAGATCTGCTTAAAGTTGTCGAGATACTCGCCCTTGATCTCGTCGTCCTCCTGATTGTGCTCCTTCTCGAACTCGTAGTAGAGCGGGAGGTTGGCGAGGTGCGTGGTGTAGCGCCAGCTGGAGGAGTCATCCATACCGGCGGAAGTGAAGGCACCGTCAACGCCGAGCTCGTCCTTGCGGGCCTGGATGTCATCGGCGCAAGCCTTCAGCTTGTCGAAGGAGTTGATGTCCTCGGCCTTGTAGCCGGCCTTCTCGAGGAGCTCCTTGTTGTAAATGATGCCGTAGCTCTCCTGAACCCAGTCGATACCCAGATCCTTGCCGTCGGACTGCAGCGCCAGGGAGTCGTCGATGAGCTCGCCGCGGAGCTTGGTGTCGGAAAGATCGGCGCAGTAGTCCTTCCAGTTCTTAAGGCCGGTGGGGCCGTTGACCTGGAACAGCGTCGGAGCGGAGCTCTTGGACATCTCGGACTTGAGCTTCTCCTCGTAGGTGTTGGAGGCGGCGGTCACGATCTTGACCTCGACGCCCTTCTCCTTCTTGTACGCCTTGGCGATCTCCTTCCACTCCTTGTCGACCTCGGGCTTGAACTGGAGGAAGTAGACCTCGGCAGCGTCACCAGAAGCAGAGGAGCCAGAGCCGGCAGAACCACCGCAGCCCACGAGGCCCAGACCAAGAACCGCAGCCGCGGAACCAGCAAAGCCCAGGAACTGCCTTCTGCTCATTTCGTTCTTCATTACAATCCACCCTTTCACACCGTGGCGGCACCCTTTGCCGCCGCCTTCGGAGATTGGCTCGGGGACTTTGCCCCTTTTGCTGACTTGTACAATACGCTATTTGGCTAGTTGTTTGAACAAGTATTACTAGAGCGGTAGAAAAACTTCGGTGAACGGTAATTTCGACTTGATACTTGACAAGTTTTGTATAAACAATTATTTGTTATCGAATGCAGAGAAAACGCCCGATCAAGCCGATGCATCGTCGGTTTGACCGGGCGTTTTCGCTTTGAGGGCATGAGTCTCGTCAGGCTGCGAGCTAGCCGGCTATCGCTTGGAATTGACGCGGTAATGGAAGATCTCGGGGTGTGTGCGGGCATGCGTGACCTCGAACAAGATGCCGTCCGAGGTGTACGACTGGCTCTCCATAACGGCGACGCAGTTGTACTTGCCAAGGTCCAGATAGCTGCAGTCCTCATCGTTGGCGAGCTCGACACTCACCGTACGGCGGCTCGCCATCACTTTGATGCCGCGCTTGTGCTCCAGATAGCCGTAGATAGAATCCGCCGCGATCTCGGGGGTCAGGCCCTTGGCGATCGACGCCAAAAAGTAGCCGTGGTCCACTTGGCGCGCGCTGCCGTTGAGGCTTCGGACACGCACGACGCGAATCAGCTCCTCGCCCACCTTAAAGCCCAGGCGACGAGAGAGTTGCTCAGTGCAAATCAAATGTTCAAAAGACTTGACCTCGGTCGATGCGACGGCATTGTTGCGTTTTGCGAACTCGCCAAACGACTCAACCTCTTCGAGTGCGCCCAGCATATCGGTTTCGCCCTTAAGCCAAATAACGCGCACGCCCTTGCCGTGTATAGGCTGCACAAACATCTGGTCGGCCAGCATGCTCAAGGCGCGTCGAACGGTATTGCGCGTGCAGCCAAACTCCGCGGTCAGCTCGGCTTCGGTTGGCAGCATCTCCTGAAACGCATAGGTCCCGTTGATGATGCGCGAACGGATCTCGCGGTAGATTCCTTCGTAAATCGCTTTTGGCATGATTTCACCTCTAATGAATATGTATGGCTAGGCACGATAGCATTTCTTAAAGTTGTTTAAACCGATTATCGGTAAAGCACGGATTATTTACCGTCGACGGTTCCCCCGAAACCCAAATCGGACCGAATCAAAACCGTCAATGCGGCAAGCAGCCAGTCCTCTACAATGAGTTCATTGTTTAAACGTTCTTGCTCGCACAGCATGTTGCATCCGAAAGGCATATTATGCTGCAGAAAATCCAACGTTTTGGCGGAGCCATGTTCGCGCCCGCCATGCTGTTTTCTATATCAGGCCTCATGGTCGGCATCTCCGCCCTCGCAACGACCGTGGATATCGTCGGCGACCTCGCCGTATACGGAACCCCCTGGTACGTTTTCTGGACTATCATTCAGCGCGGCTCGTGGACGGTCTTTAAGCGCCTTCCACTCCTTTTTGCCGTAGCGCTGCCCATCGGCCTTGCCCAAAAGCAACCGGCACGCTGCTGCCTCGAGGCGCTCGTAGCCTATTTTGCCTACTGTTTCTTTTTGAGCGAGATCATTAAGCTGAGCGGCGACAACCTTGGACTTAAGTACCCGTCGTCTTTAACCCCCGCCAGCGGCATCACCGTCATCGACGGCATCAAGACGCTCGACACCGGCATTATCGGCCCGCTGGCGGTGTCGGCAACCGTCGTTGCCATCCATGACCGCTTCTACGATGCCAAGGTTCCCGATTGGCTCGGCACGTTCTCGGGTTCCTCGCTCGTCTACCTCATCAGCTTTTTTGCCGTGTTTGCCCTTGCCGCCATCTCGGCCGCCATCGTGCCCTTCGCATACGCTGTGACCGAAACGCTGCGCCACGCACTTGCGGGCGTCGGCCCCTTCGGCGTGGGCATCTTTGTGTTTTTGGAGCGAGCGCTCGAGCCCATGGGGCTGCACCATCTGCTCTATATGCCCATCTATTACGACAATCTGGTCATTCACGACGGTATTTACGCCACGTGGACCAACCTGCTCCCCATTCTCTCCCATAGCACGCGCCCTTTAAATGAACTTGCGCCCTGGGCAGGTTTTACCGCCACCGGCTGGGGCAAGCTCTTTGGCCTTCCCGCCATCGCGGCAGCATTCTATTTCACCGCCAAACCCGAACGCCGCGCCGGCCTTAAGGTCATCCTTTTGCCCGCCATCGTCGCCTCGGTGGTCTGCGGCGTCACCGAGCCGCTCGAGTTTCTCTTTATGTTCACCTATCCCGGACTCTTTTTGCTCTACGCCGTCCTGTCCTCCTGCCTTGCCATGACCATGAACTTCTTTGGCATCGTCGGCATCTTCTCGGGCGGTCTCATGGAAATGACGGCCTTCAACTTCATCCCACTCATGCGAATGCATGCCGGCTCCTACCTTTTGGCGCTCGGTATCGGTCTTGCCTTTAGCCTCATCTTTTTTGTTAGTTTTCGAGCACTCATCTTGGTCTATGACCTTAAGACGCCGGGCCGCGAGGATCATGTCTCCAATCGCGCGGCAATCGATCGTTTAACCGGAAGCGGCTTTGCCAAAGAGCAATCTCCCAATGGCGAGGTCAGTATTCAATCCGATCAAGATCACGTCCTCGCTGAGCGGGTAATTCAGCTTTTAGGTGGCGTTGGCAATATCGTGGGCGCAACCAACTGCGCCACGCGCCTGCGCGTCGAGGTCGCAGACCCTTCCATCGTTGCAGATAATGCGTCGTTTGTCGCGGTGGGCGCCAAGGGCCTCATCATTACGGGCAAGACCGCCCAGGTGATTATTGGCATCTCCGTTCCCCGCGTTAAAGAGCATTTTGACCAGATCATGGGCCTCGAGCCGGGATTTGTGCCCACCACCTCGGCCTCCCCTGCCGCCAGCGCAGCCCATAAGCGCGGCGATATCTGCTTCTTCGATATCGACGGAACACTCGCCTGGCAAGACCCTCGAGTGGCACAAGAGCTTCCCGAGAGCGAGCGAGACCTCTCCCCCTATCCCAATGAAGCGGTCTCGCAAGCCATCCGTGATTTTGTCGCCAAGGGCAATATGGCGTTTATCTGCACAGGGCGCACGCTGAGCTGCATCCATCCAAAGCTGCTCGAGCTGCCCTGGACCGGCATCGTCTGCCTCGCGGGTGGCTATGTCGAACTTGAGGGACACGTGATTCGCGATTTGGCGATGACGCCCGGCATGCTGCAGCGCCTTGCTCCCATTCTTGAGCAATCGGACGAAGTGATTCGTTTTGAGGGACTCAATGGCGTCGTTCGCATGAGTGCCGATGCGCCCGACGCCCCGGGATACGCCCGCACCGTGGGCGATGCAATTACGCAGCTGCAACATTACAGCGCCTACAAGATCTTAATGTCCACGTCGCTTGCCAACCGCATCGCTCAGGATCAAGCGTTTGAGCCGCTGCTCTGCTTTAACGAGCTCGAGCTCGAAGTGACCGAGATTTCGCCTCGCGAATGCACCAAGCGCGAGGGTATCCAGTCCGTACTCGACGCCCTCGATCCCCACCACGGAACCGTATACGGCATCGGCGACGCCAGCAATGACGTCTCGCTGATGAACGCCGTCGATGTCGGTATCGCCATGGGCAATGCGCCGGACTTCCTCAAGGAAAAGGCCGACTATGTCACCGACAGCATCGACCACGACGGCGTCGTCACCGCGCTCGAACACTTTGGGCTTATCTAGCCAAGCCCCTACCGCACTTGCGGCCGCATGGACCAATCGTCTTCAACCGCCGCGCTCGACGCCCTAATGTGGCAATATGTTGTCTGCATAATGCAACGATGCAACCTATCAAAGAATGCGAGAACCCGTGTCCAGTCCGTTTACCAGCTTTTTAGCCCAGCACTTTGACCAGATTAACGACTATCTGGCCACGTTCTTTGACGGACAGGCGACTTCCGCCGATATCGAGCGCTACCTGTATACCCCGCTCTCGGCATTTACGGCAAACGCTGGCAAGCGCCACCGCCCGCTCATCTGCATGCTCGCCGCCACTGCGGTAGGCGGCAGCTTTGAGAGCGCCCGCAGCGCAGCGGCGGCCATCGAGCACTTTCAGTCGGGCGCACTCATCCACGACGACATCGCCGACAACGGGCAGATTCGTCGCGGCAAGCCCTGCATGCACCTTACCGAGGGCACCGGTCTTGCCATCAACTGCGGTGACCTGGCGCTCACCATGGTCACCAAGACGGTTCTCGACGACCCCACACTCAACGCAGACGTGAAGCTTCACGTGCTCCACGAGCTTACCGAGATGATCGTCCGTACCATCGAGGGCCAAGCGCTCGACCTGGGCTGGGTCCGCGACGAGCGCTTTGACATTTCGGTCGACGATTATCTGGACATGGCGACGCACAAGACCGCGTACTACAGCGGAGCGACGCCGCTTGCCGCCGGAGCCATTATCGGCGGCGGCAGCGAAGAGCAGATTGAGGCACTGCGCGCCTTTGGGCTGCACACGGGCCTTGCCTTCCAGATTCAAGACGACCTGCTCAACTTGATCGGCACCAAGGAGGCCGCCAACAAGGACTTCCGCACCGATATCACCGAGGGCAAGCGCACCCTCGTTGCCGTGCATGCCCTGTCAGACGAGCGCTATCACGACGAGATCGAGGCAATCCTTTCCTCGGGCACCGAGGACCCTGCGCAGCTCGCACGCGCCGTGGAGATCTTCCAGGAGACCGGCTCCATCGATTACGCCCACACCTATGCGCTCGACCTGACCGCTAAGGCCAAGGCCGCTATCGAAGGCGTCGAGCTCGACCCGCATGCGCGCGAGCTCTTCCTCTCAATGGCAGATTTCTTTGTGGAGCGTCTTAACTAGCGGGGGTCATAAAACCTGTGGGCAGCGAGTTTGGGTACAAGTTGCTACACTATTGAGTGCATGTTTATAAATTGTCTCGCGTTGTCTATCCGACACACGCTCAAAATAGTACGAATGGTACGCCGAAAGGGGTTCGTTCATGGAACCTATTACCACGGGCATGCAGGGAGCAGCCGTCGAGGACGTCCAGTCCCGCCTTCTGCAGCTCGGCTATACAATCGATGACGCCGAGGTTGTCGACAAGCGCTTTGGCACCACCACCGAGCAGGCCGTCAGCACCTTCAGGCTCGACAGCGGCCTTGCTGCCGGTCATGCCGTCGATATCCCCTGTTGGAGCGCCCTGGTCGACGCCTCGTATAAGCTGGGCGACCGCACCCTGTATCTGCGCATGCCCAATTTCCATGGCGCCGATGTGCAGGCCCTGCAGCGCGCTCTCAACGTTTTGGGCTTTGCCTGTGGCGAAGACGACGGCTACTTTGGTCCGCATACCGAGGCCGCCCTGCAGCAGTTCCAGGAAAATGTCGGCCTGTTTGCCGACGGCATGGCCTTCCAGGACACCTACGCCTACATCAACCGCCTGCATCATGTGTGGGAGGGCAAGCCCTCGGTCACCGAAGCCGAGTCCCGCATCGGTTTTGCTCGCGCCGCCAACGTGCTCGAGCGCTTCCAGATCGCCGTTATCGGTGAGGACCCCATCG